>NZ_JBEYTM010000029.1:10363-92037 GCF_040643055.1 Streptomyces sp. NPDC047515
GGGCGGCGGCGGGGGGGGTGCGTGTGGGGGGGGGGGTGGGGGTGGGGGGGGGGGGGCGCGGGGGGGGGGGGGGGGGGGTGGGGGGGGGGGGGCCCCCCCCCCCCCCCCCCGCGGCGCACCCCGGTGCGGCGTCAGCGGGCGCCGTACACCGGCTGTGGCGTCTCGGACGCGGCGAGCAGCTCGGCCGCCGCCGCCCCGGCCTCGGCCGGGCTCCAGCGGGCGCCCTTGTCGACGGTGGGGCCCGGCCGCCAGCCCTCCATCACGGTGATCCGGCCGGCCTCGGCCTCGAAGACCCGGCCGGTCACCCCGGCGGATGCCGCCGATCCCAGCCACACGACGAGCGGCGACACGTTCTCCGGTGCCATCGCGTCGAATCCACCGTCTCCGGGCGCCGCCATGGACTCGGCGAAAGTCTGCTCGGTCATCCGGGTGCGGGCGGCCGGGGCGATCGCGTTGACCTGGACCCCGTAGCGGCCCATCTCGGCGGCGGCCACCAGGGTCAGGCCGACGATTCCCGCCTTGGCCGCGGAGTAGTTGCCCTGGCCGACACTGCCCGACAGCCCCGCCCCCGAGCTGGTGTTGATCACACGGGCCTCGGGGAGCCGGCCGGCCCTGGCCTCGGCGCGCCAGTGCGCCGCCGCGTGCTTGAGCGGCAGGAAGTGCCCCTTGAGGTGGACGCGCATCACCGCGTCCCAGTCGTCCTCGTCCAGGTTCACCAGCATCCGGTCGCGGAGGAATCCGGCGTTGTTGACGAGTGTGTCGAGCCGGCCGAAGGAGTCGAGCGCGGCCGCCACGAGGGAGGCCGCGCCTTCGGTGGTGGCGATGTCGCCGCTGTGCGCGACGGCTTCACCGCCGGACGCACGGATCTCCTCGACGACCTGCTGCGCGGGACCGGTGCCCGCTCCGGAGCCGTCGAGATCCACGCCGAGGTCGTTCACGACGACCTTGGCGCCCTCGGCGGCGAGGGCCAGGGCATGTGCGCGGCCGAGTCCGCGGCCGGCGCCGGTGACGACGGCGACGCGTCCGGCGCACAGGGCGGTCGGTGAGGTCATGGCGGGTGTCCTTCCGGTTGGGGCGCGGAGCGGGGCGGTCGTACTGCTCAATGGCATGACGCTCTCCCGCCGCTTCCGCATCACTGCTACGTTTCACCTAACAAACATTTGGTGGAAAGGTAGCTGATCTGCTCATGGGTGTCTCCACCTCCGCCCCGGAAGAGGGCATCGCGGTCGTCACCGTGGACTTCCCCCCGGTCAACGCCCTCCCCGTACAAGGCTGGTACGAGCTGGCCGCCGCAGTGCGCGCCGCCGGAGCCGACCCGAAGGTCCGGTGCGTGGTACTCACCGCCGAGGGCCGCGGCTTCAACGCGGGCGTGGACATCAAGGAAATGCAGCGCGCGGCCGGACACGAGGCGCTGATCGGTGCCAACCGCGGCTGCTACGAGGCGTTCGCCGCGGTCTACGAGTGCGAGGTTCCCGTGGTCGCCGCCGTACACGGCTTCTGCCTGGGCGGCGGCATCGGCCTGGTGGGCAACGCGGACGCCGTCGTGGCCAGTGACGACGCGACCTTCGGCCTCCCGGAGCTGGATCGCGGCGCACTCGGCGCGGCCACGCACCTCGCGCGGCTCGTCCCCCAGCACCTGATGCGGGCCCTGTACTACACCTCGCGCACCGCGACGGCGAAGGAGCTGTACCGGCACGGCTCGGTGTGGCGAGTGGTCCCGCGCGACGGTCTCACCGAGGCCGCCCTCGAACTGGCCCGAGAGATCGCCGCCAAGGACGGCTATCTGATCCGGCTGGCCAAGGCCGCCATCAACGGCATCGACCCGGTCGACGTACGCCGCAGCTACCGGTTCGAGCAGGGCTTCACCTTCGAGGCCAACCTCAGCGGCGTCGCCGACCGTGTGCGCGACACCTTCGGCACGGACAAGGAGCAACAGGCGTGACACAGGACAAGACGATGACGGCCGACGAAGTCGTCGGCCGTCTGGAGAGCGGCATGACGATCGGCATCGGTGGATGGGGCTCGCGCCGCAAGCCGATGGCCCTGGTGCGCGCGCTGCTGCGCTCGGACCTCACCGACCTGACCGTGGTCTCGTACGGCGGACCGGACGTCGGCCTGCTCGCCGCCGCGGGGAGGATCCGCAAGCTGGTCGCGGCGTTCGGGACGCTCGACTCCATACCGCTCGAACCGCACTTCACCGCTGCCCGGCAACGGGGCGCGTTCGAGATGGTCGAGCTCGACGAGGCGATGCTGATGTGGGGCCTGATCGCCGGGGCGCACCGGCTGCCCTTCATGCCGGTACGGGCCGGTCTCGGATCGGACGTGCTGAAGGTCAACCCGTCGCTGCGCACCGTCACCTCACCGTACGAGGACGGTGAGGAGCTGGTCGCGGCACCGGCCCTGCGTCTGGACGCGTCCCTGGTCCACCTCAACCGCGCCGACGCACAGGGCAATGGCCAGTACCTTGGCCCCGACCCGTACTTCGACGACCTGTTCTGCGAGGCCGCCGACCACGCGTACGTCTCCTGCGAGCGGATCGTCGACACGGCGGACCTGCTCAAGGAGCACGGACCACAGACCCTCCTGGTCAAGCGCCTGTTCGTGGACGGGGTCGTCGAGACACCGAACGGCGCGCACTTCACGTCCTGCGTGCCCGACCACGAGCGCGACGAGGCCTTCCAGCGTGCCTACGTCCGGGCCGCCCGCGACCCCGAGGCGTGGCGGGCCTTCGACGAACGGTTCCTGTCCGGGGACGAAGCCGCCTATCAGGCCGCCGTCACGGCGTTCCACCAGGAGGAAGCATGAGCGCCACCGAGACCGGCACCCCGACGGCGACCCGCGCCGACTACTGCGTGGTGGCCTGTGCGGAGGCATGGCGGAACGCCGGCGAGGTGCTCGCCAGCCCCATGGGCACCGTCCCGGCGATCGGGGCGCGTCTGGCGAAGCTCACTTTCTCGCCCGACCTGCTGCTGACCGACGGGGAGGCACTACTCATGGGCGACGTGCCCGCGGTGGGAGCGAAGCCGGGGATCGTCGAGGGCTGGCTGCCGTTCCGTCAGCACCTCGCGCTCACCGCCACCGGCCGCAGGCACGTGATGATGGGCGCCAGCCAGCTCGACCGGTACGGCAACCAGAACATCTCCTGCATCGGCGACTGGGCCAGGCCCACGCGACAGCTGCTCGGAGTACGCGGCGCTCCCGGCAACACCCTGAACAATCCGACGAGTTACTGGGTGCCCAGGCATTCGGCGCGGGTGTTCGTCGAACGCGTCGACATGGTCAGCGGTGTCGGGTACGACCGGGCCGCGGCGGCCGGCCCCTCCGCGACCCGCTACCACCGCATCCCCGACGTCATCAGCAATCTGGGCGTCTTCGACTTCGAGACCTCCGACCGTACGATGCGGCTGCGCTCCCTGCATCCCGGAGTCACCGTCGAGCAGGTCTGCGAGGCCACCGGATTCGCCCTCACGATCCCCGACGAGGTGCCCCTCACCCGTGAGCCCACCGAGGCGGAACTGCGGCTGATCCGCGAGGTCATCGATCCCAAGGGGCAACGCGAGCGCGAGGTTCCGGCATGAGCGGGCCCGGGTCGATCCCGACCGCGCTCACCGCGCTGACCGGAGTCCGGCATCCGATCGTGCAGACCGGGATGGGCTGGGTGGCCGGCCCCCGCCTCGTGTCCGCCGCCGCGAACGCGGGAGCCCTCGGGATTCTCGCCTCCGCCACGATGAGCGTCGAGCGGCTGCGCGCGGCGGTCCGCGAGGTCCGGTCCTGTACGGACGCGCCGTTCGGCGTCAATCTGCGGGCGGACGCGGCGGACGCCGGCGACCGGGTGCGGATCATCATCGACGAGGGGGTGCGGGTGGCGTCCTTCGCGCTCGCGCCGTCGAAGGAGCTGATCGCCCGGCTCAAGGACGCGGGCGTTGTCGTCATCCCGTCCGTCGGGGCCCGGCGGCACGCGGAGAAGGTCGCCGCGTGGGGCGCCGACGCGGTGATGGTGCAGGGCGGCGAGGGCGGCGGCCACACGGGGAACGTGGCCACCACGGTGCTGCTCCCCCAGGTCGTGCACGCCGTCGGCATCCCGGTGATCGCGGCGGGCGGCTTCCACGACGGCCGTGGTCTGGTCGCCGCGCTCGCCTACGGGGCGGCCGGTATCGGCATGGGCACGCGCTTCCTGCTCACCTCCGACAGCACCGTCCCGGCGGCGGTGAAGGCGAAGTACCTGGCCGCCACGGTGAAGGACGTCACGGTCACGACCAAGGTCGACGGGCTGCCGCACCGCATGCTACGCACCGAACTGGTCGATGCCCTGGAGCGTTCGGGCCGTGCGGCCTCGCTGCTGCGCGCGCTGCGCCACGCCTCGGCCTTCAGGAAGGAGTCCGGGGCGAGCTGGTCCGGGCTGATCCGCGACGGACTGGCGATGAGGCACGGCAAGGAGCTGACCTGGAGCCAGATCCTTATGGCCGCCAACACTCCGATGCTCCTGAAGGCCTCGATGATCGATGGGCGCACCGATCTCGGGGTGATGGCCTCCGGCCAGGTGGCGGGGCTGATCGACGATCTGCCGTCCTGCGCGGAACTCGTCGACCGCATCATGGCCGAGGCGCAGGCCACGCTGAAGACGCTCTCCGGGGCCGGTTGACGGCCTCCCGCGTACGCCGCCGGGGCGGTCCGGACTCCGGACCGCCCCGATCCGTGTGGACCGTACGGCGGCGGCCGCCGGCCGCACCGCGCAAGTCCGGCACGGAGAACCGGCTCGGAGCGGAGTTCTCCCGCGTGCGTGCACGTCCGTGTCCACTGCGCCGCCGTGGCTCAACGCTTCGCCACCGCGCTCGGCGCGCATGTCGGCGCCTTTGGCCGTCATGTCGTCATCGGCCGGGGGCGGAGCGGCACACCGTCGTCCGGTGACGGCTCACCTGCCCGCGACCGGCCGACACTCCTGGCGGGCGGCCGCTTGGCCGATCCCGGCGACCGCGGCGGCGGTGATCACCCGGTGAGCCCGTCCAGCAGGCTGTGCCCCGGGGCATGCGGCGGCCGGGGCGTCACGGGCGGATCTCCCTGGGCAGGCCGAGGACGCGCTCCGCGATGATGTTGCGCTGGATCTCGTTCGATCCGGCGTAGATGGTGTCGGAGCGGGAGAAGAGGAACAGCCGCTGCCAGTCGTCGAGTTCGTACGGTTCACCGGCGGCGAGCATGCCGCCCGCACCGCGGACGCTCATGGCGAGTTCACCGAGCTCCCGGTGCCAGGTGGCCCAGAAGATCTTGCCGATGGACGCTTCGGGTCCGGGAGCGCCCGCCGCCACGCCGTCGAGCATGCGCAGGGCGTTGCAGCGGATGGTTTCCAGCCCCGTCCAGGCGCGGGCGAGCCGGTCGCGGATCAGCGGATCGTCCGCCGCACCGTTGTGTCTGGCCAGTTCGATGAGGGCTTCGAGTTCGCGCCGGAAGCCGACCTGCTGGCCGAGGGTGGAGACACCGCGTTCGAAGCCGAGCGTGGCCATGGCGACGCGCCAGCCCTCACCCGGGGCTCCGACGATGTGTTCGGCGCGGGTGCGGGCCCCGTCGAAGAAGACCTCGTTGAACTCGCTGGTGCCGGTCAGCTGGGCGATCGGCCGGATCTCGACGCCGGGCCGGTCGAGCGGGACCAGGAGGTAGGACAGGCCGTCGTGGCGGGACGAGCCGGGCTCGGTGCGGGCCACCACGAAGCACCACTGCGCCTCGTGGGCGAGTGACGTCCAGATCTTCTGTCCGGTGACGACCCAGGAGTCGCCGTCGCGCTCGGCCCTGGTCCGCACGTTCGCCAGGTCGGAACCGGCGTCGGGTTCGCTGTAGCCCTGGCACCACAGTTCCTCGACCGCGACGATCGGCGGCAGGAAGCGGGCCCGCTGCTCCGGCGTGCCGAAGGCCACCAGGGTCGGGCCCAGCAGCTGTTCGCCGATGTGGTTGACGCGGGCGGGCGCGTCGGCGAGGGCGTACTCCTCGTGGAAGGCGACCTGCTGCTCGATGGTCGCGCCCCGGCCGCCGTACTCCTCGGGCCAGCCCACGCAGGTCCAACCGGCGGCCGCCATGTGCCGCTCCCAGGCAAGCCGTTCGGCGAAGGCCTCGTGCTCCCGGCCGGGTCCGCCACGGCCTCGCAGTCCCGCGAAGGGACCGGTGAGATTGGCGGCCAGCCAGCTGCGGATCTCGGTGCGGAACTCCTCGACGCTGCTCATGGGGTTACGTTAATCTACCAAACACTTGTTAGGGAAGGAGAGGCGATGCCGGCTGCCCACGACGAACCGGATGCGGCCGCGCACCGAGCCGCGCGGACGGCACCACGGACGCACGGGGCCGTCGGCCGCACCTGCGGACCCGGCCTGTCCCTGTGGATCCGCGAGGCCCGCCCGCCGCGCGACGCCCTGGACACCCCGGCCGCCTGCCGGGCCCACGTACTGGCCGCCTGACGCGCACGACAGTGTGCGCCACACCGAGGGGAGCAGCCCGATGCGGCTGACTGAGGAGCAGGAAGAACTGCGGTCGGCCGTACGGTCACTGCTGACCCGGCACGAAGGAGCCGAGGCCTGGCGGCCGTTGACCGAGCAGATCGGCGTCGCCGGGCTCGCCGTGCCCGAGGAGTACGGCGGGGCGGGTGGCGGCGCCCGGGATGTCCACGTGCTGATGGAGGAACTGGGCCGGAGCCTGAGTCCGCTGCCGTTCCTCGGCTCGGCGGTGCTCACCGCCGGGGCACTGCTCGCCACCGGTGACAAGGCGGCCTGCGGGCGTCTGCTGCCGGGGCTCGCCGAGGGCGGCTCGGTGGGAACCCTGGCCTGGGCCGAGCAGGGGTCCTGGGACCCGGAGGCGATACACGCGGAGGCCGTGCCCGGACCCGGTGGCGCCTGGCACATCACCGGGACGAAGGAGCATGTGCTGGACTGGCCCCGGGTCGACGTACTGCTCGTCGCGGCCCGTACAGCGGCCGGGGTCTCGCTCTTCGACGTGTCGGTGGACGCCGCCGGGGCGCACCGTACGTCCGTCGTCACCATGGACGGCACGCGGAGCCAGGCGCAGTGGGTGCTGGACGGCGCCGAGGCGCGTCTGATCGGCGTGGACGGCGACGGCGGCCGGAGCCTGGCGCAGGTACGGGACCTGGCCTGCGCGGCGCTCGCCGCGGAGCAGGTGGGCGCGGCCGCGCGCTGCCTCGAACTCACCGTCGCCTACGCCAGGGACCGCGTCCAGTTCGGCCGCCCCATCGGCTCGTTCCAGGCCGTCAAGCACCGGCTCGCGGATGCCTACGTCCTGGTGGAGTCGGCACGTTCGGCGGCGCTCGGCGCCGCCTTCGCCGCCGACCAGGACCCCGGCGCGCTGCCACGCGCCGCCGCTGTCGCGAAGTCGGTCTGTTCCGAGGCGTTCTCGGCGGTGGCCGGCGAGATGATCCAGTTGCACGGCGGCATCGGCATCACCTGGGAGCACGACGCACACCGCTACTTCAAGCGGGCGCACGGAGCGGGCGAACTGTTCGGTTCGGCCGCGCGGCACCGGGCGCGGCTCGTCGCCGGGCTCGGGCTGACCAGGCACTGACCACCGACCGGGCACACCCGGCAGAGAGGCCGTACATCATGGACATCGGCAACCCGTTGGACTTCACGGGACGCGTGGTGCTCGTCACCGGCGGCACCAAGGGCATCGGTGCCGCCATCGCCGGGGCGTTCCTCGATGCCGGAGCCGACGTCGTCGTCTGCGGCCGCAACGCCCCGGACACGACGCCTGCGGTGCGGGGCCGGGCGGCGGTCTTCGTCTCCGCCGACGTGCGCGACCCCGCGGCGGCGGTCCGGCTCGTCGACGCCGCGGTGGAACGCTTCGGCCGCCTCGACGTACTCGTCAACAACGCGGGCGGTTCCCCGGACGCCGACGCGGCCACCGTCTCGCCCCGGTTCGTGGAGAGGATCGTCGCACTCAACCTGCTCGCGCCGTTCTACGTGGCGCAGGCGGCCCACCGCGTCATGAGGACTCAGCACGGCGGCGGTTCGGTCATCAACATCGGCAGCGTCTCCGCGCACGACCCGCAGCCCGGCACCGCCGCTTACACGGCCGCCAAGGCCGGACTGCTGGCCCTCACCAAGGCGCTCGCGCTGGAGTGGGCTCCCGAGGTGCGGGTCAATCACATCACCACCGGGCTGATCCGCACCGAGAGCGCGGCAGCCGTCTACGGCACGGACTGCGGGGCATCGGTGGCCCGGGTCATCCCGATGGAGCGCATGGCCGTCCCCACGGATGTCGCCCGCGCCTGCCTGTTCCTGGCGAGCGGGCTGTCCGGGTACGTGAACGGGGCGGACCTCGCGGTGCACGGCGGCGGGGAGTTCCCCGCCCGCTATCTCGCCGCGAAGTCGGCCGACCGGCAGGAGTGAACAGGGCGAGGACGGCCCGGCGGGGCCCCGGAGCCACACGCGCCGACGTCGTCAGCTCGCCGGAGGCGGCCATGCTCAACCGGCGGCGCCGGTTCGGGCGTACCGACCCGGGGTGATGCCCACGATCCGCTTGAAGTGCCGGGGGAGGTGGGACTGGTCGTAGAAGCCGGCGGCGGCCGCCGCCTCGCCCGGCGGCTGTCCACCGAGGAGCAGACGGCGGGCCAGGTCGACACGGCGGGATGTCACGTACTGATGGGGGGCGATACCGAAGGCGGCGCTGAATGCCCGCACGAGATGCGTGGGGTGGGCGTGGAACAGGCGTGCGGCCTCGGCCAGGGTGATGGCTTCGAGCAGTCGCTCGTCGAGGAGGTCACGCAGATCGTGGGCGACGCCGCGGTCGGGCCCCGGACCGGCGGCGGCTGGCCCGGGGCGCAGGTGCTCGCGCAGGCGCTCGCTGATGAGGGCCAGACGGCTCTCCGCCCTCGACTCAATGAATTATCCAGTATGCCTGGCTCGACCTACTTTGACAGAGAGCCACTGATACCTGATCGCCGAGTGCGTTCCGGGGCGGTGTCCCGGGTGAATCACAGGGCACGCACGGGGTGGTCAGGCTCGGTGGATGGGGCGATCCGCACATTCACGGGCTCGGGCGAGGGATCTCTTCGACAGACCGACCGGCACCAAGCGCCCCCGCGATGGTGTCGCACCGCGTTCCGCCGAGGAAGTCCGGGCCGCGCTGTCCGGGGTCAAAGAGACGCCCGCTCACGGGCCACCGCGGACACACCTGGGCAGCCACAGTCATGCCTGGGCGGCCACGAAGCGATCGCTCGATGCGCCGTGGAGGCGCCCCGGAGGGAGCCTACGACCGTAGGTGAGCAGGAGCAGGTCCTGCGCGGCACCGGACAGCGGCGTCCCGGCACCGAAGGACCAGTCGAGGTCGTCGGCGCGGAGTTCGATGCCGTGGAGGTCGGCTCGGAAGAACTTGAGGGTTTGGGCGTCGACGCTCTCCAGAAGGATGCGCAAGCGGTCTTCGGGAACCCGGCGGCCGAGGCCCAGCGCCACCGTGATGTCCAGACCGTGGATCACGTCGTGGCCCAGGGCCGCCGTGAACCCGCCGACCGGCGGCGTCCAGGGGTGATCCGCGTTGTCTCCGAGCGCTGCGGCGAGCTCACCCGTCGAATGGGCGGCCGCGTCCTTGCGCGCGCATCGATCGGTCATCCGGTGGAGACTGCCTCGTGCTTGGACGAGTTCCCACGCCGTCTTGGGGAACGAGTACCGAAACCCCAGCGACATGTGGGCCGCGACTTCCCGTACGCGCCAACCCGCGCACAGGGTCGGCGCGTCCCATTCCTCGGCCGACAGCCCGTCCAGCACGGCCGCCAGCTGCCGGCGTTCGGCCGCGATCGCCGCTCTGATCTCCGCCGTTGGTCTCTGGTGCGTCGCTTTCCCCATGGCATCAAGCGTCACGGCAGCCCTGTCATAAGTCCAAGAGTTTGCATGTCTCACAGCTAGCATCACCAGTTATGGACATTCGGCAGCTGCGGTACTTCGTCACGGTGGTGGAGGAAGCCAACTTCACCCGCGCCGCCGCCCGCCTGCACCTGGCGCAGCCGGGCGTGAGCGCCCAGATCCGACAACTCGAAAAGGAACTCGGCCAGCCGCTGCTGGACCGCTCCGCCCGGTCGGTGACCCTGACAGAAGTGGGCGAGGCCGTACTGCCGTACGCGCGGGCAGCGCTCACCGCGGTCGAAGCGGTACGGCAGACCGTGGACGAGTTCACCGGGCTGCTCCGCGGCCACGTCCGCATGGGCCTCGTCTCGGGCGCCGGCGCCGCCGCCCACGAGTTCGACCTGGCCTCCCTCCTGACAGGCTTCCACGACGATCACCCACAGGTGGAGATCGTCCTGACCGAGGACACGTCGCAGCGCATGCTCGTCGCCCTGAATCGCGGGCACCTCGACATCGCCGTCATCGGGCTGACGGGCGAGGAACCCCCACCGGGCATCTCCCTCCAGGTCGTGATCGACGAACCCCTCGTGGCCGCCGTTCCCCCGGACGATCTGGCCATCACGCACGAGAGCCTCACGAGCATTCCGCTGGCCGGGCTCCGGGATCGCCCACTGATCAGCCTGCCGCGCGGTACGGGCATCCGAGGGGTACTCGACCGGGCGTGCGCGCAGGCCGGGTTCCAGCCTCGCATCGCCTTCGAGGCAGCTGCGCCGCTGTTCGTTGCCGAGCTCGCCGCCCGTGGTCTCGGTGCGGCGGTGGTTCCGGCGCTCCGGGACGACGCGGCGTCAGCCTTCGGACTACGGACGCTGGAGATCATCGAACCGCGGCTACGCGGCCGGATCGCGCTGGCCTGGCGGACGGATGCTCCTTCCGGCCCCGCTGCCGCGGCCTTCCTGGACCTGTTGCGTGCGACTCTCACCCCGCCCGGCACCGACTGACCGGTTCCACCGAACAGCGGGCAGCGGCGGGAGGCCATGGCCGCAGTCGGTCGCGCCCGGAGCGTTGTTCACCGGTTCGGGTAATCACCGGTCATGGGCCAACGGCTTCCGGCATCGTCAGGGGTACGGGCCACCGGTACGGGACGGACCTGTCGGGAACGGTACGAACAGGCTGGCGGCGTCCTTCCGTCCGGACCGAGAGGAGAGGTGGGAAATCGTGTGGCAGACCGAGGAGTTCGGTGCGGCTCATGAGGGCAGGCCGGGGGTGCTCGTGGCGGACGGCACGGAACCGAAACCGGTGATCTTCGACGTCGGCAGCGGTCCGTCCGTGCACAGGAGCAGCGATTGGTGGGTGTACGACGGCACGCTGGGCGCACCGCGAGCCTCGGAGATGCGGGCGGTGTGCTCGTGCGGCTGGCGCGGTGACAGCTGTTATCCACTGGACTGGGATGCCGTGGACCGGCGCCGCCCGGAACTCTTCGACACGTCGGGCCCCGAGGAGGACTGGGACCAGCACATCGCCGAGGTCGACTCGGCCGCGGTGCCAGTGCCGAAGGACGTGCTCGCGCTGCTGACACAGGTGGAGGAGCGGCTCGACGCGCTCGCCGGCGATGAGCCGCTGGCCGCACTGAGAGCGATCGCCACCCTGGAACGCGCAATCGCCGATGCCGGCCGCACGGCGGCGTGCCACGCACGGGCGGATGCGAGGACGGTGACCGAGATCGGGAGGGGGCTCGGCCTGCCCGCGCGCGATGCCCGCTCACGCCTGCTCCGTTACACCCTGCCCCGCTGAGGACGCTGGGCCACGGACGAAGCACCGCCCTCGTGGACGAACGGCGAGACGGCTGATCGAGGCCGCAGGGTCATCGGGAAAAAGGGCATCAGACCTCTGAAACCACTAGGTCTGATGCCCTCAAAGGGTCACGGCAAGAATCCCCGGACCAATGCCGTCGAAGCGGTCAGTCCCCGGTGTTGGTGGCCCAGACCGGGCGCCTGTCCGCGTTGTAGACAACTACGTTTCCGTCGTCCTGGATGGCGAGGTACGCGCCCTTGTGCCAGGTGCCGGAGGCCCACAGCGGGTTGCCGCTGCGGTCGTAGAGGACGAAGTTCCCGTCTTCCTGCATGACCGCGTGGTCACCGTTGGGATAGGCGCCGGGAGCCTGCCACACCGGGCGGCTGTCCTTGTACAGGACGAAGTTCCCATCCTGCTGCACCCGCAGGATGGCCCGGCCGTTGCCCGAGGTCCAGGCATGGTTCTTCTGCAGCGTCGCCCTCGGGTAGATCAGCGTGTCGGACGTGGGGCGCGCACCTGAGACCTGGGTGTGGCGGGCCACGGCCGGTGCGGACACCGAGGCCTGAGCGGTACCCGCCAGCATTCCGCCGACCGCAAGAACCGCGGTCGCGACGGCGAGGGACGGGAAGGTACGGAGTTTCATCAATTTCCCTTCACGGGATCGGGATGCCCTGCTTTCAGGGTCACGCCCTAAAACTCCCACAAATCGCTTGAAGAAAACTCCTTCCGAGAAATCGGGAATTAGTCAGGATTGTCGAAATCCATATCAGCATGAAAGGGATCTTGTTTCGCGGAAAACCATCGCCAGAGCTCAATGGAATGTCCACCACGAACCCAATGCAACTGCCGTACGATTCTCAGCACGGCACGACCTCGGTCGCTGCCGGGTGCACGGGCATGGTGAGGACGCGCAGCGCATGGCTCGCGCCGCAGAAAGGCGCTTGAGTCCGGCGACGTGTTCACTGCGCCGACCGTACCGAGGTGCATGGGGTACTGCTCGACGCCGCCCGGGACTTCGCGGCCAACGCCGCGTGTTCGGTGACGCGTGGAGGCGTCCGTCGCGCAGGACGACGACGCCGCTGCGAAGCGTCGTGGTGATCAGCTCGGCGGCGAGCGCCTCGGGTGTGCGATCTAGGAACCGTGCGGCATCGGACAGCGGCCCGCACGTGCAGGTAGGGAGCGCGTCGAGAGCACTCACGGGACGTTCGTGCGCGCGGAGGACGGCTGTGCGGTCTTCGAGGTCGATTCGGGAACGCATCGCTTCACCACGTACGGGTGGGCGGTCCGCTCCACGGCCGGAGACAACGAGGCCGGGGAGGGGCGGGCCGCTCCGCCGCTGCTCGACCCGCTGCGCCTGCGGCCGACCACCTGCCGCTTTCCCTGCACGCCCCGTTGCCGATCACCGGTACCACTGTCCACGCCTCGACGGCCATCCCGGCGAAGGGCCCCGATGCGGCTGTCATGAGGCTCGAATGCGCTCGCCGACCCGGAATACCGAGCGCCCGGCCGGACAGGCCACACACTGAGAGGCGGGCGGGGTCGTCGTCGCACATCGACTGCCCGAGCACATGTGCCCCCGCGGTGGTCTCGTGGACCGCGCACGGGAGCTCCACGGCAGCCAAAAGCATCCGATGGCGGCTCGCTCGCTCTCGGCAGCCCTTCCCCCCGCCCGCGCGTCGCACCCGCCCAGGGGCTGTCCCGTATTCCGTGGTGGATCAGCGCGTGGCATCGGATGGGGTGCATCGCAAGGCGGAGGGACGTCCGCATCGTGGATGTATGCGGACGTTCCGACAACGCGGCGAGGTGCCGTAGCTGTCGTCGCACCGCCCGCCAGGGATCACGGGAGGGCCCTCAGTGCAGCCTCCAGTGGAACTTGCCGCCACCCACCCAACGGATCAGGCCCGGGTCATCGAGGTCATGGACGGTGATGCCTGCGGCCGCGGCGGTCAGCAGCACGTCCGTCACCGATGTGGCCGCGCTGACGACCTCCCCGTCGATCTCCACCAGGCGGAAGGGCGGATCACCGGGCTGGACACCGAGCACAACGATCCGGGGCGTCAAGATAAGAGGGCTCCCACTTTCAGTCATGCATAGATCGGTTCCACGCTGTGGTCGACGGTAAGCCCGCCAGCAGGATGGGTGACGCGACACCGCACGACACCGCCGCGGCGACCCCGGTCCGTGCCAGGAGCGCCCTCATCGGCCGGCTGTCGACACGCTCGCCTGACTGCAGCAACCCGGCGCGCGCGGCGAACCCCCCGCCGCAAAGCTGTGGACATACGCGCTCCCGCCGTCTTCCCGGCGAACGAAGAAGAAGGTTTCCCTGTGCGTTTGTATCGAATAGCGCTGTGGGTCACGACGCCTATGGCGATTCCCCTGCTGGCTGCGCCCCCAGGGGCAGCGACGGCCGGTGGTGCCGGCGAGACGACGCCGGAGGGCCCTCTCGCCGTGGGGCGGGCCGGGACGGTTCCGGAAGCGGCTGTCGATCCCTCCCCACCGTTCCCGGCCCTCGGAGCGGCTTCCATGGCGCTCCCTCGTGCAACACCGCAACCCACCATCGTGTCGCGTACGCGGTGGCAGGCGGACGAGACCAGACGCGACCCGCATGCCCACTATGCGGAAGGGGTGAGGGCGGTCTTCATCCATCACACCGACACACCCAACGATTACGACTGCGCCGACGTCCCGCGTACGCTGCGCAATCTCTATACGGGCCAGACCCGTGACCGGAGATGGGGAGACCTCGGCTACAACTTCCTCGTCGACAAGTGCGGCACCATCTATGAAGGTCGCGCCGGTGGTGCCGATCGACCCGTCATCGGCTCCCACACCCTCGGGTTCAACCAGGGCACGGCGGGAATCGCCGCAATCGGCACCTTCGGACGGGGGACGCCGGTACCGGCGGCCATGGAACACGCGATCGCCGCCCTCGCCGCCTGGAAGCTCGGCTTGGGCGGCGTCGACGCCACCAGCAAGGTGTGGCTCACATCCACCAATGACAAGAGTCGGTATGCCAAGGGAACTTCGGCGGAGTTCGACGCCATCTCGGGACATCGCGACGGCTATGCCACCAACTGTCCCGGGGATGCGCTGTTCGCGCGGCTCCCCGCGATCCGGGACATCGCTGCCGGCCTCCAGGGGAGGTCTCTTCGAGCGCCCTCGGGTACCGGCCTGCCCGCGAACGTGCGGAGCGTCCGTCACGACGGTCACTGACGGCCATTACGTCGTGGTGTGACCTGAGCGCGGGCCCGAGCCCTGCGCAGCTGCGTGAGCACCGAGGTCCGGCCGACGCCATGCCGCCGGTGGAGGAGAAGCTCGGCGCACCGCGCCTGTGGGGTGGGTCGACGAACCGGACCGGGTTCGGCCTCAGTCCGGGACCGGCCCGGTCCTGTCCACGTTCAGACGAGCAGGCGGAGCAGATGCGCACAGGCCGCCTGTTCACTCGGATGGCGGGCGATGACCTCGTACGTGCCCCGTTCGTACGCACCGGTCTCCCACACCCCATCGGCTGCCTGCCGCAGGAACAGGAAGTCCGTGGGGGTGGGGGCCGGTTCGTGAACGCCCTCGATGCGGTAGTAACCGTCGGCCACTCCTGCAGCGCTCAGCGCCGCGTGCAGTTCCCGGCGTTCCACGCTGAAGCTACGCGCCGGCGGGCGTGAGGTAGGCGTGCTCCAGCAGCCACTTGACGTTCAGCCGCTGCCCCTGGCCCGGGTCCAGGAAGACCGCGTCGAGCTTGATCTGCTGACCGCCCCCCGGCTGCTCGAACCACGGGGCGATGCTGCCCTGCCACACCCAGAACGGCTTGGCCACCTTGTAGACGCGGTAGTCGCAAGCGACTTGCGCCTCACGGGTGTTGAGGTTCTGCGGCGGCAGCGCACGCTCTGCGTACGAGTCGCCGGCAGGCGCCAGGTAACCGCCGTACTCAGAGCCGAAACGGTCCAGACGCTGGCCTGGACGCATCTTGCTCGGCTCCTTGTCGATCTGGCCGTTGACCTGACCGAAGCCGTCGTTGGGCGGGTACTTCCAGCTGCCGGAGTCGGCGGGACCTTCCCAGTACTTCTTCAGGAAGGCCTGCGGGGACAGGGAGCCAGTGCGCTTGTACCCCTTCAGGAGCGGGCCCACGGGGGCCAGCCGCTTGTTCGGAAGCCACTTCGGGCCGAGCCGGGCATCGCCACGGAACTCGCCGGTGCAGGGCTCGTGCCGGGTCACGGACGCGGGCGTCCGGTCTTCCGGCTTCGCTGAGGCGCTCGCTGCAGGGGCCGTGACCAGCCCAGCAGTGACGCCGAGCACGGCAAGTACGTTGCGCATGCGGTTCATTGAGAAGTCCCCTCGGATACTGATGATCAATCAGGCAGCTGACAAAGAGTATCCGTTCACTCACCCAGAGCACCCACGCAATGCCGTTATTCGGACATGGAGACAGCAGGCACGCCGTCTGGTGCTGTTGGAAGCACGTCGAATGGACCGCTCCCTCACAGATTCGCCCGCAGGGCGGTCCTCCAAGGCGGAGCCACCGACCCCCGGCCTCCCCCACGCACAGTCGCCCCAGCACGACCTGACGTCGACCGCGAGAAGGGACGACGCACGACTCCGGGACGCGCCCACCCCCATCCACGCCCGTCGCACTCTCACGGATTCCCGGCGCGTCGCGGTTCATGCCGCCGAAATCGGCCGCGGATCGGCCCCATCGCGACGGCTCCGCGTTCGCCCGGCTTGGCGCCTACGACCGGGCAGCCGAGAGGCGAGCCCGCCGCAGCTACGGTTCATCAAAATCGTTGTCGCAGGTCAGAGCGCGAAAGGCGGGCATTCAGAGCTGTGGCGTGACGTGATTTCGGGTGGTGTCAAAGACAGACACGCAGGCACCGGGGTGAGCGGGAATCAGGAAGTCGCCCGGACGGGCTAACGACACATCAACTCAGCCATTTTCGAGCCTAGTTGGGAAATCATATGATTATCAGGAAATAGCATTTGGCGTACTTCTTGTCCCTCGATCGGAGATGCGGCCCCTCTCGACAACATGCCCGATATGACAGGTATGTGGACCGTCAGTACGTTCAATCTCGGGTCGGCTGCTCAGTCGGCCTCTCTGAGACAGGAGAAGTGACATGGCTACCCGTTCCACCGTTGTTACCGCCGCGGTAGCGGCCGCCGCGGCTCTGGCCGCCACCGGCATCACCTACGCGTCGGCCGCCACCTCCGAGCCGGCCCAGGCCGCCCCCGTCGTCCAGCAGGCCCCCGCCCCCGTTTCGGCCCTCAACGGCGGCGACGCCGGCAAGGGCAACGAGGGCAAGGGCAACGAGGGCAGGGGCGAAGAGGGCCGTGGCTACGAGCGTCGTGGCCACGAGGAGGAGCGCTACGAAGGCCGGATCCACATCAACGAGCGCACGTACTCCGACGAGCGGGGCGGCTGCATCACCGTAGTCAGCGGCCTCGGCTCCAGGAGCCTCAACATCCGCAACGACAGCCGCCGGACCATCGAGGTCTTCCGCGGGGCCACCTGCGACAACGGTGCCCCCATCGCCACCGTAGGACCTCACAGCTCCAGCGACGGCGTCTTCCCGGGCCACGTCCGGGGCGGCGTCCACGTCCGCGACGGTGTCGTGGGCAGCTTCCGGGTGATCGACCGCCGCCACGAGGGCCGGTGGTAACCGAGTCACTCACCTGACACGGAACCCCGGCCCGCCGGAATCGGGCCGGGGTTCCCGTCCGAACGCCCCCGTTCGGACACTCGCACCGACCGGCACCTGACAGCCCAATGCGCCCACCGCGCCGGACCGGGCGGCGAGGCGTTGCCTGCCAGGCCACGGCAGCCGGACCGCACACGGCCGGCGGCCACCGGCTTTCGGAACTGGACAGGCTCCCCTCGGCAGGGCCCGGCGATCCGGGTGGCACGGCATGGCACCGGCGCGGCAGACGCCGTCCATGTCCCGGCCGCCCAGGAATCCGGTCACCTCACGACCGGCCACCCCGCGGGCCCTCCCGAGCAGGCGGCGCTGTTGAGCAGCCTGCCGCTGGAACGGGCCGGCGCCGGATCGGCCGTCACCAACACCGTGCGACAGACCGGCAGCCTGCTCGGGATCGCGGTGGGCGACACGATGATGTCCATCACCTATCGACGCGGGATCGAACCACGCTGCACGATCAGCCCGGCCCGGTACGGGACCAGGCCCGGATTCTCCGCCGAACAGGCCCGGCATGCCGCCACCGCGTTCCACCGGCCCGCCCTGGCGGCGTGCCGCCGATGACGCGTCATCCACGGCCATGCACGTCAGCGCCGTCTGGACGATGCTGATCGCACTCTGCGGGGCAGTTCTCGACCGCCCGCGCGTCGTACGCGATCCCCTGCTCGGACCGGTTCGCGTGGGCCTCCCGACGGCCAGGCGTCCCATCGGTCCGGAGGGATCGGTGCCGGCACCCGTTCCGGGGCGCCGACACCGTCCCGTCGGTCAGCCGATGTTCACGTCGATGCACGCGTAGAAGGCATTGGCGGTGTCGGCGATGTTCCAGACGGCGAGGACCTTCTGCTTGCCCGTCAGGCCGCCGAAGTTCACCTGATGAGTAACGGTGGCGCCGGGCCGTGCGCCGTTGTCGTTGAACTCGGCGATCTTTTGGCCGCCCGCGAAGTACTGCCACGTGCTCGTGGCGTGCCGGGCGGTCAGGACCCACTGGAAGGACGTGGTCCCGCTCACCGGGGTAACCTTCCACCCCTTGGAGTCGTCGTCGAGTTCGGCGAACCGGCCGTTGCCTCCGCTGCAGCTGGTGAGCCCCTTGGGGCCTTCCACGCTCTGCGGCTCGTACTTGATGTCTCCGCAGCTCACGGTCCCGGCAGCACACTGGGCCTGGCGGCTCGGTGGTGACGAGATGTATCCGTGGGCATCGGCGGAACCGACCGGAAGGCTCAGGGCCAGGAGAGGTGCGAGCAAGGCACCGATGGCTGCGGCTGTCTTCCTTTTCGCGTGCATGCTTCTCCTTCACATGAGGCGTCGCTGCGCACGATCGGGCTGTGGGGGCCCGAGCGATGACAGGCCAGCCTCTCCAGTGTGGGGGCCAAGAGGCGCGAAGGGCACGGCAAGATCCACCACCGCGTACGCCGTGAAGCAGCAGGCGTTCGAACAGCGGCCTTGCACTTGGACTAGACCATAACCATCGACGCATCCACGTCAAGGGCGTCGACTCGGCGGGAATCGACGCCGACAGCGACTTTCGGACAGCCCTCATCGACCTCACAGCCCATAGGCTCAAGACCGACGCCGAGGTCAACAATCACAGGAGAGACCATGACGGTACGTCCTCCCGTTCCGCCGTTCACGCACGAGTCGGCGATCGAGAAGGTCCGGCTGGCAGAGGACGGTTGGAACTCCCGTACGCCCGAAAAGGTGGCACCGGCCTACACCGAGGACTCCCGGTGGAGAAACCGCGCGGAATGGGTCACCGGACGCGAGGAAATCATCGCGTTCCTCACCCGGAAGTGGGCCAGGGAACTCGACTACCGGCTCATCAAGGGACTCTGGGCGTTCGAGGGCAACCGGATCGCGGTGCGGTTCGCCTACGAATGGCATGACGACTCGGGCAACTGGTACCGCTCGTACGGCAATGAGAACTGGGAGTTCGACGCGAACGGGCTCATGAGCGTGCGGCACGCCTCCATCAACGACGTACCGATCCGGGAAGCCGACCGGAAGTACCACTGGCCGCTGGGCCGCCGACCGGACGGTCATCCCGGCCTGGGCGACCTCGCCCTCTGACCGGTCGGAAGCGACGATCGGCCCCCGGAGAACGGTCCCCCACCGGCCCCCGAGCCCTCTCGCCCCCCACACGAAAGAGTGACCGGAGCCCCAGCCCTTTCTCCGCCACAGTCGCCGCATGCCCTGCAGGCCGTCTTCGATGATCTGCGACACCCCTCGGCGACCGGGGCCCAGCTCCGCGTCGGCGGTACGCGGCGCTCCCCGCCTGGCCGGATGCTGCGGCCACGGCTGCTGCGGCACATGTTCGCGTTGCCGCCCGGACACGTGCGGATGCTGGACTGATCCCCTGCTCGCTGCTCAGCAGGCCTTCGGACCGCGACGGTCGACGGGGTCACGTTCTGGGGCAAGACCGGTGAACAGCACGGCTACCACTCCGGGATGTACTCGACCGTCGACGGGCAACGGCGATTCGTCTGGTCGTACACGCCGGTGGCGGGCGGTCCGGAGCAACAGCGCATGACGGAGCGGATCGTAACGGCTCGCACCTGACGCGCCCGGTGGTTCGGCCCGCTTGGTGGACGTGCCGGACCGTGAGGGTGCCCGTGGTTGCCGGTCTCCGCTCCGGAACGTCCGGCGCCCGGACGGCTCCTGCGCCGCCGGAGTCTTCCGTTCGGATCCCGCCGGGCTCGCATGCCGCGCTCGCCGACCCGGCCCGATCCGAACGAAGGACCCTGGCTCAGTGGCGCATCATGCCCCCGTCACACCATCGGTGCGTTCGCGCAGAAGATCGGCGTGCCCGATGTGGCGCGCGTACTCCCCGATCATGTGGACGTGGACCAGGCGCAGCGAGTACACCTCGCCGGCGTGGGTGAAGGTGTCGTCCAACGAGGCGTCGGCGACGATCGTGTCCGCCAGTCGGCATTCCTCGACGAGGCGCGCGTAGTCCTCGGCGGCGCGGGCCGGGTCCAGGTCCTCGAAGTCCGCGTCCTTGCCCTTCTCCGGGTCGTACATCGGATCGAGCGTCTGACCGGCGAACCGCTGCCGGAACCAGACGCGTTCGACCTTCGCCATGTGGCGGATCAGGCCGAGGAGCGTGAGATTGGACGGGGGGACCGTCTGTTCGGCCAGCTGTTCTCCGGTCAGGCCGGCGCATTTGTGCAAGAGGCTGCTGCGGAACCACGCGAGGTGGCCCGTGAGCATCTCCCGTTCACCGGCCACGAGTGAACCGGGTGTGCGCTCTACATCAGGTGCTGTCCATGTCAACGCCGTTGCGTATGTCATCCCATGATCTTGCCTGGCGCGCGCCGGATCGGGCCAGGGGTTTCACCCGCCGACGGCGGGCGCCGTCGACCGAGTGGCCGTGGTGGGTGTGGTGATACCGATGGCCGCTTCGGTGAGCGGGCACGCACGCCGGTCCGCGCGGGCGCGCATCGCCCCCGCGGACCGGCGTGCGCTGGTTCAGCCACTCCCGACCGTCGTGCCGCTGCCGGCCGGCCCGTCTTCGCCGACGGGTACGAGGAGGTTTCTGCGCAGCGCCGCCACCAGTTCCTCGTCCACACCCAGGAGTTCGGCGGCGTAGTCGTGAACGGAGCCGTGGGCCGCGGCGAGATCGGCCAGGAAGAACCGCATGACATCGGCGGGAGCCCTGCCGTACCCGGGCCACTCCGGTTCCCGGTCGGCGTGGTCCGCCCGCCAGTCGGCCAGGAGTCGTTCGGTGGCGAGTTCGGTGAGGGTGAAGTCGGCGACGATGTCGTCCTCGGACACACCGAGCAGGGACAGGACGAGCGCGGCAAGCAGCCCGGTGCGGTCCTTGCCCGACGCGCAGTGGAAGACGGCCGGCGCGCTGTCCTCGGCTGCGAGCACGTCCAGCGCGCGGCGGAGTTCGGCGACTCCGTCGTGGGCGACCTCCGCGTACCGGTCGGCCAGGAAGCGTCCGGTCTCCACCTCCGGCCCCAGGGCCGCCTGGTCGTAAGGCCGGTGTTCGATGCTGAGGTGGTGGTAACCCAGTCCCGGTGCGTCGGGTACGCGCCCCTTGGCGGCGATCTCCCACTCGTAGCGGAGATCGATGACCGTGCGGACGCCGAGGCCGAGAAAGCGGTCCCAGTCCTCGCCGCTGAGCTTGCCCAGCGAGTCGGAACGGTAGAGCCGCCCCCAGCGGACCCGGCGGCCGCCGTCCGCCCGGTACCCGCCCATGTCACGGAAGTTGTGCAGTCGCTCGAAGGCTATGTGTCTGTTCACCGTGCAGAACCATACGGCAGCGGCGACCTGTGCGTCGGTGTGTTGCGGGTGCTCCGCCGTGCGGATCCGCCGGGTGCCGATGACCGACCGTGCCCGGCTCGCCGCGCCGGGCAGGCGGTGTGCGGCGCCTTCGGCGGCGCTGAGTCGAGAATGCAGGCGTGTCTACTCCTGTTCTTCCCGCCACTGGGCGCGATTCGTGGAGCGAATGGGCTCTGTTGCTGCTGTCGGCCGCTTCCGGAGCGGCGGATGCGTTCGCCTTCATCTGTGTCGGCCAGGTCTTCGCCGGGGTGATGACCGGGAATCTGGTTCTGCTGGGCGCTTCCGCCGCCGGTGTCGGGGAGCACGGGGTGGCCCTGCGGGTGATCACCGCGCTCGTCGCGTACAGCATCGGCGTCGTGTGCGGTGCGTGGATGAGCGAGCGGTGGCGATGGCCTCTGCCCTGGATGCTGCTGGTCGAAGTGGCGCTGCTCGCAGCGGGGGCCGTGCTGTGGTCACTGGACCTGATCACCTCCACCGGGGACCTGCTGAGGCTGCTGGTGCTCCTCGCCGCGGCCATGGGGATTCAGGGCCGTATCCGCGCGACGCCCACCAACTACTTCACCGGCACGCTCACGTCGTTCGTCGGCCGCCTGGCGCTGCGGTCGTGGGACCGGGGAGACCGCTGGGTGGCCGGCCGGCTGATCGCGGTCGTGGCGGGCGCGGCCGTGACCGCGCTGACGGTACGGCTCTGGCCGGGCGCCGCGGCTGCGGTGGCCGTGCTGCCGGCGGCGGGTGCGTTACTGATCGAGGCGGTGCCCAGGAAGCCGCGGCGGGGCTGACCGCGGTCCGGGCCTGTCCACCACCGCGTGGCCGCGGTGGCACGGTCCGCGACGCGCTTCCGCACGAGGCCTGCCGCCTCCGCCTGGCGGCCCTGTCGATTCCGGGTACGGGGTTCCGGCCCGGCCCATCGGCGTCGGGGGCCAGGCGTGACCGGCTCGCCCCCCATGGGACAGAAGGATGCCCCGGCCGGATCGGGGGAATCCAGCCGGGGCGGTTCGGGTGTGGGCGCGATACGCGACATCCACATATGGGTGAACGATAAACCATCGCGCCGCGTTCCCGGGAACTCGCGCCCTTGACTGTGATCCGGAGCACGGAATCACCGCTTCAGGGTGACGCGGATCAGCTTCCCGCGGACGTCCGGCCACCGTAGCGCCGATTGAACCGTTCGATGCGGCCGGCCGTGTCCAGCACCTGCTTCGTCCCGGTGCAGAACGGGTGGCTCGCCGACGAGGTCTCCACGTCGACGACGGGATAGCTCAGGCCGTCCTCCCACGTCACCCGCGCATCCGAGCTCACGGGCATGGTCGAGCGGGTCAGAAAGGCCGCCCCCGCGGCGCGGTCACGGAAGACCACCGGACGGGAAACGGGGTGGATACGGGACTTCATGCACGTTCCTTTCCTGGCGCCACGAGAGGGCCGTACGAGCCGGTGTTCAGCGTTCCTCACGGAAGAGGACGTGCCGCCCCACGGCGGGATCGAACTTGCGCAGGACCAGCCGGTCGGGGTTGTTCCGGCGGCTCTTGCGCGTCACATACCTCTGCCCCGTTCCGGCCGTGGACCGGAGTGTCACCACGGGGCGGGCCTCACTGCGTGCCATGTACGCCTCCAGACTCCTCCTCGACCCCGATTCCCCTGGCGAGAATGGGTGTCGTTTTCGTTCTGGTGTCGTAACACGAGAAGGTCCGGCCGCATTCCCCCTGTCCTGTCCCACCCGATCAAGTCGCTTTCTCGGCGGACCGAGTCGTTCGGGGTTCTGTCTCAGCGAACCCAGACGCGCGGCTGAGTGCGCTGGGACGCCGGCCCGCTGTACCGGCCGGGACAGATCCGGCAGGGCTGCACGTCGAGCTGTCGAACGTGGACGCGGCGCACGGACGTCCCCGGCGTCCGCTGCGCCACTGCGCGACGGGCCGGTTCGAGCATGTCGCTCCTGCGCGCGAGCGACATGGCCGAATCCGACCCATCAAACTGTCCTTCCATGGCGAGTAGCTTGATCACGACAGTCGTCGCAATCCGCGGCACCCTCCTCGGCAGTGAACCCACAGCGTTCGCGACCGCTCGGACCGAGCGGCGCCGAAACGAAGCCCTGGAACGACAGCAGATACGTGAAGAGGCTGCGCGAGATCGCACTCGATGTCGCGAACTGCGCGTCGAGCACCGGAAATGGCGCAGGGACCGCAGGCAAGCCGCCTACCAGGGTCTGCTGGACGCCACCCACGAACCTGACGGGGCCGTTCGGCAGCTGAGGCGACTGACATTGGAACCGTTCGACCAACACCGCTAGGACATCAGGCGGGCTGCAGCCATCGATGCCGTGCGCGCGACTCGCGGCGCAGCCGACGCAGTCCAGCCGGCACGGCGCGCGCGGGTGCCCGGCCATCTGTGCACGCCGGGCAACGTGCGCCAACACCCTCCGACAGCAAGGCTGTTCGACGGATCGACGCTTCGCACCGCCGGTGGCATATGCCAGAAGCAACAACGTATCGAGTGTTGCCAAATCCCTTACGAGCCCCCGCGGCCTGTGCAACAGTCGTCCTCGGTCCACCTTTCAGACCTGGTCGCGCCGCGCCTGTATCGGAGTACGAGATGCCGTCCCATCTGTCCGCGGACCGCCCCGCCCCCCAGCCACCCGAACGCCGTGCCGTCGACGTGTTGATCAGCCGGACCCGTCGGCTGCGTGGCGATGTGGATGCCGTGCGGCCGAACATGATGCTGATCGACGAGGAAGACCCGCAGATGCGCTGGCGGCGTGCGCTCTGCGATCTGGCGGTCCATCATCTCGACGATCTCGGCACGCATCTGGGGCAGCTCAGAGAGGGCCTTCCGCCGGAGCCGCCGCAGACGCCCGAAGAGCCCGCGGGCACCTCGGCATTCGACGCCTCCGACGAGCCCCTCGACCGGTCGGAGCCCGGTTCCCTCATCGGCAGGGTGGGCAGCGCCGAGTGGAATCTGCTGACCGACGAGGTCACCTGGTCCGAGGAGCTGTTCCAGATCTTCGGCAGATCCCCCGACGCGGGGCCGCTCTCGCTGGACGAGCTACCCTCCATGCTCCTTCCCGAGGACCAGCCCCTGGTCACCGCCATGGTGACGGACTGTCTGGTCGACGGCAGGCCGATAGACGGTGAATTCCGCGTCCTGCGGACCGACGGCCGGATGCGCACGCTCCACATGATGGGCGAGCCCGTCCTCGACGCGGACGGCTGCACGGCGTCCATGTGGGCAGTCCTGCGCGACGTCAGCGAGCTGCGGCGCAGCCAGCAAGCAGTACGCACGAACCACGACTCGCTGCGACGTCGACAGCACAGAGCACAGACCGAGCACCGGATGGCGGTCGAACTGCAGGAAACCGTGCTTCCGCCGTGGCGGGACTCCCTGCGGCTCCCTTCGCAGGGGGTGGGCGCGCTGGATGTCGCGGCCCACTACCTTCCCTCTCGGTCCAGTTCGCTGATCGGCGGCGACTGGTACGACGCGCTGGAACTGCCGGACGGCCGAACCGTCCTCACCGTCGGAGACCTGACCGGCCACGGCATCCAGGCCACCTCGGCGATGGCGATGCTGCTGGGCGCGCTGCGCGGGATGGCCGTGGCCGGCATCGAGCCGGGGGCCCTGATGGGCCATCTCAATCAGTTACTGGAGTCCTCCGTCCAGCCCGCTCTCGGCAGCGCGGTGTGCTGCCGTTTCGATCCGTCCACCGGCGCCCTGACCTGGGCACAGGCGGGGCACCCCGCACCGCTGCTGTTCCGCGACGGGCAGGGGCGCCCGCTGCTGCCACCGGACGGGGTCCTGCTCGGCGCGACCTCCGGTGTCGCGTACGAGCAGGACGAAGTGCACCTGCTGCCCGGTGATGTGCTGGTCCTGCACACCGACGGGCTGAACCGCCACAGGGACCGGGTTGCGGGCCCGGACGCCCTGCTCGCACTCGCCCCCCGCTTCGCACAGGCCCGTACGGCACGTGAGTGCGTGCGGTCGGTCGTCACGGAGTTCAGTGGCACCGAGCGCCTGGACGACGCGTGCGTGCTGATCGCCCGCATCGGGGCGTAGGGCACAGCGGCACGTGCGCGAGGACAGCGGGCACACGGAACACCGGACACGACACGATCCACGGGTGCCGTACTCGGACATGCGACGGCCGGACCGTGGTCGGTCGATCAGTCGGTCATCGGACGTGATGGGCGGCGCCCCCTCATCGCGGGGCCCGCATGTTCAGATCTCCGACGAACGCCTGGGCTGCTTGATGATGGAGCTCTGCGGCAGGGCGAGCTTGATCTCCTCGCGCAGGTCCTCGATCTTGGCGTAGCCCGCGAACTGGCCCGTCAGCCGGTACATCTCGCGCAGCCGGTCCCAGGTGCGGTGCGACGAGGTCTCCCCCATCGTCACCAGGGCGAGCCGCGCATAGCGGTCGGCCTGCTCCGGATCGTCGGCGATGAAGCATGCCGAGGCGAGTGAGATGTAGTCGAAGATCTTGGAACGCTGGCGTCCGTTGGCCCGGAGCTCCAAGGCCTGCTTGGCATGGCGCTGAGCCACGATCGCCGCCGACGGGTCGTGTTCGGCGAGCGTACGGAACGCCAGGGCCCGCATGCCGTGCAGATCCGCCTCGTCGAACAGCTGCATCCAACTGGGCGGCGGCACATCGCTCTTGTCGGATACGAAGAGCTCCTCGGCCTTGCCCAGTGTGCGGCGCATCGCCTGACCGTGGCCCATGGACGCCTGCGCCCAGGCCTCGATGGTGTGCAGCATCGCCTGGGTGCGTGGCAGAACCATGTCGCCGGAGCCGGACTTGGCGAGCTTCATCAGGTCCAGGGCGTCGTCGGGGCGGCCCAGGTGGACCATCTGACGGGCCGCCCTGGAGAGCGCCTCGCCCGCGCGCGGGCGATCGCCGCCCTCGCGCGCCGCGTGGGCGGCGATGACGAAGTACTTCTGGGCGGTGGGTTCGAGGCCGATGTCGTGGGACATCCATCCCGCGAGCACCGCGAGGTTGGCGGCGACGCCCCAGAGACGGCGCTGAAGATGGTCGGGGTGACGGTAGGCGAGCATGCCGCCCACCTCGTTGAGCTGGCCCACCACCGCCTTGCGCTGGAGCCCGCCGCCCCGGGACGCGTCCCAGGCGCGGAACACCTCGACGGACCGTTCGAGCGCCTCGATCTCCTCCGACCCGATGGGCGCGGCCTCGTACCGGTCGAAACCGGTGGGGTCCGCGTACAACGGGTCGTTGGTCCGTGGGGCATCGGCCGCCAGGACAGGGTCGGCGTGGAGCCAGTTGTGCATGGGGCCGGTGATGGTCGATCCTGCGGCGAGCGCGGCGCCCGCGCTCACCAAGCCGCGTCGGTTGAGCATGAGGTCCATTCCCGTGAATTCGGTGAGGACCGCTGCCGTCCGCTCGGGCGCCCACGGCAGTCCGTCGGGATTGTGCTGCGTCCCGACCTCTCGCCGCTTCCCCACACGCCCGCGTCGGCCGAACCCGAGATCCTCGATGGTCACGACACGACCGAGCCGCTCGGTGAACAGGGCAGCCAGCACCTTGGGCACGGGATCGCGGGGGGACTCCCCCATGTCGATCCAACGCCTCACCCGCGAGGTGTCGGTGGCCAGTTGCGGGTGGCCCATGGCCGCCGCCTGCCGGTTCACCATTCTCGCAAGTTCGCCCTTGGACCAGCCGGCAAGGCCGAACAGGTCGGACAGGCGGGTGTTGGGTTCTCCGGTCACGTCAAGCCCCCAGGTTCTCGGCTGTGTCGACAGTAACCCCTGTCAGATGCGTCTCGACTATTCGCCAGGGTTCGCCAGGGTCCGCCAGATGGTCTGCCACCCGCTGCCCGATGTCAGGTAGGAAAGCGCCACCCCGCCCGGCAGCCCTAGGTACTCCCCAGGGTGCCGAACGGCCGCCGGCCGGGGCGGTGCACGCAACTTGTCGGCGCGCGAAGGGATCTGTCTCGCCCATGTACACAGCATCGTCCTCCGTGACCGCCCCACCCCGGCCGCTTCGTCCCCTGGGCGCGGGCGTCGGACCGTACCTCGCTCCGCATGCCGCTCCCCCTGCTCCCGGCACGGTTCGCCCGCGGCGGCCGGGGGGGCTGGGCGGTCCACCGCTCAGCGGGCGGCTGGACCTGTCCGGTCCGCAGGGCGCTCAGCTGAGGATGGTGATCGCCTCGGTGCACCGCATCTGTCCGGAGTTCAACCCGGTGCAGGTGCTGCGTCGCAGCGGCCGTTCGGTGCTCCTCGTCGGGTCCACCGGACGCACGACCGCGGTCGCCAAGTGTTTACTGGACCACTCGCCCGCGTGGTCGGAACGGTTCCAGCACGAAATAGCTGCATATCGGGCGTTCGTCCGGCACCGCCCGCCGGTGCGGGTGCCTCGGCTCATCGCGGCCGACCCGGAGAACTGCACCCTGGTGATCGAGCGGATGCCCGGCCGGGTGGCGGCGCTGACCCGGCATCCCTCGGAGGCTCCGCCCCGTGCCGATGTACGGGCCGCGCTCGGTGCGATCAGCCGGATCAATGCCTGGCGGCCGGCTCCGGGCCTCTTCGACGCGCCTCTGGACTACGCCTCGCGGATCGCCCGCTATCACGAACTGGGCCTGTTCACCGACCGCGATCTGGGCGACCTGCAGAAGCTGCTGCACGGCCTGGCCCATGCGAGCGGCCGTCAGGGCATGGGGCAGTTCTGTCACGGTGACGCGTTGCTCTCCAACATCCTGCTGTCGCCCGCGGGTCCGGTGCTGGTGGACTGGGAGCACGCGGGCTGGTATCTGCCGGGCTACGACCTCGCGACGCTCTGGGCGGTCCTGGGAGACGCACCGGCCGCGCGGCGGCAGATCAGTCAGCTGGCGCAGGCCAAGGGACCTGCGGCGCGGGACGCGTTCCTGGTGAACCTGATGCTGGTGTTGACGCGGGAGATCCGTACATACGAGACGGCTGTCCAGCGGGCGATGCGGGAGCCGGTGCCCACGGGCGCCGGCCAGGACCGGCCGGGTGGGCTCTCGTCGAGCGAGGAGCAGCGGCTGCTGCTGCGCCGCCTGCACGACGACTGCGCGATGGCCCGCCGGGCCGTACGTGCCGCGGTCGGTACCCGCTGACCCTGCCGAGAAGGGACACGCGCTGCGGGTCCGGTGCCGACACACCGGACCCGCAGCGCGCCGATGTGGTGTCAGGGACTCTTGAAGTCGACCGCGTCCACGTCGAATGCGTTGTTCTGCGGTGACGTGAAGACGAGATACAGCTTGTGCGTACCCTTCAGCTCCTGGACGGGCACGGCCGGGGTCTCCTGATAGTTGTCCCAACCTCCCGTGTTGGGGACGGGAGTGGTGGCGAGCAGAGGACCGTCGGGGGCGTCCGCGCGCAGTTCGATCGCGCCGACCCCGTACGGCGAGGACAGCCGGTAGCCGACCGAGCCGATGCCTTCGACGCTCATCGGTTCGAAAGCGACCCAGTCACCGTTCGAGACGTCCCCGATCCGCTTGCCGTTCTCAGCGCCTTCCTGGGCGACGATCCGGGTGCCGGACTGGTCGTCGCAGTATTCTGCCTGCTTGTGTTTGGGCTGGAGCACGGCGCGGCCGTAGCCGGTCAGGGCGGAGACGCCGTCGCCGCCCTTGTCGGTGTACTTGGCGTTGAGAACGTAGGTCAGGTCCGCGCCTTCGGGGTGACCGCCCAGGTCACCGGTGTCGACGGTGCCCTCGCAGCCGGGGATGTCGGTGGTGGGGTGCTCGTGATCGTCGTGTCCCAGTGCCGGGTTGACGGTGACCTTGGAGCAGTCGACCGGTCCGTCCTCCGGGTCGGTGACCGTGACCTTGTACGGGATCTTGTCGCCGAACTCGATGAGTTTGCCGTTGACCGGGAAGTCGATGGTCACCTTGGGTGCGGTGTTCCCGGCGGTGACGGGGATGTTGGCGTAGCCGGACTTGCCGGTGGAGTCGGTGACCTTGAGCTGTGCGGTGAAGTCGCCCTTGACCGTGTAGGTGTGGCTGGGGTTCGCGTCGGTGGAGTCGTAAGTACCGTCACCGTCGAAGTCCCAGGCATAGCTGAGCGTGTCGCCGTCGGGGTCGTTGCTGCCCTCGCTGGAGAAGTCGACCTTCAGTGGGACGGGGCCGTCGGTGGCGGAGGCGGCAGCCTTGGCGACCGGTGCGCGCTGTCCCTGTGCGTAGTCGATGCGGTAGAGCCCGGAGTCGTTGTTCCCGCCGCCGAAGGCACTGCCCCATTCGAGGACGTAGAGCGATCCGTCGGGGCCGAACGTCATGTCCATCGGCTTGTTGAACTTCTGGGAGGAGAGGAAGTCGTTGATCTTCAGGAGCTTCTGGTCCTTGTCGAACCGGATCTCCTTGACGAAGTTGCGCGACCACTCGTAGAAGAAGCTCGCGCCCTCGAAGTACGCGGGGAACTTCGTGGTGGACGGGTTCTTCTTGTCGTAGTGGTAGACAGGACCGCTCATCGGGGCGGAGCCACCGCTGCCGACCTCGGGGAATTCCTGGGACGCGCCGTACCCGTACCAGATCTCCGGTTGCTGAACCGGCGGGAGCGCGGTCAGCCCGGTGTTGTTCGGCGAGGGATTGACGGGATTGGCGCAGTCGAACTTGGGTCCGACTTCCTTGGTATCCGGGTTGTAGGGGGCGTACGCCTGGTTGTTGCCGTGGCAGAACGGCCAGCCGAAGTTGCCGGCCTTCTTGATGACGTTGTATTCGACCAACCCCTCGGGTCCCCGGTCGGTGGTGGGCAGTCCGCGGTCGGGGCCGTAGTCGGAGGCGTGGACGTACCCCGTCTTGGGGTCGACGGTGAAGCGGAACGGATTGCGGAAGCCCATCGCGTAGATCTCGGGGCGGGTCTTGGCGGTTCCGGGGGCGAAGAGATTGCCCTTGGGAATGGTGTAACCGCCGGAGTCCTTCGGCTTGATGCGCAGGATCTTGCCGCGCAGGTCGTTGGTGTTGCCCGCCGTGCGGGCGGCGTCCAGCATCTGCTTGCCCTCGCGCCAGTCGAGCGGGGCGTACCCCTGCCAGTTCGGGTCGAGGTTGGGCGGGGTGTCGTCGCCGACTCCGAGGTAGAGGGTGCGGTCGGGGCCGAACTCGACGGCGCCGCCGGTGTGTCCCGGTTCCGGGAAGGTGCGGTCGCGGTAGGCGGGGACGTCGAGCAGCTTCTTCTCACTGGCCGGTTCGAGGGTGTTCCCCTTGACCGTGAAGCGGGAGAGCCGGTTGACGTCCTCGGTCACGCCCGCGGGGGCGTAGTAGAGGTAGATCCAGTGGTTCTTCTTGAAGTCCGGGTCGAGTTCCATGCCGACGAGGCCGTCCTCGCCGCCGGTGTAGACGTCGAGCTTGCCCGCGGTGGTGGTGGCGTGGGTCGCGGGGTCGTAGACGTTCACCTCGCCGCTGCGCTGGATGTAGAAGACCCGGCCGTCCTCGGCGACGTCGAGCTCCATCGGGTCGGCGGTGTTGTCGTCGAGGGTGACTTTCTCGTAGCCGCTCCAGACGGTGCCGCCGCAGTCGCCGGGTTTGTTGCCCGCGGCCCACTTGACGCCGCCGACGACATGGGCGCGGAAGGCTGCTTCGCTGTACGAGGCGGTGTCGTGGCCCATGGCGGTCGCCCAGACCCTGCCGCCCTCGGCGTTGCGGCACCAGGAGATGGGGTGGTCCGCGCCCATGGCGGAACCGCCGGGGTCGTACGTGGTTTCGTCGGCGGTGACCAGGACGTGGACGTCACCGCGGGGGTTCCTGTCGAAGTTGTACCACTCCTCGGGGCGCTCCCAGCGCTCCGGGAGTCCCGTGGTGGAGGGGTGGACGCGGTCGGCGACCTCGGCGGTTCCCTGGAGGACACCCGGTGAGTGTGCGGGCATGTGGACGCCGCCGTTGATGGCCTCGTCCCACCACGGGAAGGTGTCCTCGATGCCCATGTCGAGGGTGTTGTGGATGGCGACGACGCCACCGCCGTCGCGCACGTATGTCCGCATCGCTTCGCGCTGGGCTTCGGTGTCCCAGACCATGCCGGAGTTCTGCAGCATGACGATGACGTCGAAGTCCTTGAGCCTGGTTTCGTCGAAGACGGCGGGGTCGGCGGTCTCGACGAGCGCGAAGTTGTTGGCGGCCGCCTCCTCCTTGAACATCTGGATGCCTGCGGGGATGGAGGCGTGCACATAACCGACGGCGCGGGTGAACAGCAGGGCGCGGAAGGCGGGTGCCTTACCGGTGGTGGCCGCGGTCGCGGGCAGCGCGGTCAGTGCGAGCAGCAGTGCGCTCACCCATGCGATGAACGTGCTCCGTATGTCACGAGCATGACAGTACCGTCGCTGACGGTTCACGAGCGGGTCCTCTCTGCGGGTCGTGGCCGAGTGGGGGCGAAGGGGGGGGTTTCCAGGAGGGGGCTGAGGCCCTCCGCCGGGCCGAGGGCCTCAGCCCCCTCCCAGCACGCGGCGCAGGAACGCCAGGCCGTCGGTGGCGATGGTGTCCTGGGTGGCGGCGAGCGGTCGCCAGACCGAGGCGGCGACCGCGATGGCGTCGTTGTACGCGGTGAACGACTCGATGCAGAGCGGGCCCCGGTAGCCGCTCGTGGTGAGCGCGGTGAGGAATCCGGTCCAGTCGAGGGAGTCGGCACCGGGGGTGCCCCGGTCGTTGGCACACACCTGGACGTGGACGATGCGGCCGGCGGCACGGCGTACGGCGTCGGGCAGCGAGCGTTCCTCGATGTTCTGGTGGTACACGTCGAGTGCGAGGCCGATGGTGTCCTCGGGCAGCCCGGTCAGTGCTTCGAGGGTCTGGTCGACGGTGTTGAGCAGACCCGTCTCGTACCGGTTGAGGGGCTCCACGGCAATGCGCACCCCGACGGCGTGCGCGTGATCGACGACCGGCGCGAGGTTCTGGCGCAACTCCTCGTACGCCGCCACGCGTTCGTCACGGTCCATGCGCCAGGCGCGACCGACCGCCGCGTACACGGGCCCCGCGACGGTGGGGGCGTTCAGGGCCTGAGCTGCGTCGACACAGCGGTGCAGATAGTCCTGGGTGATCCGGACGGTCCGCGGGTCGGTGCGGACGAGGTCGCGGCCGGGCGGCATCACGGCGATCACTGCGGCGGGGGTGAGCCCGGACGCCTTGAGTAGCTTGGAGACGGAGTCGGGCGCCCAGTCCCGTTCGTGCTCCAACGGGATCTCGACGCAGTCGAATCCCCATGCGGACAGACGCGGCAGGACGTCACCGAGTGCCTCGTACGTCACCGGCGAGTGCCAGATCCACGGATTGGCGCCGAGGGGGAACGCGTGAGCGCTCATTTGCTGCCTCCCCACTTCTCCGGGAACCCGGGCAGGTTCTGGCAGCCGCACATCGCGTAGTGCAGCGGCGGCATGCCGGGCTTGAAATACCGATCGAGGGTGTCCTGAGTGACGGTGGGCTGCGGAAGCTTCCATTCCTTCGGAACCTGCTCCCCCCTCAGGATCCTCAACGCCGCGATGACTGGGGTACGCCACTGGAAGGTGGGGTACGACGGGGCGATCGCGGTGAGCTTCTTCTCCTTCCACACCTGGAGGAAGTCCTGCTGGTCCTCGCCGGTGACGGGCGGTACGTCCTTGCCGGCGTCCTCGAAGGCCTCGACGGCGGCGACGGAGGTCGCGCCGGAGTCCATCCACACGCCGTCGATGTCGCCATTGCGGGTGATCGCATCGGTCACGATCGCCTTGGTCCTGGCCGGATCGCCGTCGGTGAACTTCACATCCACCACGTCCAGTCCGCTCCTGTCGAACGCGACCTTCGCGGCCGACCAGCGGGTCTCCAGCACATCGACGCCGGGAGAGATGCGCAGGGCGAGGATCTTCCCCTTGGGCTTCACCTTCCCGACGAGGAAGTCTGCGGCGACCGCCCCGTATCCGTAGCCGCCGATCGGGTTGATGAAGGTGACGGCGCAATCGGTCTCGACGCCCCGGTCGAAGACGATCACGGGCACCTTTCCGCAGGCCTTCTCGACGGCGGGGGTGAGCGTGGCCGTGGTGTTCGGGGAGACGATGAGCGCGTCGCAGCCCCGCCCGGTGAGCTCCTGGATGTCGGAGATCTGCTTGTCGTCCTTGCCCTGCGCGTCGAGCACGGTGAAGTCGGTGATCTCCTTGTGGAGTCCGGCCTCGGCCCGCATGTTCTTCAGGCCGACCTGGCGCCACGGATTGAAGACCCCGGCGTTGGACAGACAGAGGTGGATTCCGCCGGTGCCGCTCTTCTTGTATCGCGTGGTGTCGGCCAGCCGTGGCTGGAGCATCTGCTCCCACGGCTTGTCGGCCGGGCCCTGTGGGATCTCCTTGGCGAGGGCCAGCTGGCGGTCGTACTCGGCGCGGTCGAAGAACTTCGACTGCTTTCCGGTACCCGGTTCGCCCGCTGTACCGCTCGCCGCTCCGGCGGGGGCATCGGGCGGTGCGTCGCTCGTGCAGCCGGCGAGCAGGGCCGCGCCGAGCAGGGCGGCGAGGGGCACGAGGACGTGTCGGATCTTTCGCGTACTCATGAGGCTTTCGCTCCTGGGGGCTCGGTGCCGCGACGGCGCGACCGGGACCAGTCGGCCGCGCCGAGGGCGACGGCGGCGATGACGATGACGCCTTGCACGGTCGATTCCAGGGCGCCCGAGACGCCCTGGAGGTTGAGCAGGGTGAACAGCGCCTGGAGCGAGAAGGCCCCGGCCATCGCCGCGACGACGGACCCGCGTCCGCCGCCGAGCACCACACCGCCCAGGACCACGGCGGTGATCGCCTCGAACTCGTAGCCCCGGCCAGCCTGCGCGGAGACTCCGGAGAAGCCGCCGACGAGTACGGCGGCGAGCGCGGCCGCGACGCCGGAGAGGACGAAGGCGATGGTGCGGGCGAGCGCGACCCGGACCCCGGCCAGGGCCGCGGCGCGTTCGCTGTCACCGGTGGCGAGGAGCGTACGGCCGAAGTCGGAACGCATCAGCCGGACGGCGAGAAGACCCGCGACGACGCAGACGAGGACGGCCCAGGGCAGCCAGCCGAAGGCCGTGCCGCGCCCGAGCCTGCGGAAGGCCGTGGGCAGCGCGCCGTGCGGAGAACCGCCGGTCCAGAAGAAAACGGCGCCTTCGAGGATCAGCATCATGCCGAGCGTGGTGATGAACGACGGCACGCGCAGCAGGGTGGTGATCAGTCCGCTGACGAGACCGGCGAGGGCTCCGGCGAGCAGCAGCACCGCGGTGACGAGAGGCCAGGGCGCGCCCGGGAACGAGCCGTACAGCTCGGCGGCGACGACCACCCCGGCCGTGACGATCGCTCCGACCGACAGGTCGAACTCGCCGCAGACGATGACCAGGTACTGGCCCGCGGCGAGGATGACGAGGGGCGCGGCGCGCTTGATGAAGGCGAGGAAGCGGTCGGGTTCGTAGAAGCCCGGGTCGGTGAGGGCCAGCGCCGCGAGGAGCACGGCGAGCAGGACGTAGACGGGTGTGCCGGTGGTGAGGGCACGCAGGACGCGACGGCCGGCGGGTGCCTGTGCGGTGGTCATGCGGTCCTCTCCCGCGGGGTGCGGCGGCCTCGCGTGTAGAGGGCGACGGCCGCGATGATGACGACGCCGCGGACGACGTTCTTGAAGAACGGGTCGACGGCGAGCTGGTTGAAGACGCTGTCGAGCACGGCGAGCACGAGGACCCCGCCCAGGGTGCCCGCCACCCCGCCGCGGCCTCCGGCGAGCGCGGTGCCGCCGAGCACGACGGCGGCGATGGACTCCAGGTCGTAGCGGGCCTCCGTGCCGGCCCAAGGGGCCCCGGCGCCGAGCCGTGCGGCGAGGAAGAGGGCGGCGGCTCCGACACAGAGGGAGCACAGGACGTGGGCGATGACGACGGTGCGCCGGGTGCGGACTCCGGACAGCCGGGAGGCGTGCTCGTCACCACCGGTCGCGTACATGTGGTGGCCGAGCCGGGTTCGACGGGTGATCAGCCAGAGGGCGGCGGCGACGGCGAGGAGCAGGAAGAGGGAGACCGGAACAGGTCCGATCCGGTCATAGCCGAGGTGCTGGAAGGAGGCGGGGACCTTGCCCGCGGGGCCGGTGTAGTTGTCCTCGATCCAGCCGCGCAGGATGAAGGCGGTGCCCAGGGTCGCGATGAACGCGTTGACCTTGAGGCCGGTGACGATCAGTCCGTTGGCGAGTCCGACGGCGGTGCTGAGCACCAGGACGGCGAGGACCGCCACGAGGACGCCGTCGCTCTCCATCGTCTCCGCTGCGACGAGGGTGCCCAGGCTGATGAGGTAGGCGACGGACAGGTCGAGCGATCCGGTGAGGATGACGGCGGACTGGCCGACCGCGACGAGTCCGAGGGCGACGCAGTTCTGCAGGATCGTCACCACGTTGGTGACAGTGAGGAAGTCCCCACCGCGGGCCGCGACCGCGATCCAGCCGAGGAGGGTGACGGCGAGGGCCGCGAGCCAGACTCCGGCCACCGGGCCGGCCAGGCGCGGCCGGGCTGTCCGCCCCGGGCGGGTGCGGGGCCGGGCCTTCGCGTCGGGCCGAAGCGCGGTCATGCGGCTCCCTCCCCTGGACGGTCGCCGCCGGTGGCGAGGCGCATGACGGCCTCCTCGGTGGCGCCGGCGGGGAGTTCGCCCGCGATGCGGCCTTCCGACATGACGAGGATGCGGTCGCTCATGCCGATCAGTTCCGGCAGTTCGGAGGAGATGATCAGTACGGCGAGGCCCTCGCGTGCCAGTTCCCGCACGAGGGTGTGGATGGCTGCCTTGGCGCCGACGTCGACGCCGCGGGTCGGTTCGTCGAAGAGCAGTACCCGGGGGCGTGCGGCGAGCCATTTGGCGATGACGACCTTCTGCTGGTTGCCGCCGGACAGGTACTGGACCTGTCGGCCCTCGTCGTGGGTCCGTAGACGTACGCGTTCCAGCAGCGCGGTCACCTCGCGGCCCGCGGGCGGTCTGCCGCGGGCGGGCACGGCCCGGGTCACGAGCAGTGCGTTGTCGGTCACGGACTGGCGCAGGGCGAGGCCCTCGGCCTTGCGGTCCTCGGTGACGAGGGCGACTCCGGCCCGGACGGCGTCCCGGGGGCGGATCGGGCGCAGTGGTTGCCCGTCGACGGTCATGGTGCCCGTGATGAAGGGGTCCACGCCGAAGAGGGCACGAACGAGGGTGGTGCGGCCCGAGCCCTGGAGACCGGCGACGCCGACGACCTCGCCGGCCCGCAGGCTCAGTTCGATGCCGGAGAGCCGGGCGTTGCCGCCACCGCTGACGGTGAGCCTCTCGGCACCCGCCTCGCCCGGCCGGGCCCGCGGCGGGTAGTAGGCGCCGAGCTCCCTTCCGACCATGGCGCGGACGACCGTGCCGGCGTCGGTGTCGCGCGTGGTGAGCGTGGCGACGCGGCGGCCGTCCTTGAGGACCGTGATGCGTCGCGAGAGTTCGAAGACCTCGCGGAGCCGGTGCGAGATGTAGAGGATGCCGATGCCACGGGCCGTCAGGCGACGTACGAGTGCGGTGAGTTGTTCGACCTCGTGGTCGGCGAGGGCGGCGGTGGGCTCGTCCATCACCAGGATCCGGACATCGGATGCGAGGGCCTTGACGATCTCCACGGTCTGCATGCGTGCGACCGACAGCTCATGGACGGGGGTCCGGGGGGTGATGCCGGTCTCGTCCAATTCGGTGAGGAGCTCGGCGGTGCGCCGTTCCATGGCGCGCCGGTCGACGAGTCCGTACCGGGTCGGTTCACGGCCGAGGAAGACGTTCTCGGCGACGGTGCGGTGCGGGAGCAGCGCGAACTCCTGGTGGATGATGCCGATTCCGGCGGCCTGGGCCTGCGCCGGATGACTGAAGGAGTACGCGGTTTTGTCGATGGAGAGGGTCCCCTCGTCGGGTAAGTGCTCGCCCGCGAGGATCTTCATCAGGGTCGACTTCCCCGCACCGTTCTCCCCCACCAGCGCATGCACTTCTCCGGCTTCGAGGTCGAGCCCCACCTCGTGGAGCACACGCACCCCGAGGAAGCTCTTGGACACACCGTGCATCGTCAGCATCGAATGACTCCTCGCTCAGCGGTCTGCAGAGCAGAGTCGTGACACACCTTAGGACTGTCAAGGGCTCAAGCGCCTTTGTTTCCAACCAACTTGGCATGGACTTATGCCGATGGCCGAACGTTGGACGCCTTGTGAGCAGCAAAAGTCGTCCTTAGGGTGACTGTCATGTCTTCGCCGTCGGATCGCACGTCCGCTGCCGCCTCGCACTCACCGGGCGAGGTACTCGCGCTGATCAGTTCGGGGACGGTGGCGACCCGTGCCGACATCGCCCGGATCACCGGGATGGCCCGTTCGACGGCCTCCCAGCGGGTGGACGCGCTGATCGCCCACGGCCTCGTGGACGAGGACGCCGACGGCGGATCCACCGGTGGCCGTCCGCCGCGCCGACTGACGCTGCGCACCCGTGAGCACGCGGTGGCCGGGGTGGATCTGGGAGCCTCGCACTGCAGGGTCGCGCTGATGGACATCGGCGGTGCGACCCTGGCGGTCCAGGAGGAGCCGCTGCCTATCGGTGACGGCCCGGACTCCGTACTGCGGCACGTGGAGCGGACGGTGCGCGCCCTGCTCAAGGAGACACACCGGGAGCCTGAGACGTTGCGGTCCATCGGTGTCGGAGTGCCGGGGCCGGTGGAGTTCTCCACCGGGCGTCCTGTCGATCCGCCGATCATGCCGGGCTGGCACCAGTACCCGATCCCGGAGTTCTTCGCCACCCGCTTCGGGGTGCGGGCGCTCGTCGACAACGATGTGAACGTGATGGCGCTGGCCGAGCAGCGCCGCGCGTTCCCGGACTGCCGCTATCTGTTGTACATCAAGGTCGGCACGGGGATCGGCTGTGGGATCGTGGCCGACGGCGAGCTGCACCGGGGTGCGCAGGGATGTGCCGGCGACATCGGCCACATCCGTGTCGCGGACCTCGACGATCCTTGCCGGTGCGGTAATTCGGGTTGTCTGGAAGCCGTCGCGGGCGGTGCGTCGCTGGCGGCGAAACTGGTCGGCCTGGGGCTCGACGCGACATCGGGCAGCGATGTGGTGCGGCTGGTGCAGTCCGGGAACCGGGATGCCGTACGGATGGTGCGGGAGGCGGGAAGGGCGGTCGGCGAGGTCCTCGCCGGACTGGTCAACTTTTTCAACCCGGACACGGTGGTGATGGGGGGCGCACTGGCCGCCGTGCACGACCAACTGCTCGCCGGTGTACGGGAGGCGGTCTATCGGCGCTCACATCCGCTGGCCACCCAACTGCTGCGCATAGAACCGAGCCGTACGGGTGAGAACGCGGCGGCGGTGGGGGCAGGGATCCTTGCGATCGAGCACGCGCTCTCTCCCGCGCAGGTGAACCGCCAGGTCGCGGGCTGACCTCTCGTGCCCCTTCGTGAACGGACGCCGTTCACGAAGGGGCACGACTTGGAGGAGCTCACGCTGTCAGACCGCCCGAGCGGCCTCAGTGTGCGCGCACGATGTCCACGTCGGAGGCCTTCACGAAGGCGATCCGATGGCCGATCTGCACCGTCACGTACTTCTCCTTGCCGCGGAAGTATGCGTGGTCGAGCGGGTAGGAGGCATCGATCGTCGGGGCGTAGAAGAAGCCCGTGGGTGCCTCACCGCCGCCGGGGTAGGACTGGCCCGCCTTGATGGTGTACTGCAGTGGCGAGCCCACCCGCTGGTCCGTGAAGTCCGCGGGGTACTCGGACTTCTCCGGGTACGCCACCCCGTACACCGGCACCTCGGTGCGGCCGGGCTTCGGCTTGACCACGTAGCCGGAGGTGGGCGTGGTGGTCCGGGTGTGCGCCGGGGTCTGGAACCAGGCCTTCTGGCCGTACCACCAGATCGCCGTCCAGCCCGGGGCGTGGTCCGCGACGACGGCCTGCTGGGTTGCGCTGATCTTGCTGCCCCAGTCGGCGGCGCAGTTCGTGCCCGGTGAGCCGTCCGTGTGCAGGCCGGGGTCGGAGAAGAGCGACGCGTCGGTGGACGGCGCGGTGTGCAGCGGGACGGCGCTGGAGCCCTGGACCGGCAGGTCGACACCCTTCTCGCAATCTCGGAAGGCCTGCTTGTTCTTCTTGAAGTCCGGGTTGACGGTGATGAGTTCGCTGCTCTTCGGGGCACTCGGCACGGTGGGCTTGCCGAGCAGGGTCATGAAGTGGTTCCAGTCCCAGTACGTGCCCGGGTCCCAGTGCATGTTCTTGGTGCCGGACGCGCTGGTGGGCGGTACACCGTCGTGGCCGATGATGTGCTGGCGGTCGAGCGGGATGTCGTACTCGGCCGCGAGGTAGCGCACCAGCTTGGCGGTCGAACGGTACATCTCCGGGGTGTACCACTTGGCGCCCTCGACGGCGACTCCCTCCTGCTCGATGCCGATGGAGTGGCTGTTCACGTACCAGTTCCCCGCCTGCCAAGCGACGTCCTTGCCCTTGACCATCTGGGTGACGTGACCGTCGCCCGAGCGCACCACATAGTGGGCGGAGGTCTGCTTCAGCGGGTTCTGGAAGATCTTCAGGGTGGTGTCGAAGTCTTCCTCGGTGTCGTGCAGCACGATGAATCTGATCTTGTTGGTGTGCGGCCGGTCCGAGGTGTCGTAGTTCCCGTACGTCTCCTTGTCGGTGGGGTCGCCCGTCTGCTGGTAGGCGGCCGGTACCCAGTCGCATGCGAGGCCGCGTGGGCATTCCGGCCGCACCCCGTCCGCACCGGCCTGCGCCGCGGGACTGAGCAGCGCCATGCTCAGGGCACCGACCGTGGTCAACGCGAGTGCAAGTCCGGTCCTCTGCTTGGACGTCATGACAACCCTTCTTGGAGCCGTGCGTGATGGAGCCGTGCGTGATCCGATCTCACTTTGCGCTGTGCGCGCACACTCTCCGACCTGAGATGACAGCACGTCAAGAGGCCAGTGGGAGAGGCGGGACGAGCCAGTGGACCAGACCACTGGCAGGGCGCCTGACCTGCGCTGGGAAAGAAGACGGGCACGCGCTGACGACCGCGCCACCCGGCGTCCATGAGACCGGCGACCGGCCGGGAACCCGCGCTCATCGGCCACGAATGAGCGCACCATTTATGCGACTAATCCCGGATGTGCGTGCCTCGAACGGACGAAGGGTAGTGCTCGCGCGGACACCACCGGTCCGTGCGGCGTTCGCCGTACGGAGATCTCGGAAAGGCCGGACGCACATGGCTCAGCCCTTCACCCTGCCGGACTTCTACGTTCCGTATCCGGCGCGGCTCAACGCCCATGTCGAGGAGGCGCGAGCGCACACCAAGGAGTGGGCACGCAGCATAGGGATGCTGGAGGGTTCGGGAATCTGGGAGGAGAAGGACCTCGACTCCCACGACTACGCGCTGCTGTGCGCGTACACCCACCCGGACTGCTCGTCCGAGGCGCTCTCGCTGGTCACCGACTGGTACGTGTGGGTCTTCTTCTTCGACGACCATTTCCTGGAGCTGTTCAAGCGCACCCCCGACCGTGAGGGCGGCAAGCGGTATCTGGACCGATTGCCCGCGTTCATGCCGATGGACCGCGGTGCTCCCATGCCGGAGCCCACGAATCCGGTCGAGGCGGGACTGGCCGATCTGTGGGCGCGGACGGTGCCGGGGATGTCCGACGCCTGGCGGGTCCGGTTCGCCGAGGCGACGAAGAACCTGCTCGACGAGTCGCTGTGGGAACTCGCCAACATCAACGAGGGGCGCATCGCCAACCCCGTCGAGTACATCGAGATGCGCCGCAAGGTGGGCGGCGCCCCGTGGTCCGCGGGACTCGTGGAATACGCGGCGGGCGCGGAGGTGCCCGAGTCGGTGGCCGACGAGCGCCCGCTGCGGGTGCTGCGGGACGCCTTCTCCGACGGCGTGCATCTGCGCAACGACCTCTTCTCGTACCAGCGGGAGGTCGAGGACGAGGGGGAGAACAGCAACGGCGTGCTCGTCCTTGAGCACTTTCTCGGCTGCTCCACCCAGGAGGCCGCCGAGGCGGTGAACGATCTGCTGACGTCACGGCTCCAGCAGTTCGAGAACACCGCGCTCACCGAACTCGGCCCGCTCTGTGCGCGGAAGGGGCTCGACCCGGCCGACACCGCGGCGGTTCTGGCGTACGTCAAGGGGCTGCAGGACTGGCAGTCGGGCGGCCATGAGTGGCACATGCGCTCAAGCCGCTACATGAACGGCGGCGGGGCCGGTCAGGCCGCGCCCGGCTTCGGTATGGCCGCGGCGTCGATCCGGCTCACCCTCCGCTCGGAAAGGGCCCGGCTGCGCAGCCACACCCATGTGCCCCTTCAGCGTGTCGGCCCGTCCCTGCTGCCCGACTTCGAGCTGCCGTTCGGCACGACGCTCAGCCCGCATCTGGACGGGGCGCGGACACGGATCGTCGACTGGGCGCGTCGTACCGGAATCCTGGAAGCACAGCCGGGCGTGCCGGGATCGCACATCTGGGACGAGGAGCGCCTCGTCGCGATCGATTTGCCGCTGTGCGCGGCGGGTCTGCACCCGGACGCGACGCCGGAGGAACTGGATCTGGCCTCCCAGTGGCTGACCTGGGGGACGTACGGGGACGACTGGTTCCCGGTGGTGCACGGGCGGACCCGCGATCTGGCGGGTGCCAGGCTCGCCAATGAGCGTCTGTCACTGTTCATGCCCCTGGACGGGTCCGCGACGCCCGAGCCGGTCAACGCGCTGGAGCGGGGGCTCGCCGATCTCTGGACGCGCACCGCTGCGCCGATGGACGCGAGCGGTCGCCGCACGTTCCGCAAGGCGGTCGAGGACATGACCGCGAGCTGGGTGTGGGAGCTGGCCAACCAGGTGCAGAACCGCATCCCGGACCCGGTGGACTACGTCGAGATGCGACGCTTGACCTTCGGCTCCGACCTCACGATGAGTCTGTGCCGACTGGGCCACGGCAGGAAGGTGCCGGAGGAGATCCACCGCAGCGGTCCGCTGCGTTCGCTGGAGAACGCGGCGGCGGACTACGCGTGCCTGATGAACGACCTGTTCTCGTACCAGAAGGAGATCGAGTACGAGGGTGAGGTGCACAACGGCGTCCTGGTCGTGCAGAACTTCTTCGGTGTGGACTATCCGACCGGGGTGGCGATCGTGCACGACCTGATGAAGTCGCGGCTGCGTCAGTTCCTGCACGTCGCCGAGCACGAACTCCCCGTGCTGTACGACGACTTCGGGCTGGACGCCGAGGCGAGGGAGATCCTGGCCGGGTACGTGCGGGAGCTCGAGCACTGGATGGCGGGGATCCTGATCTGGCACCGGGGCTGCCGGCGCTACCGCGAGCAGGATCTGCGGCGGGGCACCGCCGCCCCGTGGCACCTCGGCGGTCCCACGGGGCTCGGCGTGTCGGCGGCGCGGGTGACCGCGCTGTTCGCTCAGCCCTCGGCCTCCAGCGTGTAGCGTCCGCCCGCACGCGCCTTGAAGACCTTCTCGCCGCTCGCGAACAGCGAGCTGCGGACGGTCGCTTCGCGGCCGCGGCTCGCCGTGATCACCACACGGCGGGCCTGCCCCCCGGCCCATTCGATGTCGACGGTGAAACCGCCCCGGGCGCGCAGTCCACGCACCGAGCCGTCCGGCCAGCTCGCCGGGAGGGCGGGGAGGATCTCGATGGCGTCGTGCTGGCTCTGCAGCAGCATCTCGGCGATGCCGGAGGTGGCGCCGAAGTTGCCGTCGATCTGGAACGGCGGGTGGGTGTCCCAGAGGTTGGGCAGCGTGGAGTTCTTCAGTTGTTCCGCGAGCATCTTGTGGGCGTGGTCGCCGTCGCGCAGCCGCGCCCAGAAGTTGATCTTCCACGCCTTGGACCAGCCGGTGCCGCCGTCGCCACGTGCGCGGAGGGAGACCTTCGCCGCTTCGGCCCACCGGGTGCCGGGTTCGATCTGGCGGCCGGGGTGCAGACCGAAGAGGTGCGAGACATGGCGGTGGGTGTCGGCCGGGTCGTCCCGGTCGGTCTTCCATTCCTGGAGCTGGCCCCAGGACCCGATCCGCAGTCCGGGGTCGAGCCGGTCTAGGGCCCTTTCCAGGCGGCCGCGGAAGGCGGGAGCGTCGCCGAGGATCCGGGCGGCCTCCAGGGTGTTCGTGAGGAGGTCGTGGACGATCTGCTGGGACATCGCCGCACCGGCGGTGAAGTCCCCGTGCTCGGGAGAGTAGCTGGGGGTGACGACGAGCAGTCCGTCGCGCGGGTCGGTCCGCAGATTGGCCAGCCAGAACTCGGCGGCCTCCTTCAGCGCGGGGTAGGCGGTGCCGCGCAGGTAGTCGGTGGAGCCGCTGAACCGGTAGTGCTCGTACATCTGCTGGGTGAGCCAGGCGGCGGCCTCCGGGAACCAGAAGGCGGTGGACCAGTCGTGGACGCCGGTGAAGCCGTACGGGTTGGTCTCGTTGTGCACGACCCAGCCGGCCGTCCGGAACATCTCCTTCGCCGTCTTCCGGCCCGGCGCGCGCATCGCTTCGATGTAGCGGTCGTACGGTGCGGTGGTCTCGGCGAGGTTGGTGACCTCGGCGAGCCAGTAGTTCATCTGCAGGTTGATGTTGCTGTGGTAGTCGGCGGACCACGGCGGGGTGGTGGAGTTGTTCCAGACGCCCTGGAGGTTGGCGGGCAGCGAGCCGGCCCGCGAGGAGGCGATCAGCAGATAGCGTCCGTACTGGAAGAAGAGCGCCTCCAGGGCCCGGTCGGCGGGGCTCGTACCGTCCGTGTACCGGGCGAGCAGCTGATCGGTGGGCAGGTCGGGCAGTTCCTGGCCGATGTCGAGGGTGACCCGGTCGAAGAGGGCGCGATGGTCACGCACATGGGCGTCGCGAACCTTCTCGTACGAGGTCCGGACGGCGGAGTCCACCGCGGCGGCGACCGCCCGGTGCGGGTCGTCGCCGCGGTAGGCCGGGTAGCGGTCGGCGTAGTCGGTGGCAGCGGCGAGGACGAACCAGGCGCTGTCGGCTCCGGTGACGGTAAGGGTGCCGTCCGCGCCGGCGATGACGGTGCCGCCGCTGGTCCGGACACGGATCTGGGCCTCGAAGCGCAGGCCGTTGTCCTTCAGCGCACCACGTACGGTGAGCCGGTCCTTGTCGGCGGTGGCGGTGCAGTCACTGCGGGGCGAGCTGTATCGCAGGGTGAACGACACCTGTCCCGGACGGTCTGCGGCAAGGCGCCCCGCGATGACCTGGCCCGGATGGGAGACGAAGAACTCCCTTGAGTGGGCGGCCCCTTGATGGGTGTAGGTGACGGCCGCAAGGGCGTTTCGCAGATCGAGAGTACGTCGGTAGGAGGTGTCGGGGGCGGCCGGGGCGTTGCGCATATCCAGCCAGAGGTCGCCGAAGACCTGGTAGGCGCCGTAGCCGCGGCGTGCCTGGCCGAGCTCGGCGGCGACGGCGTCCGGGTCGAGAGCGCCCTGACTGTCGAGGCGCTGCTGAACGCCGGTGAGGGCGTCGGGTCTGGGGCTGGTCCAGTTCCCGAAGTCGTAGCCCTCGACGGAACCGGGGCCGCCGGTCCACAGCGTCTTCTCATTGAAGGTGAGCCGCTCGGATGCGAGCGTCCCGTACACGCTCGCGCCGAGAGCGCCACCGCCGATGGGCAGCGACTCACGCTCCCAGCCGGCGGCGGGGGCGTGGTACCGGAGCATCGGTTCCATCGCTGCCCTCGGGTGAGCGGAGCTCTCCGATTCATCGGAGGTACTGGCAGCCGCCGCCGTGCCGGAGGCGGCAGGGATACCCAGCGCCAGAACGCCAGTTGCGCCTATCACTGTCTTCACTGTGGTGCGTCGCGTCATCCCGGATGTCATGCCGCCGACGGTAAAGGTCCGACGATTACTCCGGCAAGGCACATGACAAAGCGGCCTCATGGACAGAGGCCGCGAACACTTGGACAGATGGACGGGGCGGGTGTTCCGCAGCCGCCCGTCGGGTACGGGCGGCCAAGGCTTAGGACGGAATCAGCCCTGCTGGAACAGCTCGGCCGGCAGGGGCTTCAGCAGGGTGTACAGATCGTCGGTGATCGGCCGGTCCCAGCTGGCGATGGTGACGAGCACCCCGTCACTGCGGTCGAACTGGACGCAGGAGATCCGGCTCTCCGAGAGCTTGACGCGGCGGACGATCAGCAGGTTGTCGCCCTGCATCACGGGCATGTCCTCGGTACCGGTGACCTCGACCGGTTCGTCGTTCTCCAGTGCGAGGAGAAGCTGGGCGACCTCGAACGGAACCTGACCCTCCTCGGTCTCGCGGGCGGGCGAGCCCTCCGGGAGATTGCCGATGATCATCGCGGGGCCGCGGCCGCCGAACAGGTCGTAACGCAGGAAGACACCCTGACAGCTCCCGTCGGGGGCGGGCAGCAGGCCGGCGCCGAGGTTTCCGGGCCAGTCCCCCGGGTCCATGGCCAGGACGTCGAAGTCGGGGCCCGCGGGTGTGGCGGCGCTACGGCGGCGGAGGAAGGACATGCAGACATGTTACGTGTCCGGGCTCACGTTGCGGAGCCGGGTCCGCGCAGGCCGGGGCGAAGTCGGGTCGGCGGCCCGGCGCACCGCGGCCCGGCGGAACCGGCTCCGGAGACTCCGCGGCCCCGTCGTCAGCCGGACTCCGCGGCCAGCGCCTCCAGGACCTCGACGGCCTCGACGGCCCGGTCGTAAGGAACGAACAGGTGATCGTGGTGGAAGCCGGCCACCACATTGCAGCTCAGCCCCGCGTCGGTGAGTGCCAGGGACACGGCGGCGGTGAGCCCCACCGCGTCCAGCGCCGAGCGGACACGGAGCGTGATCCAACCTGCCACATAGTGATGGCGCAGACCTGCGGAGACGGCCTGCTCCTCGGGCAGCACCAGGGTGAGCCCTTCGGGCTCGGTGACCGTGACGACCGGGTCGACGCTCTCGGGCACCGCGTCGCGGGGCATGGTGGTGAAGACATAGCGGCCGGGGTTCAGCTCCGGCCGCATGCCGCTCAGCAGGGTTCGAAGATCGCGCTCGCCAGTCACGCCCACCACGCTACGTGGCTCGGTGGCGCTCATGATGGCGCGCGACGCGGGCGCGGTTGCCGCAGGACGGCTTGCACCACTCCTGGAGGGGGTGCTCCTTGATGAAGTAGCGCACGCAACGTGGGGCGTGGCAGGCCCGCAGCGCCGCGCGGTCCGGTCCGGTGAGGAATCCGATGACCGCGCGGGCGAGGGCGGCGGCGGGCAGAGCGTTCCGTTCCGCGATTGCGCCGGTCGGGTGGTCGCGGGCGACGGGATCACGGCCCGGTGCCCAGTCCGGACGCGACACGGTCGGGACCGCGCCGGCGGCGGCATTGAGCCGACGCAGCGCCTCGTCGGGAGGAAGGATCCTCGCGGCGTCGGCAGGGCTCGGCTCACCGGGGCGGACGGCGTACGCGAAGAGCGCCCGGACGGCGGCGCGCAGCGCCCGTACGGCTTCCAGGGCCGCTTCGTCGGCCGCCCATCCGTCGCCGAACGCCCACGTCCTGTGGAGTTCTGGCAGGGCGACAAGCAGCGCAGGCACACACGCCTCGACTACCGCGCCGACGGCCCGGGTTGGGTGCGCGAGCTGCTGTGGCCCTGAGGCGGGCCGGGCGTCCGGCGCTCAGGTGAGGTCGAATTCGCCGTCGCGGGCGTTCACCACGAAGGCGCGCCATTCGACCGGGGTGAAGATCAGTGACGGGCTGCCGGGTTTGCCGGCGTTGCGCATCGCGATGAATCCCTCGACGAAGGCGATCTGGACATCGCCCGCGCCCTGACTGCCCGACCGCCAGTCCGCGTTGCTCAGATCCAGGTCCGGCTTTTCCCAGCCCGCAAAGGGCTGCTGGGTGGTGGTGCTCTCCGCCACGTCGGCTCCTCCCGCTCGTCGTCCCGGGCCAAAGCCCAGCCACCGTCGGCGGCCCGGGACAGGCCGCCGGGGAGGCTTCCTCCGGTCCCGGACGGCCTGTGGTCAGCGGGTGGGGGGCTCGGCTCCGACCAGCCACATGGAGAAGAACTGCGCCCCGCCGCCGTAAGCGTGGCCGAGTGCCTTCCGTGCCCCCGTCACCTGGTGCTCGCCCGCCTGTCCCCGTACCTGCAACGCGGCCTCCGCGAAGCGGATCATGCCGGAGGCGCCGATGGGATTGGTGGAGAGCACCCCGCCCGACGGGTTCACCGGGAGGTCGCCGTCGAGCGCGGTGACGCCGGACTCGGTGAGCTTCCAGCCCTCCCCCTCGGCGGCGAAGCCGAGGTTCTCCAGCCACATCGGCTCGTACCAGGAGAACGGCACGTACATCTCGACGGCGTCGATCTCCCGTCGTGGGTCGCTGATCCCGGCCTGCCGGTACACGTCGGCGGCGCAGTCCTTGCCCGCCTGCGGCGAGACGAAGTCCTTGCCGGCGAAGAGCGTCGGTTCGCTGCGCATCGCGCCGCCGTGCACCCAGGCGGGCGGATGCGGCGAACGGTCCGCCCCGGCACGGTCGGTGAGGATCATCGCGCAGGCCCCGTCGGAGGACGGGCAGGTCTCCGAGTAGCGGATCGGGTCCCAGAGCATCGGTGCGGACCGGATCTTCTCCAAGGTGATGTCCGGGTCGTGGATGTGCGCGTACGGATTCTTCAGCGCGTTGCGGCGGTCCTTGTAGGCGACGAGGGAACCGACCGTGTCGGGCGCCCCGGTGCGGCGCATGTACGCACGGACGTGCGGGGCGAAGAAGCCACCCGCTCCCGCCAACAGCGGCTGCTGGAAGGGGATCGGCAGCGAGAGGCCCCACATGGCGTTGGACTCGGACTGTTTCTCGAAGGCGAGTGTGAGAACCGTGCGGTGCACCCGTGCGGAGACCAGGTTGGCGGCGACCAGTGCGGTGGAGCCGCCGACCGAGCCCGCGGTGTGCACCCGCAGCATCGGCTTGCCGACCGCCCCGAGCGCGTCGGCGAGATACAGCTCCGGCATCATCAGGCCCTCGAAGAAGTCCGGGGCCTTGCCGATGACGACGGCGTCGATGTCCGCCCAGGTCAGTCCGGCGTCCTCCAGTGCGCGGACAGCGGCCTCGCGGACGAGTCCGGCGATGGAGACGTCCCGGCGGGCCGAGACGTGCTTCGTCTGGCCGATGCCGACGACGGCCACGGGCTCCTTAGGCATGAGCGCTCTCCCCTTCGAGTACGGCGACCAGGTTCTGTTGCAGACAGGGCCCGGAGGTGGCGTGGGCGAGCGCCCGGTCGGACTCGCCGCGGTGGATACGGGCTGCTGCCTCGCCGAGGCGGATCAGCCCGGCGGCCATGACGGGGTTGGCGGCGAGCGCGCCGCCGGACGGGTTCACGGTGACGCTGTCGTCCAGTCGGAGCGCCTTGCGCAGCACCACTTCCTGGGAGGTGAAGGGCGCGTGCAGTTCGGCGGTGTCCACGGGCCGTTCGAACACCCCGGCCCGCTCGGCGGCGAGCCGGGTGGAGGGTGATTCGGTCAGTACGCGGACCCCGAGGCTGTGTGCCTCGATGCGGTGGTCGATACCGCGGATCCAGGCGGGGCGGGGACACAGGGCCCGTGCGGTGTCACCCGCGGCGAGGACGACGGCTGCCGCGCCGTCGCCGACCGGTGGGCAGTCACCGGTCCGCAGCGGCTGCACGACGTACGCGCCGGCCGGGACCGGGCCTGCCGTCTGGGCATGCGGATTGTCCGCGGCGGCGGCGCGGCTCCGGGTGGCGATCGCCGCGAGGGCGGCCTCGTCGGTGTCGCCCGCGTCGATCAGCGCCTGCGCCTGGAGCGCGGCGAGGGCGACGGAGTCCGGCCAGAGCGGGCCGACGTAGTACGGGTCGAGCTGACGGGTGAGGACGTCGCGCACCTCACCGGGCGAGGACTTGCCGTAGGAGTACACGAGCGCGGTGTCGGCCTCGCCCGTCCGGATCTTCACCCAGGCCTCGTACAGCGCCCACGCGCCGTCCATCTCCACATGGGACTCGGAGATCGGCGGGTAGGCGCCGACGCCGTCGAGCGCCATGGTGAAGGAGAAGGCGCGCCCCGCGAGATAGTCGCTCGACCCCGAGCAGGTGAAACCGATGTCGTTCGCCCTGAGACCGGTCGTGTCCAGGACCTGGTGGAGGACGGGCATCAGCATCTCGACTTCGGAGAGTTCGTCGGTGCGCCTGAGATGGTCCGTCTGGGCGAAGGCGACGATCGCTACGTCTCGCATCTACAGCAGCTCCTTGTACGCGTCGTAGTCGGCGTCCGGCTCTCCGGTCGGCCGGTAGTGATCGGGGTGACGCCCGCCCTCGGTCCAGACGGGTTCGACCCGCAGGCCCATGCGCACCTGGTCGTACGGGATGCCGCCGATCCGTGCGTGCAGTGCGAGGTCGGCCCCGTCGAGCGCGATGTGCGCGTAGACGTAGGGGACTTCGATGTCGAGGTTCCTGGCTTTGATGTTGACGATGCAGTACGTGGTCACGGTGCCGCGCGGGCCGACCTCGACCTGTTCCGTGGTGGCGATCCCACAGGTGGGGCAGGCGCCGCGGGGCGGCACGTACACCTTGGCGCAGGACGGGCAGCGCTCGCCGACGACGCGTCGCTCGGAGAGCGCGCTGATGTAGGCGCCCTGGGCGCGGCCCGGGGTGAAGCGGTAGTCGAGACGGGCCGGGGTCACGATGCCGTGGACGGGGTCGCTGAACTCGCCGCCGCGCGGCACGGGTTGGCCGGCCTGCCCGTCGTAGGGCTCGAAGCAGGCGATATCCGTGATCGCACCGGTCCGCTCGGTCGCCCAGCGGATCCGCACCCGCATGCCGGTACGGACGGCTTCGGGGCCGGGCGCGGCCAGGGCGTGCAGCAGGGCGGTGTCGGCTCCGTCGAGCCGGACGAGGACCCAGGCGAAGGGGGCGTCGAGGGGCTGGCCGCGGCGCGGGGCGGGGTTCCAGGCCCAGGTGGTGACGGTGCCGGTGTCGGCGACGTCGGTCAGCTCGCGGATCTCCTCAGCGGTGACGGGGTCGTACTCGACCGGTGGGACGAGGACCTTTCCCCCGCTGGTCCGGACGCCGAGGACGGTGCGTTCGCGCAGCCCGGTGAGGAAGGCGCTCTGGACGGGACCGAGGGATCGGGTGAAGGGGAATTCGAGCACCAGCGGTGCGCTGAGGATCTCGGGCACGGTTGCCTCCTTGGCTCAGGCGCGCCGGTAGACGGGCGGGCGCTTCTCGGCGAAGGCGCGGGCGCCTTCCTTGGCGTCGGCGGTGGCGAAGAGCGGCCGGCCGCGCTTCAGTTCGGCGGCGAGACCCTCGGCCTCGGTCATCTCCGCGGTCTCGTACACGGATGCCTTGACGGCTTCGACGGCGAGCGGGCCGCAGGCATTGATCCGCTCGGCGACTTCGAGGGCCTGCTCCAGTGCGGTGCCGTCGGGGACGACCCGTCCGATCAGCCCGATGCCGGCCGCCTCCTCGGCGCTGTACGGACGTCCGGTGAGAAGCATTTCGAGGGCGTGGGTCCGGGGGATCTGACGCGGCAGCCGTACCGTCGACCCCCCGATGGGGAAGAGGCCGCGCCTGACCTCGAAGAGCCCGAAGGTGGCGCTCGCCCCGGCGATGCGGATGTCGGTGCCCTGCAGGATCTCGGTGCCGCCCGCCACGCAGTGGCCCTCGACGGCGGCGATGACCGGCTTGCGCGGTCGGTGGTGGCGCAGCATCGCCTTCCAGTGCAGATCCGGGTCGGCGGTCATCCGGTCGCGGTACTGCTCGCCGTCCATCCCCTTGCCCGCCAGGGCTTTGAGGTCCATGCCCGCGCAGAAGCAGCCGCCCGCGCCGGTGAGGACGACCGAGCGGACGGCGTCGTCCTCGTCGGCCGCCAGCCAGCCGTCGTACAGCCCGACCAGCATCGGCAGCGAGAGGGCGTTCTTCGCCTCCGGCCTGTTCAAGGTGAGCACCAGCGTGGCGCCCTCGCGCCGCACGGTGAGGTGTTCCGTACCACCCATTGTCTGCCTCCCGTCTCAAGACCTAGAACAGGTTGCAGTAGGCGGGGGTCCAGTTCAATAGTTTGCTGACAGCCAGTCAGATTTATTCGATGACCCCCTTCCCACTTGTGCCTCCCGGCGCTCTAATGACCGCCGAGCCAGTCAGCATCCGGGGTCAGGAGGAACGGTGGAGTACAACCTTGCCGACCTGTTCGAGTCGGTCGTCGACGCGGTCCCGGAACGCGAGGCGCTCGTCTACCTCGACCATCCCGGTACGGGTGCGGAGCGCAGGCTGACGTACGCGGAGCTGGACGCGGCCGCCAACCGCCTCGCCCACCATCTGATCGAGGCGGGCATCACCCCGGGCGAGCATCTGGGGCTGCACCTGTACAACGGAGTCGAGTACCTCCAGACGGTGCTCGCCTGCCTCAAGGCACGAATCGTTCCGGTAAACGTCAACTACCGTTACGTGGAGGAGGAGTTGGTCTACCTCTACCGTGACGCGGATCTGACGGCGCTGGTCTTCGACGCCGAGTTCGACGAACGGGTCGCGGCCGCCGCACCCAAGGCCCCGACCCTCCGTCACCTGGTCCGGGTGGGGGCTCCGGTGGCGGGCGCCCGTGGTCCGGACGCGGCGGCGTTCACCGACGCCGAGGCGTCGGGGAGCCCGGAGCGCGGCTTCCCGCCGCGCTCGGCGGACGACCAGTTCATCATCTACACCGGCGGCACCACCGGGATGCCCAAGGGGGTGATGTGGCGCCAGGAGGACCTCTTCTTCTCCGGCCTCGGCGGCGGCGCGCCGACCGGTGAACCGGTGAGGTCCCCGCTGGAACTGGCCGAGCGGGTGGCCGCGGGCGGTGACGGGATCACCTTCTTCCCCACTCCCCCGCTGATGCACGGCACCTCGACGCTCACCGCGTTCATCGGATTCAACTTCGGGCAACGGGTCGTGATCCACCGCAAGTTCGTGCCGGAAGAGGTGCTCCGCACGATCGAGAAGGAGAAGGTCACCAGCGTGTCCCTGGTGGGCGACGCGATGCTGCGGCCGCTGATCGACGCGCTGAAGGGCCCGCTGAAAGGCACCGACTGTTCGTCGATGTTCTCCATCTCCAGCTCGGGTGCGATCATGTCGGACTCGGTGCGTGCCGAGTTCCAGGCGTTGGTGCCGACGGTGATGCTGCTGAACAACTTCGGCTCGTCGGAGTCCGGGTTCAACGGCACGGCGACAGCCGACTCGGGTCCGGAGAACGGGTTCCGGCTCCAGGTCAACTCCCGTACCGCCGTGGTCGATCCGGCGACGTACGAGCCGGTCGCCCCGGGTGAGCAGGGGAGGATCGCCCAGCGCGGCCATGTGCCGCTCGGGTACTACAACGACCCGCGCAAGACCGCGGAGACGTTCTTCCGCCGTGGCGACGAGCGCTGGGTCCTGCTCGGGGACATGGCGACCGTCGACGCGGAGGGCATCGTCACGGTCCTCGGCCGGGGCTCGCAGTGCATCAACACCGGGGGCGAGAAGGTGTATCCCGAGGAGGTCGAGCAGGCGCTGAAAGCCCATCCGGATGTGTACGACGCGCTCGTCGCCGGCGTGCCCGACGAGCGGTGGGGGAACCACGTCGCGGCGGTGGTGCAGCTGAAGGAGGGGGCGGACGAGCCTTCGCTCGACGATGTCCAGGCGCACTGCAGGACCCGTCTGGCCGGCTACAAGATCCCTCGCAGGCTGGTGATCGCCCAGCAGATCCAACGCTCTCCGAGCGGCAAGGCCGACTACCGGTGGGCCCACTCGGTCGTGGCGCCCCGGCGCGGGGACGAGGACTGAGGAACAACCTCGGGGCCGAGGGCACCGGGGCCCGGTCGGCGACCGAGGCGGGAACGGAGGACCGGGTCGGAGGCCCTCGGCCGGGGCCACGAACGGGGTCGGGCGGGGGCGGAGCCCGGACCGGGGGCCGGGTCAGCGGCAGCGGCAGCGGCAGCGGCAGCGGCCGGCTCGGTGGCGGGCGAGACACCCGAACGGCGGTCGGCCCGGTTCACCTGCGGGCCGACCGCCCGGCTCCGGCCCGATCACCCGACTGCGCCGTCGTACGTCCGGGCCGGCCAAGGGACACCGGGCGCCGGGCACCGAGCCCGGCGTAAGCCATTCGGGCACGTGCTGTCTCCAACCGCTCACCCTATGTGGCAACAGGGGGAAAACGCCCATAGCTTCGGTTCATGAGGAAACGACACATCAAGAGCCTCGTCCCGGTCGTGGTCGCCTCGGCCGCGGGACTCGGCGCGGCAATTCCGTCCGCCTCAGCCGCCAACGCCCACGTGGTGCGGCCCGGCCAGTCGATCCAGAAGGCGGTGGACGCCGCGCAGCCGGGTGACACCGTCGTCGTCCTGCCCGGCACGTACCGGGAGAGCGTCCTGGTCAACAAGCCGGGCCTCACCCTGCGCGGCTCCGGCGACCGCACCGTCATCCGGCCCGCCACGAAGAACGCGCCGTCCGCGGACGCGTGCGTGAAGACCGGCAGCGGCATCTGCGTCCTGGGCCGATCGGGCCGGACCGTCGACGGCGTGACCATCGATTCGCTCACCGTCTCCGGATTCAAGAAGAACGGTGTCTGGGCCTCCTGGACGGACAAGCTGTCCGTCCGGCGGGTGGCCTCCGAACACAACGGTGTCTGGGGCATCGCCCAGGAGCGCTCCACCCGCGGCGTGTTCACGGGCAACACCGCCCGCGCCAACGGTGACGCGGGCATCTTCGTCGCGAACACCGTCGACGAGGAGGGCGGTGCCACCGACACGCGCGGCACCGAGCTCCAGGACAACACGCTCACGGACAACCGCATCGGCTTCACCGCCAGGCGCGTCAGGAATCTGTCGGTCCACGACAACACCTTCTCCGGCAACTGCAGCGGTGTGTTCGTCGTGGGCGACGAGGGCAGGCCGCAGGCCGGAGCCATGACGATCCGGGCGAACCAGATCACCGGCAACAACAAGTTCTGCGCCGCCACCAAACGGCTGCCCGCCCTGCAGGGTTCCGGCGTCGTGCTCACCGGAGCCGCGGACACCCAGGTCCGTTCGAACACCATCAGCGGCAACGTGGGCGCCACGCCGCTCTCCGGCGGCGTCGTGCTGTTCAAGAGCTTCGTGGGCACGAAGAACACCGGCAACACCGTCAGCGGCAACGTCGCGCTCGGCAACAAGCCGGCCGACCTGGCCAACGGGGACACCGGCAAGGGCAACACCTTCGTCGCCAACGTCTGCACGAAGTCCACGCCGGCCGGGATGTGCTGACCGGCGCACCCCCGTACGAGGAGAAGCGAACCAGCATGACCACTGTGAGTCCCACCCCCGCACCCACCCCCGCCACCGCCGTCCACGCCGCCGTCCCGCACCCCGTCACACCCCCTCAGCCGGCCATGCAACTGCGCGAGATCGTCTTCGGGGCGGCGCGCGCCGCCGCCGTGCGCGCCGCGGCCCGGCTGGGGGTCGCCGACGCGCTGGGTGAGACGCCCGCGTCCGCACAGGAACTCGCGGCGCTGGTGAAGACCGAGCCGGTGCCGTTGCGCAGGCTGCTCCGCGCCCTGTCCTGCTACGGGATCTTCACCGAGACCCCGGACGGGTACTTCGCCCACACCGAGATGTCCCGTCTGCTGCGCGAGGACGACCCGAACAGCCTGCGCTACATCTCGCTGTGGTGCACCGAGCCCTGGACCTGGGAGGTCTGGCCGCATCTCGACAACGCGGTGCGCACCGGCAGGAGCGTCTTCTCGGACGTGCACGGCAAGGGGTTCTTCGACTACCTCCATCAGGACGCCCACGAGTCGGCCCAGGTCTTCAACCGGGCCATGACCACCTCCAGCATGCAGTCCGCGCTGGACGTCGCCGAACTCCTCGACCTCACCGGGGTGTCCACGGTCGCCGACATCGGCGGCGGCCAGGGGCATGTACTGGCGAGCCTGCTGGAGAAGCACCCGTCGCTGCACGGCACCCTGATGGACCTGCCGGGTGTGGTGGCGCGTGCCGATGCCCGGCTGCGGGACGAGGGGCCGCTCGTCGGCCGGACTCGCATCGTGGCCGGGGACTGCCGCGAGGCCATCCCGGTCGCGGCCGATCTCTACATCATCAAGAACATCCTGGAGTGGGACGACGACAGCACCCGCAGGACACTGCGCAATGTCGTCGCCGCGGCCCGTCCGGGAGCCAGGGTCGTCGTCATCGAGAACCTCGTCGACGACACCCCCTCGATGCGGTTCACCACCGCGATGGACCTGCTGCTCCTCCTCAATGTCGGCGGAGCGAAGCACACCAGGGAGAGCCTGGTCGGCCGGATCTCGGATGCCGGCCTGCTGATCGGCAGGGTCGTTCCGGTCAACCCCTACCTCCACGCCTTCGAATGCGTGGTCCCCGACTGATTCCCCCGCCCGGGTCGTCCTCCCTGGGAGCAACGGAAATTGCCCGGGAACGACGGAAATCGCCCCGGGTCCGGCCGAGAGGCCGGACCCGGGGCGATTTCCGTCGCCTCAGGCGGTGGAACCGCGTTCCCAGTGGTAGAACTCCTGCGCCATGGCGTCCTTGGGCCCGCGCCAGGTCTGCGGGTCGTACGCGCTGACATAGGCGGTGAGCTTCTCGCTGATGTCCTTGAACGCCGGATGCTCGGTCACCTTGGCGATCTCGGGGCCCGGCGGGCGCTCCGATTCGATCAGGTGCAGATAGACGTCGCCGAACTGGAAGAGCTTGCGCCTGGTGACACCGACGAGGTGCGGCAGTTCACTGCTGTCGGACTCGGCGAACAGATCGGCGATGTCCGGCGCGGAACCCGGCGCCATCCGGGCGACGATCAGAGCGTGGTGCATCGTGGGATGCCTTTCTGGTTCCGGCCCGGCACCCGGCCGATCTGCCGGGTGCCGGGCCGCGGGGCGGACAGCGGGTCAGCGGGCCGAGACCGAGGCGGTACGGCGCTCCCGGGCACGCTGTTCGATCTTGTCCCGGATGAGTTCCATCTGGACCTTGGAGTTGCGGTTGATGTTGTCGGTCATCCACGCGTCGTCGACGGGTGCGTCGGGCCGCATCGCGAAGTCCTGCGTCCAACGCATCTTCGTACCGCCGGGTACCTCCGAGTACTCCCACCGGATGTCCATGTGCTGGAACGGGCCCGGCTCGACACGGCGGGCCTGGACCATGCGGCCGGCCCGGTCGACGGTCCGCTCGGAGACCCAGCTCCAGACCTTGTCGTTCTCGTCGGGGTGCATCGTCAGGCGGAACTTCGTCCTGTCGCCGTCCCGTTCGATCACCTCGACCGAGGCGTACTCGCTGAACAGCCGCGGCCAGTTCTCGAGATCGTTCGTCACGTCCCAGACGAGGTCCAGGGGGGCGGCGATGGTGATCTCGTTCTCGGTGTGTCCGGACACGTCAGGCTCCTTGCATGAGGGTGTTGTTGACGAGGTCGAGAAATTCCTGCGGGGTCTTGCAGCGGTCGGCGTCGGTCGGCAACGCCCGGCCGTGCCGGTTCTCCAGCACGCCCACGATGCCGAGGAGACCCAGCGAGTCGAGGCCGAACTCATCGAAGGCGGACCCGGGGCGCTTCTCCATGTCGCGCGGGTCCACGGTGAGTCCGGCGCCCTTCTTCATCAGGACGGCCAGTTCCGCGTAGGTAAGTCGTTCGGTCATGAGGACTTCTCCTTCTCACGATTGGGTGTCGGTGGAGCGCCGCAGTACCATCGCCGCGTTCGAGCCCATGAGCCCGCGGCTGAGCACCAGCGCCGTCCGGAGTTCGGCGGGCCGCGCACTGCCGGTGACGACGTCGAGGTCGTGGCATACCTCGAACACGTTCGGCGTGGGCGGTATCAGCGCGTTCTCCATGGAGAGCACGGCGGCGGCGGCGTCCAGCACCGGCGCCCCGCAGTACGCGCGCCCGATGCCCGTCTTGGGCGCCGTCACCGGTACCCGCCGGCCGTGCGCACCGAGCGCGTCGGCGATCGCGAGTGCTTCGGCACGGTCGGCCGCCGGCACGCCGAGGGCGTCCGCGAAGACGACGTCGATCTCGTCCGGCGCGCAGTCGGCCTCCCGCAAGGCGCCGATGATCGCCTGGGCGAGCCCCTCCCGGGACTCCTCCCACCGGGACGCTCCGGTGAACGTGGCGGCATGCCCGGCGAGTTCGGCCCGGACCCGTGCGCCGCGCCGGCGCGCCGACTGCTCCTCCTCGACGACCAGCATGGCGCCGCCCTCGGCCGGTACGAAACCGCAGGCGTCCGAGGTGAACGGTCTGTACGCGCGGGCGGGGTCGTCGCTGCAGCTCAGGTCCTCGTACCCGAGCTGGCAGACGACCGAGTAGGGCGCCAGCGGTGCCTCGGCCGCGCCGACCACCACCGCTTCGGTGCCCCGGCGGATCGACCGGGCGGCATGCGCCAGCGCGTCCAGACCGCCGGCCTCGTCGCTGGCCACGACCGCGCACGGCCCCTTGAAGCCGCCGCGGATCGAGATCTGGCCGGTGCTGGCGGCATAGAACCAGGCGATGGACTGGTACGGGCCCACGTAGGTGGATCCCTGCCCCCACAGCCGCTGGAGTTCACGCTGCCCGAACTCGCCGCCGCCGGACCCGGCCGCGGTCACCACGCCGACGTCGTACGGCGCGCCCTCGTAGTCGGCACGGCCCAGCCGGGCGTCGTCCAGGGCGATGTCCGCGGCGGCCATCGCGAAGTGCGTGAACCGGTCGGTCTGGACGACGAACCGCTCCTCGATCAGCTCGACCGCCTCGAAGCCGCGCACCTCACCCGCGACCCGCAGCGGCAGATGTTCGCACCCCTCGCGGGTGACCCGGTCGAGGGCGCTGAACCCTTCGTGCGTCCTCTTCCAGAAGGCCTCGGTGTTGGTGCCGTTGGGAGCGACGACACCGATGCCGGTGACGACGGTGCGCCGGGCTTTTCGGGTTCTCATGGTGTCCTCCCACCTGTTCGGGTCAGGGCCACCGCGGACTGGAAGCCACCGAAGCCGCTGCCGACCGACAGGACGCTGCGCAGCTTCAGGGGGCGCGCGGTGCGCGGCACGTAGTCGAGGTCGCACTCCGGGTCCGGGCTCTCGTAGTTCGCCGTCGGCGGCACCGTCTGGTGGACCAGCGCGAGTACGCAGGCGGCGATCTCTATGGCCCCGATCGCCCCCAGCGAGTGGCCGACCATCGACTTGATCGAACTCATCGGTACGTCATGGGCGTGCGCGCCCAGCGCCCTCTTCACGGCGGCCGTCTCGTGCCGGTCGTTCTGCTTGGTGCCTGAACCGTGCGCGTTGACGTAGTCGATCTGCGAGCCGTCCATCCGGGCGTGGTCGAGGGCTCGGTTGATCGCCTCGGCCATCTCCAGTCCTTCGGGGGTCAGCCCGGTCATGTGGTAGGCGTTTCCGAAGGTGGCGTAGCCCGAGATCTCGCAGTACACGGTCGCGCCGCGGGCGCGGGCGTGCTCCAGTTCCTCCAGGACGAGCACCGCTCCGCCCTCACCCATGACGAAGCCGTCGCGGCGGGCGTCGAACGGCCGGGAGGCGTGCTCCGGGTCGTCGTTGTTCGCCGAGGTGGCCTTGATCGCGTCGAAGCAGGCCACCGTGATCGGGGTGATCGGTGAGTCGGACGCCCCGGCGACACAGACGTCGACGCGGCCTTCCTCGATGGAGTGGAAGGCGTAGCCGATCGCGTCGAGACCGGAGGTGCAGCCCGTGGAAACGGTCTGCACCGGGCCGTGCGCGCCGACCTGTTCGGCCACCGCCGAGGCGAGGGAGCTGGGTGAGAAGGCCCGTTCCAGATGCGGGCCGGCCGGCCGGTGGTCGACGTCCCATCGGGCACCACGGCCGCTGACGGCGACGTAGTCGTGCTCCAGCCGGGTGGTGCCGCCGACCGCGGTGCCCAGCGACACCCCCATCCGCCAGGGGTCCACCTTCTCCGGGTCGAGGCCCGCGTCACCGAGGGCCTCCCTGGCGGCCACCATCGCGAACTGGACGTACCGGTCCGACCTGGCGATCTGGTCCGCGTCCAGTCCGTGCGCCGCCGGGTCGAAGTCGCACTCGGCGGCGATGCGGGAGCGGAAGCCGGCCGGGTCGAAGAGCGTGATGCCCCTGGTCGCGGTGCGTCCGTTCGCGAGGAGGTCCCAGAAGGCCGGCACGCCGATACCGCCGGGGGCCACGACACCCACGCCGGTGACCCCCACGCGGCGCGTCATGAGGCGGCCTCCGTTCGTTCCGGCGGCGCGACGCGCTCGGCGGACTCCGTGTGCTCCGTGTCGACGTGGCCGAGTTCGGGGCGCGGGGCGAGCGGGCCGAGGTGGAAGACCATGCGTGCCTCGACGTCGCCGACGTTCCGGAATCGGTGGCGTACATGGGGAGGGATCAGCAGGCCCTGGTCGGGCCGCATCCGGTGCGGTTCACCGTCGAGATCCACCTCCAGGAGACCGTCCACGACGTACACGAACTCCTCGGAGTACGGGTGGTAGTGCTCGCCGATGCGGTCACCGGGCTGGACGATGGCCAGCCCCATGAAGCCGCTGGTGGCTCCCACCGCGGTCGGCGTGAGCATGGCGCGAAGGTCGCCTCCGCGCCTGCGGTTGGGCTGCGTCTCACTGAGGTCCACGATGCGTGGCCGGTGCGTGGTCATGACTGCTTTCCTCCTGGCACATTGCGCGTTGTATTGACGGGTTGAGCGAGAACCCCCCAGGGCGGATGCGCGGTTCAGGACTCCATGGCCCGCCGATCGGTGATCAGGGTCATCTCGGACTGCGCGAGGAAGTGCGAGATCCCCTGGTCGTTCGTGGGCACGGCGTTCGCATCGCCGTCGAGGAGACGTCCGAGTCTGGCCACCTTGCCCGGGCCGTCGATGCCGGCCGCCTGAGCGGGCTGCGCGTCGATCGGTTCGGCCGCTTCGAGGAGGCGGACGACGACGTCGTCGCGCTGGAAGATGGTGCTGCTGTCGATGATGCTCGCCGGGTCGTCGGCCGCCTCCTCGTCGTGGCCTGCGAGGAGCCGGGCGAGTGCCATGCCGCAGCCCTCCTTGGCCTGGTAGAAGAGCGCGTGACGGCGGACGTCCTCGGCCTTGTGGCGACCCGCGGTCACGTGGTGGACCGTCGGGAGGGCCGCTCGGGTGAAGAACATCCGGGCGGAGTCCGGGTCGCTGAGGTCCCGGTCCTGCTCCAGATACGGGTTGATGGCCTCTTCGACGGCCCTGACCTCGGGCTGCCGGGCGACGTGGCGGAGGGCCGCGAGAAGGTCGCCCTCCACCTCGACCGCCCGCACGACGCGGTTTCCGTGCATGAAGAGCGAGGTGCGGCGCAAATGGGTGTCTTCATCGACACGTGCGTTCGGGGACTCGTAGTCGGCCAGGATCTTCGCCACGATGTCCTCGGTGCCGGGCTTGACGGTGAAGGTGAGCGCATGGCGCACCACTCCGTCGCCCAGTCGGGGTGACGCCTGCAACCTGCCTTTGATCGCCTCCGGTGCCAGCTCGAACGCCTTCCCGGTCTCCCGCAGGACGCTGAAGCGCAGCGAACGCGTGTCACGCACGCAGCTGTGCAACGGCTGAACCGTCGCAACGTGCTCCTCGCTGTTCACCCAGGCGAGGAACGGCGGCGCGCTCTCCCATTCGCTGGTGATCAGCCATTGGGAGGGGTTCTCGATGGACTGGCACAGCTGGTCGCTGATGTGCCCGGGGACGGATGCCACCTGATTGCGCAGGTGTTCATACGCCTCCAGGAACTGCTTCTGGGCTCCGTCGTACAGGTCCAGCAGCAGCACGACCCGCAGCCTGGAACCGTCGAAGGCGGACTGGGAGATCCGTTCCGAGAGGGTGGTGGTCATCTTTCGGTCTCCTTCGAGACGGTGTCGTGGACAGGCCGGATGGCGTGCCGTCAACCGTCGGTTGGCGAGTGGATGCGGAGCGGGGACTCTCCCGGCGGATGCGAGCGGTCCGCCCCCGCTTACCGCGCGCATCGTCTCCGTGACCGATCGTGAAACGCTGGTCCGGGTGGCGCGAGATTTATGAACCGTTCAGGTGAGCGACCGTCCGAACCTCTCCGAACAAGGGCATGGAACAAAGCATCCGAACGGCGTCCGAGCTGGAGCAACTGATGAACGAGAACGTCGACATCCGCGTGCCGGTCCTCATCGTGGGCGGCTCCCTGGTGGGCCTGTCCGCCTCACTCTTCCTCGGTCGGCTCGGTATCGAGCACCTGCTGGTCGAGAAGCACCGGTCCACCTCGACGCATCCTCGCGGACGCGGCAACAACGTGCGCACGATGGAGTTGTTCCGTACGGCGGGCGCCGAGCCGGGCATCCGGGAGGCGGCCTCGGTCCTTGCCGACAACCACGGCATTCTGCAAGCCGGTTCGCTCACCGGGGACGATCAGGAGTGGTTGTTCAAAGAGATCGACCCGGGGGGCGGACTGGCCCGTTTCAGCCCGGCCGGCTGGTGCCTGTGCAGCCAGAACGATCTCGAACCCGTGCTGGTGAGGCTTGCCCGCGAACAGGGCGGTGACCTGCGTTTCTCCACCGAGATGCAGAGTTTCGACCAGGACGGTTCGGGGGTGGACGCGGCGCTGAAGAACCGGGAGACCGGAGAGCACATCAGCGTACGTGCGGACTACCTCGTCGCGGCCGACGGGCCGCGCAGCCCCATTCGTGAGCAGTTGCGCATCGGCCGGACGGGTCCCGGCGATCTGTTCCACAATGTGAGCATCACTTTCCGCTCCCGGCAGCTCGCCGATGTGCTGGGTGACCGGCGCTTCATCGTCTGCTATCTGACCAACCCCGCTGCGGACGGCGCCCTGTTGCCGGTGGACAACAAGAAAGAGTGGGTCTTCCACGCGCCGTGGCAGCCCCAACTGGGCGAGACCCTGGAGGACTTCACCGACGAACGGTGTGCCGAGCACATCCGTACGGCGGTCGGCGCACCCGACATCGACGTCGAGATCACCGGAAGGGCGCCGTGGCACGCCGCGGAGCGGGTCGCGCAACGGTACGCGTCCGGCAGGGTCTTCCTCGCCGGGGACTCAGCCCATGAGATGTCCCCCACCGGGGCGTTCGGCTCCAACACCGGCATTCAGGACGCCCACAACCTGGCCTGGAAGCTCGCCGCCGTCCTGAAGGGTGAGGCGGGCCCGGGGCTGCTGGACACCTATGAGGCGGAGCGGCTGCCGGTGGCGCGGGCGACGAGCGCACGGGCCTCGGCGCGTTCCAGCGAGCACAGCCACCCGGGATACGCCGCGGCGCCGGGCGTGGGCGGCGGAAGGCAGGGCGGCATGCTCACCGTGGCCCTGGGCTACCGCTATGTCCGCGGCGCCGTGCTCGGAGCCGACCCGGAACAGCCGGTGGTGCCGCCGCGCATGCAGCTGAACGGCGAACCCGGCAGCCGCGCACCGCATCTGTGGGTTCGTCAGGCCGGGGAGCGCAAGTCCACTCTCGATCTGTACGAGCAGACCCTCGTGCTGCTCACCGACGGCGCGGACGTGGTGTGGCGACGGGCGGCGGCGCGGGTCGCCGACCGGCTGTCGGTGCGGCTCCGGACGTACGGCATCGGCTCGGGCGCCGATCTGGAGCCGGAGAACGGGGCCGACTGGGCGGAACTCCACGGCACGACATCCGAAGGTGCCGTCCTGGTGCGTCCCGACGGCTTCGTGGCCTGGCGGTCGACGGGGGCTGCGGCCGATGCCGAGGCCACACTCCAGGAGGTCCTGACCTCGCTGCTGCACCGCCCCTGACCGCCCGGCCGTGCGAGCCGGGCGGTCCCGGGCGATCCGGCCGGCAAGCCCGTCGGCACGGGGGTGGATCCCCGTCGCACCACCCCGTGAGGACGAGGGCGCGGTCGTATGCGGCACGGCCGATCAGGACCGCTGGACGCCGCTTGATCAAATGGGTGCGTCACCCCTCTTGCCATCGGGCGGAACATCCTGAATTACTGCTTCCGAACGATCGACCGAATGATCGGTCGCCTGCTCGGAAGAGGGAGATCCGGATGACGCCTCTGCTGGACGACGCGGAACGAATGGGCCGGGACGAGCTGGAGGCGCTCCAGCTGGAGCGGTTGCGGTCGACCCTGCGCCATGCGTACGAGAACGTCGCCCACTACCGGGCCGCGTTCGACCGGGCCGGGGTGCGTCCGGACGGCTGCCGAGCACTCGCCGACCTTGCCCGTTTCCCCTTCACGACCAAGGCGGACCTGCGGGACAACTACCCCTTCGGCATGTTCGCCGTCCCCGAGGAGCGCGTCCGGCGGATCCATGCGTCCAGCGGGACGACGGGCCGTCCGACCGTCGTCGGGTACACCCAGCGTGATCTCGACACCTGGGCGGACGTGGTCGCCCGCTCGATCCGGGCCGCCGGCGGCCGTCCGGGGCAGAAGGTCCATGTGGCCTACGGATACGGCTTGTTCACCGGAGGCCTCGGCGCCCACTACGGAGCGGAACGGCTCGGCTGCACGGTCATCCCCGCCTCCGGCGGCATGACGTCCCGCCAGGTCCAGCTGATCCAGGACTTCCGGCCCGAGATCATCATGGTGACGCCGTCCTACATGCTGACGCTCCTCGACGAGTTCGAGCGGCAGGGCGTCGATCCTCGGACGACCTCCCTGAAGGTCGGGATCTTCGGTGCCGAGCCGTGGACGGAGGGGATGCGGCGCGAGATCGAGGAGCGGTTCGCGATCGACGCGGTCGACATCTACGGCCTGTCGGAGGTGATGGGACCCGGGGTGGCCCAGGAGTGCGTGGAGACCAAGGACGGGCTGCACATCTGGGAGGACCACTTCTACCCGGAGGTCGTCGATCCGTTCACCGGCGAGGTGCTGCCCGAGGGCGAGGAGGGCGAGCTGGTCTTCACCTCGCTCACCAAGGAGGCCATGCCGGTGATCCGTTACCGCACGAGGGACCTGACGCGACTGCTGCCGGGCACGGCCCGGGTGTTCCGACGAATGGAGAAGATCACCGGGCGCAGCGACGACCTGGTGATCCTGCGCGGGGTGAACCTCTTCCCGACCCAGATCGAGGAGATCGTGCTGCGCACACCGGGCGTGGCACCGCACTTCCAGCTGCGGCTGACCCGTGAGGGCCGACTCGACGCGCTGACGGTACGGGCCGAGGCCCGCGCGGGGGCCACGCCCGAGCAGCGGACGGCCGCCGCGGAGTCGATCACGGCGGCCGTCAAGGACGGGATCGGGGTGTCGGTCGGCGTCGAGATCGTCGATCCCGGGACGCTGGAGAGGTCGGTGGGCAAGTTCAAGCGAATCGTGGACGAGCGCGGCCGGAATTAGAGGAGCTCACACCATGGGAGTCCGATCAGCTCGCGGCGTCTGGTACGTGCGATCGCCAGGCGCTGGAAGGCCCTCGGACGGGGTCTCCCCTGCTCGGACGAAGCTGAGAGCTTGGGGAAGGAGCTACCAGGACATTTCGGCAACGCAGCGAGCGTGCGTGCCAGGCGTGGCGAGCCGGGCACCCATGGTGTGAGCTCCTCCAATGCCTCCGTCCGGGGAGGCCGCCCGCTCCGATCGTGAGCTCACCGCACGCCCTGGGCAGCCCACCGGCGCCTGTGCGCGGGCGCGGCGATCCTGAGCCCTTCGCGCGCCCCGCAGGACAGCCGCCGGGTCCCTCAGGCGAAGCGCTCGCGCAGTTCCCGTTTGAGGATCTTGCCGCTCGCATTGCGCGGCAGTTCGTCCACGAAGAGAACCCTTTTCGGGGCCTTGAAGTGGGCGAGCCGCTCGCGGGCGTGGCCGATGAGTTCGCCCTCCGTCACTTCCCCGCGCGGGACGACCACGGCGGTGACGGCCTCGATCCAGCGGTCGTCAGGCAGCCCGACGACGGCGGCCTCGGCGACGGCGGGGTGGGTGTAGAGGGCGTCCTCGACCTGTCGGGAGGCGACCAGGACACCGCCGGAGTTGATGACGTCCTTGACCCGGTCGACCACGGTGAAGAAGCCCTCCGCGTCGCGCACGGCGAGGTCGCCCGAGTGGAACCAGCCGTCACGGAAGGCCTCCGCGGTCTCCTCGGGCTTGTCCCAGTAGCCGGCGCACAACTGGGGCGAGCGGTAGACCACTTCACCGGCCGTGCCGTCGGGGACCTCCTTGCCGTCCTCGTCCACGACCCTGGCCTCGACGAACAGGACGGGCCGGCCGCAGGAGTCCATCCGGCCCTCGTGCTCGTCCGGTCCGAGGACGGTGGCGAGCGGGCCGATCTCGCTCTGCCCGAAGCAGTTGTAGAAGCCGAGCGCGGGCAGCCGTTCGCGGAGCCGTTCCAGTACGGGCACCGGCATGATCGACGCGCCGTAGTACGCCTTGCGCAGACCGCCGAGTTCCCGCGTGGTGAAGCCGGGGTGCCGGGAGACGCCGATCCAGACGGTCGGCGGGGCGAAGACGCTGTCGGCCTGCCCCGTCTCGACGAGGTCGAAGATCCGGTCCACATCGGGGGCGTCGAGGATGATGTTTGTCGCCCCGACCGCCAGACAGGGCAGCAGGAAGACATGCATCTGCGCGGAGTGGTAGAGCGGCAGCGAGTGCACCGGCCGGTCGGTGGCGCGCAGATCGAGCGCGGTGATGGCGCTGACGTACTCGTGGACGAGTGCGCCGTGGGTCATCATCGCGCCCTTGGGGAGTGCGGTGGTGCCCGAGGTGTAGAGCAGTTGGACGAGGTCCCCCGCGGCCGGCGCGTGTTCCGGGGTGAAGGGGCGCGGGGCGGCGACGGCGTCGAGGAGGGAGTCCGGTGCGTCGCGCAGCGGGCGTACGGAGAACGGGCCCGGAATCCGGTCGGCGAGGTCCGGGTCGGTGAGGACGAGAGCGCTGCCGGACTGTTCGAGGATGTATGTGAGGTCGTCGCCGGTCAGGTTCTGGTTGACCGGCACATGGACCAGTCCCGCGCGGGCACAGGCGAGGTAACCGATCAGATACGCGTCGGAGTTGTGCGCGTAGGAGGCGACCCGGTCGCCGGGGCGCAGCCCGTGCTCGCCGGTGAGGACCGCGGCGGCGGTGCTGACGGCCGTGTCCAGCTCCGCGTACGTCCAGGACCTCTCCGCGTACCGCAGGGCGGTGCGCCCGGGGGTGCGGCGGGCGCTGCGGGCCACGACGCCGTCGACTGTGCTGCTCCGTACACCTGTCATGGCGTGATCCTGTGCGGCCTGAACCCGGCGGTCAAGGGTCGGATGCCGACCAGGTTGTTGACAGGGGTGCGGGCGTGCTGGCTGAGTGACGCGTGGTGACTCGAACTTTCGGGCAACCACCTTATCCGTGCGTACAGTTGGGAGGACCGTTGCACCTCCGTAACCGTCTCAGACTTCTTGCGATATCCGGACTCGCGCTGTTCACCGTGTCCGCTTCGTTGCCGCCCGCCCCGGCCGACGGCTCGCGCACGCACCGTCCGTCGGGCGGTGGGCTGTCCGCCGTGATCCGGTACACCGAGTACGGCATCCCGCACATCGTGGCGAAGGACTACGCGAACCTGGGCTTCGGCAATGGCTGGGCCCAGGCGGCGGACCAGGTGTGCACGCTCGCCGACGGCTTCGTGACCCTGCGCGGTGAGCGGTCCCGATACTTCGGTCCGCAGGCGGCACCGGACGGTTCGCTCTCGTCCGCGACGAAGAACCTCTCCAGCGATCTCTACTTCCAAGGGGTCCGTGGCAGTCACACCGTGGAGAAGCTCCTGGCTCTGCCCGCACCGACGGGGCAGAGCCACGACGTCAAGGAGCTGGAGCGTGGCTGGGCGGCCGGGTACAACGCGTGGCTGGCGCAGAACCGCATCACCGATCCGGCCTGCCGGGGCGCCGACTGGGTGCGGCCGGTGACGGCGCTGGATGTCGCGACGCGTGGCTTCGCGCTCTCCGTGCTCGGCGGTCAGGGCCGCGGCATCGACGGCATCACGGCCGCCGAGCCGCCCACGGGGGCATCGGATGCATCCGGCGTTCCGTCGCCGGGCGACGCGGCGGACGCGGCGCGACGGCTGCTGTCGACGCAGAACGCGGACATGGGATCCAACGCGGTCGCCTTCCGCGGCAGTACGACGGCGAACGGGCGCGGTCTGCTGCTCGGCAATCCGCACTACCCGTGGCAGGGCGGCCGACGGTTCTGGCAGTCGCAGCAGACGATCCCCGGCGAGCTGAACGTGGCGGGCGGTTCGCTGCTCGGCTCGCCGACGGTGTCGATCGGCCACAACGCGGACATCGCGTGGAGCCACACCGTGGCCACGGGCGTCACACTCAACCTCCATCAGCTCACCCTCGACCCGGCGGATCCGACCGCATATCTGGTGGACGGCAGGCCCGAGCGCATGACGAAGCGCACGGTGTCGGTGGCGGTGAAGGACGGCGGTTTCGTGACCCGCCCCCAGTGGTGGACCCGGTACGGTCCCGTCGTCACCTCGCTCGGTGCCGGGCTGCCGCTGCCGTGGACGGCGACGACCTCGTACGCCCTCAACGACCCCAACGCCTCGAATCTGCGTTCATCGGACACCTCTCTCGGATTCAGCAGGGCGCGCGGCACCGGAGACATCCAGGCCGCGCTGCGTCGCACCCAGGGGCTGCCGTGGGTGAACACCATCGCCGCCGATGCGTCCGGGCATTCCTTCTTCTCGCAGTCACAGGTGCTGCCCAGGATCACGGACGAACTCGCGGCACGCTGCTCGACCCCGCTGGGCAGGGCGACCTATCCGTCCTCCGGGCTCGCCGTGCTCGACGGTTCAAGGAGCGACTGCGCGCCGGGATCGGACCCCGACGCGGTGCAGCCGGGCATCTTCGGGCCGGACCGGATGCCCACCGTCAAGGACGCCCCGTACGTGGAGAACTCCAAGACCATGATCAAGGCGTGATTAGTGCGCGCCGCTGACCTGCCGAGAGAAACCCCGTCCCACCAGGGGCTCGCGATGCTTCACAAACCTCCCCCTGGGTGCAGACACGCCACGGCCCTGACCAGAAGGATTGGTGCCAGGGCCGGAGCATGTCCGGTATAGGCCGCGCGCTCCACGAGGACCTGCAGTCGCTCGCCTACGCGGCTGGAACTCTCGGCCCGTTCACACCGGGGTGCGCGCCCCAAGCAGGGAGCCAATTGCCGAAGGTGTTGGCCCGACGGCATTGCGGGCTCACCGTCGTGCGCGTTGCGTGCGATTCGCTTGAGCTGCCCGCACCGGCCGCAGGGCCGTCGTGGGCGACGGTGGCGGTTGTAGCAGAGGTGGCAGACCGCGCCGGCGTCGTCGACCAGCGCCGCGACCGCAGTCTTGCCACAGGTCACACAGGTGTGCGTAGGGCGCTTCCAGCACCGGATGCACAGGCCACGGCCGTCGTCTCGGCGGACGACCGGGTTCTGGAAAGTTCGCCGCACTCGGCGCATTCCTCCAGGCGGGCAGGGTCCTTGTGGTAGCAGGCCGAGCAGATGCCGCCCTCGGGGCGACGGGCGGAGATCCGCATGCCGTCGCGGTGGCAGCGCGCGCAGGTGGCGCGGCGGCTATTGGCGTCGCAGCTTGCGCAGAGTCGTCCCTCAGGCCGTAGCTGGCGAAGGTCGGCCCGCACCGTTCCGCAGTGCGCGCAGCCGGGGCGGACCCCCAAGTGGCCGCCCTCGTGCAGCACCTGGGTCAGCCGCAGCAAGACCGGCGGGCAGAGCGAACTCCCGGAGGTCAGGGCCTGGGGGTGGTTCGCCAGATGCTTGGCGAGCTCTTCCAGGAAGCGGGCCGCTCCGCGCACGGGGATCGGCACCGCGACCACCAGTGCGGCCACGGCCTCCTCGGCATCGAGGCCGGGCAGGGCCGCGGTGAGGTGGGTGGTGACAGCGGAGGTGGCGGCTTCGAGCCGCGCGGCCTGGGCGGCGAGGCGGGCGACGACTGACGGCGCGGTCGGTGAGGGCGCGGTCACAGGCCCTCCGGGCGCCGGATGGAGGTCCGGCGCACGGCCGGAAGCGGTCCGGGCGTCTCGCCGCCGGCCGTCTTGCGGACTTCCTCGTTGACGACCTGGACCTCGATCAGGTCGTTCGGCTGGCAGGCGAGGATGTCGCACAGGGCCGCCAGGACGTCCATCGACAGCCGCTGCGGGGGCTGGGTGGCCAGCCGGAAGACCTGCTCGCGGGAGAGGGTGATGCCCCGCTCGGCCAGCAGCGGCACCAGGTCGGTGGTCTGGAACATCTCCCGGTCAGCCATGAGTTTGCGCAGGTTCCAGCGGTAGCCCATCTTCTTGATCACTTGGGGTCCGCCCAAATGCCGGGGTAGCGATGGGTCAACTTCCGCTGCAGCAGCCGGTTGCGGTACTCGTCCGAGACGCCGGTGTAGATGGCCGTGGTGCTGGCGTAGCCGTGTCCAGCCTGCGGATCCGCCCAGGCCTCGATCGCAAGGCAATGCAAGGGCGAGGAGAGGCCACCTCTTCGGCGGCGGGGCGCATTACGCCAGTCGGTGGAGGCCCGTGATCGCTCGGGCAAATCGCGGTAGTTGTCTCGTTGGGTCGGTGGACGAGATCCACAGGCAGCGCAAGATGGTCCGCGCGGGGCGGCCCTTGAACGGCAGGAGAGATGCGATGTCCATCGATCTGACGGCGGCCTCGATCACCGAGGCGGTGCAGAAGACTTTCGAAGGCGCGGAGGATGAGCGCGTCAAGCAGCTGTTCATTCGCCTGGTGCAACACCTGCACGACTTCACGCGGGAGGTACGGCTGACCGGTGAGGAGTGGTTCAGGGCGATGGAGTTCCTTGAGCGTGTGGGCAAGACCTGTACTCCGACTCGGCAGGAGTTCGTCCTGCTGTCCGACATTCTGGGCCTGAGTGTCCTGGTGGACCTGATCCACCATCCGGGTGGTGGGTCGGTGACGGACTCGACGCTGCTGGGCCCCTTCTACGTCGAAGGCCGGCCGACGGCGGAGAACGGATCGTGCATCTCCGGTGAGGTCGAGGGAACTCCGCTGTTCTTCAATGGCCGGGTACTCGACCCGGACGGCAGCCCTGTGGCCGGCGCCAGGGTAGACACCTGGCACAGCGACGGGGAGGGATTCTATGACGTGCAGATGCAAGACAAACTGCATGGTCAGTTGGCCATGCGTGGCTTGCTGACTACTGACGACAAGGGGCGGTTCTGGTACCGGTCGGTGGCCCCGCGGTATTACCCGGTCCCGTCCGATGGGCCGTGCGGGGAGATCCTGCGTGCCACGAATCGGTCGCCGATGCGCCCGGAACACCTGCACTTCTGGTTGCATGCCAAAGGTTTCGAGCCGCTGATCACCATGCTGGTCCGCAGTGACGACCCCTATGTGGAGCGGGACGCGGTCTTCGGGGTCAGGCGGTCGCTGGTGGTGGACTTCGTCCAGCACGATGCAGGGGAAACCGCTCCGGACGGCACCCACATGGACGAGCCGTTCCAGACGGTGGAGCGGACGTTCGTGCTCGCCCGTGAGGGGCGCTGAAGGTGTCGCGCATCCCGCTGACCCCCGTCGCGTCGGTCAGCCCTGCCGCCCGTGACTTCCTGGACCGGCACGGTGAGCTGAACGTCTTCCGCCTCCTCGCGGGCGCTCCGCGGGTGTTCGACGGCTGGAGCGCGATGGTCGATGCCCAACTCGACAGCCGCACTTTCGGCCCGCGGCTCCGCGAGCTGGTGGTCCTGCGGATCGCCCATCTCCAACACTGCGCCTACCAGATCGCCCAGCACGACTACGTGGGCCGAAGAGCCGGGATCAGCGCCGCGGAGATCAGCGCGTTGAGCGCCGAGGGATCGGTGCCCGGCTTCACCGAGCCGGAGCGCACCGTGCTGGCCTTCGTCAGCGAGCTGTGCACGACCGGCACCGTGACCGATGAGACCTTCACGGCGGCCCGCACCGTGCTCGACGAGCCGGAGCTGAGCGAACTGCTGCTCCTGGTCAGCCTGTACTACGGACTCGCGCTCGTCCTGAACGCTGTCGATCTTGACATCGATCACGACGCCCGGCTGGAGACCTCCTCGTGACCCGGATCTCGTACTGCACCAGCATGTCCGACCAGGTCCGCGGCCTGGTCGCCGAGCGCGGGAACCTGAACATCTACCGGGCACTGGCTCACGCGGGTGAGCCCTTCGCCGGGTGGATGCTTGCCGGCCGCGCTGCCCTGACCAGCACGGTTGTGCCCGCGCGCCTGCGTGAGCTGGTTATCTTGCGCACCGGGCACCTGATGCGGTGCCCCTACGAGATCGCGCAGCACACGCACCTGGCCGAAGACTGCGGTGTCGGATCCCGGCAACGCGACGCCCTGGCCGCTGACGGCTGGCTCGCCGAGGGCGGGTTCAGCCCGGCTGAGCTGGCCGTGCTGGAGATGACCACCGAACTGGTCACCTCCGCGTCGCTGGCGCCTGCCACGCTGGACCGTGTGCGCGAAATGCTCGGCGACGAGCAACTGCTGGAGGTGCTGATGATCATCAATCGGTGGAGCGGGCTGGCCTTGATGATCAACGCGCTCGACGTGGACATTGACACCGGCACACGCTTCTCCCTGCCCCACTGACCAGCACACCTCTTTCAACGCACGGATAGGACAGCGAGCATGCGCGCGCTACGTTTCGAACGATTCGGCGGCCCCGAGGTGCTGTGCGTCGGTGAGGTCGCGGACCCGGTCGCCGGTGACGGCATGGCGGTCGTTGCCGTCAGGGCGGCCTCGGTCAACCCCTCGGACGTGATGGCCGTCTCGGGCAGCTTGGAGGACATTACCCTCCCTCGCATTCCCGGCCGTGACTTCGCGGGCGTCGTCCTGGAAGGACCCGACGACTGGATCGGTGCCGAGGTATGGGGCACCGGGGGCGACGTCGGATCCAGCATCGACGGCTCGCACGCAGAACGCATCGCCCTGCCCGTCAGCGCCCTGGCCCGCAAACCCGGAACCCTGGACTTCGCCGAGGCGGCGACGGTCGGCGTGAACTTCGTGGTCGGCTGGCTCGGTGCGATCGAGACCGCCGGCCTCGCCGCAGGCGAGACCATCGCCGTCTTCGGCGTCTCAGGGGGCGTGGGCGGAGCCGTCGCACAGATCGCCCGCGCCACCGACGCCCAGCGCATCGTGGGCGTCGCCCCCCACGCCCCGGCAGCCGGCACCCCCGCGGCCGAGGTCATCGACGAGTTCGTGCCCTTCGACAACGACACCGATGTCCCCGCCGAGATCCGGCGCATCACCGGCGGCCGAGGCGTCGATGTCGTCTACGACGCCGTAGGTGGCGTCACCACGCCGACTACGGTCGCGTCCCTCGCCCACCGCGGGCGCCTGGTGGTCATCAGCGCCATCGGGACCTCCACCGCCGAGATCGACCTCCACGACTTCTACCACCGCGAACTGCGGATGCTGGGCGCCGACAGCCGCAAACTGAACGTGACAGCCTCTGCCGAGCGCCTCAAGCGGATCAGCCCCCATTTCGAGCGCGGCCAGTTCAGGCCGCTCCCCATCGCTCAGACCTTCGACCTCGACCACGGCCCGGATGCCTATCTCGCAGTGACGGAGAAGAAGTTGCGCGGCCGGGTCGCCATCCAACCCTGACGGATGAAAGGCCAAAACCACCACGACGCCGCCGGGATGCCCATCGGCAAGGAGGTTATGGACGCCCTGGAGGAGGCCGCGCGCGAGGAGGAGCAAGCCGGGAAAAAAAGGGGGGCGGCCCCGAGTGTCGGCGTACGGGTCAATGTGCACCGCCGCGTACAGCTGAACGTGCACTGGCTCGAAGCCAGCCATTCCTATTCGGGGCGGCCGTCGGCGAGCCACTGGGCGAGGCCGCGCAGCCCGACCGCCCACCGCCCGAGGTCGGTGACCTCGGCGTGCCCGGTGACGACGGCGAGCAACTCGGCCACCGCCTCATCTGGCCGCTGGGCATCGTTGAGGGTCAGGGCACGGAAGACGCGTACGGAATCGGAGTCGGGGAATTCCCTGCGAGCGCGGTCGAGCACCGCCAGCGACTCGTTCAACTCGCCCAGCCATCTCAGGGTGCTGGCGTACTGGCACAGGCACCGGCGCAGGACGTCACCGTCGAGGCCGAGGGCGAGCGCGCGCTCGTAGTAGCTGCGGGCGGTCTCCTCCTGGCCCGCAGTGTCGTAGGCACCACCCACCTCGTATACGAGGACCGGGTGGTCTGGGCGTTCGGCAAGCAGCGCCTGGAAGTAGGCGATCGTCGGCGCCATGTTCGCCCGGTCGCGCTGGTCGTAGCCACGCTGGATCGCCTCGGCCAGTTCGGGCGTCACGTCGGTCGTCACTGCTGCGCCCCCACGCGTACGAGTCTGGAGATCAACTCACCCTATCGGAGCCTCGTCTGCAAGCGCCTACCTGTGGGTCGGCCCGGCGTTTGCGGCTCTTTCGTCCTTATCTGATGGGTTCTTCCCGCCGCGTTGCCGGTCAGGCGCAGCGCGCACACAGCATGAGCGCACGAGGCACATGCTCCTCTGCAGATGCGGATACCTGCCCGGTGGGCCACTGTCAGCTACCGATCGTGACGAGCGGCGCCCCGATTTCACGTGTCTGCCAGTCTGCCAACCGAGCGCACCCGGTGGCGTCGATGTCGCTTACAAGTCGCTGTCGCCTACAAGACGCTGTGCACGTTCAGCCGTACCTAACTGTGCACGTTGACCCGTACGCCGACACCGAGGGGCAAAACGTGACGGAAGCGACCTTGGACGGGAAGAGCGACGACGCGTCCGGCGCAGGCGCGGACTCCGCTTGAAACAAGCCCGGCTCGGCAGGTCCAGGGGCGGCCTGACCAGCAAGGTCCATCTCGCCGCGGACCGCAAGTGCCGTCCGTTGTCGAGCGTCCTGACTCCGGGACAGGCCGCCGACAGTCCGCAGTTCATCCCCGTGCTCAAGAAGGTGCGCGTCCGCCTGCCCGTCGGCCGTCCCTGCACCCGGCCCGACGCCGTCGCCGCGGACAAGGCCTACTCGTCCCGAGCCAACCGCGCCCACTTACGCAAGCGCAACATCAAGGCGCTCATCCCGGAGAAGAAGGACGAGGCCGCCAATCAGAAGAAGAAGGGCAGCCGGGGCGGCCGGCCCGTCAGCCACGATGATACGAAAGTGCCTTCTGGGCTGGGACGATGAACCTTGTCGAGGGGTTCTGGCGGTCCAAGCGGAATGGAATTTTCTGCGTGCAGGGTATCGGTTCTCGTCCCAAGCTCCACGTCTCCACTGACGGTTCGGGGGTGGTCGGGCACGCGGGCGCACGTTTGCTGGCGGACCTTGCCGATGCCACCGGTCTGACCACCGCCTACTCCACTGCGCTCAGGCCGCTGCGACCGCGAGGCACCGGGCACGATCCAGGTCGGACCGCCACCGATCTCGCGGTGATGCTCGCCGACGGCGGTGAGGCGATAGCGGATCTGGCCGTTCTGCGGGACCAGGGCGAGGAATTCGGACCGGTAGCCTCCACGCCCACGGCCTGGCGGTTGCTCGCCGACACCGACGGGGCAGTACTCGCATCGCTGCGAGCGGCCCGCGCCTCGGCCCGGGAAGTCGCCTGGATGCAGGCCGCCGAGACCGGCCAGGGCATACCCGCCGTCCAGGCCGGCGGACGAGAACTTTCCGGCCTGGTCCTGGACCTCGACGCCACGCTGGTCACCTCCCACTCGGAAAAGGAACAGGCCGCGCCCACATCGAGACGATCTCAGCGGTGATCACTATGCGTGACTGAGGGCGCCCCTCCGGATCGGCATACGCGACACATGAGCATGCGATCTCACCAGTCCCAAGGCCGCAGCAGCGGCGGCTCGCGACGGCCCCGAGGCCGCGGCCTCGGCCCGAATGCCGGTCCCCGTCCGCGCCTGCGCGGGGACGCTCCGCCCGGCGACGCCATGTGACCCGGCGAGGGGCCGGCCTCCGTTTGACAGAGCTCACGGCGGCGGCATAGTTGCTTAAAGTGTCCGATTGGTCATGTTTTGTGATCGATGGTGATCGTGCCATCCCTATACGAATCTGCCGCCGCCCTCCACTCCACGCGAGGAGCCCCACCGTGACCACGACCCCCACCCGTCCCACCGCCGTCCCGTCCATCGAGCAGCTGCCGCAGCCGGAGCTGCGCGGGTCCACCGACATCCAGGGCAACATCCTGGCCGCGTTCAACAAGGACTTCATGGACTTCCGCTACCTGCGCTTCCCGGACGCCGCCAAGGGCCGCGGCTGGCTCTCCGCGATCCTCAACACCGTCGCGACAACCAACGAGACGGAAGACTTCAATGAGCAGTTCTCGCTGGCCCGCCGGGCCTTCGGCCGCGACCCGTCGATCACCACCGTCCGCTGCGGGGTCTCCCTCACCTTCGAGGGCCTCGTGACGATCGCCAACAAGCCCGATCAGATCAAGAAGGACCTCAGCACCTTCACGTCGTTCTGCGCGGGCGCGGCCGCACGGGCCAAGGACCTCGGGGACACCGGCGAGAGCGACCCCAAGAGCTGGTTGTTCGGGGCCGGTACCGGCGACAAGGTTGTGCACGCGGTCCTCATCGTCGCCGCGGACACCGAGGCGCTGCTGAAGGAGAAGCTGAAGAACCTGGACACGGTCGAGCAGACCCACCAGATCACGCGCGTCCACGTGGACGAGGGCCGCACCCTGAAGGGCGATCTGAAGGGTCACGAGCACTTCGGCTACAAGGACGGCATCTCCCAGCCCGGCGTCAAGGACTTCCACCGCGAGGACGCCAGCCGCAAGGGCTTCCGCGACAACCACGCCGGGACCGAGCTGATCGAACCCGGCGAGTTCGTCTTCGGCTACAAGAGCGAACAGGGCGACCGGAAGGCGCCGGTGTGGATGAAGAACGGCTCCCTCCAAGTGGTGCGCCGCCTTCGCCAGGACGTCGCAGGCTGGAACAAGGCCGTGGTGGACGGCGTCAAGAACTTCACCGGGAACATGGACGCCAACCGGCTCGGTGCCTGTCTGGTCGGCCGGGCCAAGGACGGCACACCGCTCGCCCCGCCGTGCAGCGCCGTGACCGGCCTCGGCTCGGACCGGAACGACTTCGACTACGCGAACGACCCCATCGGCCAGGACACCCCCTGGGTCGCGCACATCCGCCGCACCCATCCGCGCGTCTTCGCCGGCATCGTCGACAAGAAGCCGAAGAGCCACCGTCTGATGCGCCGCGGCATCCCGTACGGTCCTGAGTTCAAGGGCGGCCGGGACGACGGCAAGGACCGCGGGCTGATGTTCGTCTGTTACGGCACCTCGCTGGAAGAGCAGTTCGAACTGGTCCAGCAGCACTGGTCCAACGACGACACGTTCCCCCCTGGGGAAAGCCGGCCCGACCAGGTGGTCGCCAACGGCTTCGACAAGGTCACCGGCCTCGCTGGCAAGGCCTCGATCGAGCTCGCGGACGGGACCTCCGGCACGGTCGACATGAAGCGCTTCGTCCGCACCACGGGCGCGCTCTATGCCTTCACCCCCTCGATCAGCACGCTGCGGCTGCTCGCCGAGGGCAAGGACCTCCCCAACAAGTCGGTCGGCTCCTGAGCGGCGAGGAGAAGCCATGAACGAGAGCCCCACCGTCGAGGGCACGGCCAACGATCGAGCCCGCCGGCAGACCTGCTGGCAGCTGGCCCGCGAACTGCTGCTGGTCGGTCCGGACGACAAAGACCTGAAGCTGCGCTACCTCGACCTCCTGATCAAGGAGGGCATCCCGGAGACCGACGAGCCCAAGGACGTGCTGATCGTCGGCGCCGGGATCGCCGGTCTGGTTGCCGGGAAGCTGCTCAAGGACGCCGGGCACAACGTCACCATCCTGGAGGCCAACGCCAACCGGGTCGGTGGGCGGATCAAGACCTTCCGCTCCACCGACGACGAGCAGGACAGCCCGTTCTACGACCCGGAGCAGTACGGGGAGGCCGGAGCGATGCGGCTGCCCAGCTTCCACCCGCTCACCCTGGCCCTGGTCGACAGCCTCGGCCTGAAACGGCAGCTGTTCTACAACGTCGACGTCGATCCCGACACCGGCAACCAGAACACGCCCGTCCCGCCGGTGGTCTACGAGTCCTTCGAGGACGGCAAGGTCTGGAAGTACGGCGAGGACAGCCCAGACTTCCGCGAGCCGGTCAAGCGCTTCAACAGCTGGATCCGCACCAACCGGATCCAGGCCCGCCGCAGCGAGTACGCCGCCGACCCGAGCAGCGTCAACGAGGGCTTCCACCTCACCGGCGACGAGGTGCGGATCACCGCCGGCGAGATGGTCAACCAGGCGCTGGAGCCGGTCCGCGACTACTACTCGTACATCGAGAACGGCAAGCGGGTGCGCAAGCCGTTCGCCGAGTGGCTGGACGGCTGGGCCCGGGTGATCCGCGACTTCGACGGCTACTCGATGGGCCGCTTCCTGCGCGAGTACGCGGGCTTCAGCGACGAGGCCATCGAGGCGATCGGCACGATCGAGAACATGACCTCGCGGCTGCACCTGTCCTTCTTCCACACCTTCCTGGGCCGCAGCGACATCAACCCGGACGCCACCTACTGGGAGATCGAGGGCGGCAGCTGGCAGCTGCCCTACGCCCTCGCCGAGGAGCTCCAGGACGAGCTCGAAATGGGCGAGCGGATGATCCGGATGGAGTACTGGGACCCGCGCCGCGACGGCGGGGCCGGCCAGGACGTCGGACCGAACGGGCCCCAGGTCGCAGTCCACACCGTGCCCGAGGGCGACCCAGAGGCCGAACCCACGGTCTGGAAGGGTGACTTCGCGATCGTCACCGTGCCGTTCTCCGCGCTGCGGTTCGTCCAGGTCTCGCCCCCGTACTCGTACAAGAAGCGCCGGGCGATCATCGAGACACACTACGACCAGGCCACCAAGGTGCTGCTGGAGTTTTCCCGCCGGTGGTGGGAGTTCACCGAGGCGGACTGGAAGGACGAGCTCGACTCCATCGAGCCCGGCCTGTACGAGTACTACCAGCAGGCCGGCGAGGAGGACGCCGAGGCGGCCGCGCTGGCCGCGCACAACGGGCACCGGCCGCCGCCCAATCTGCCGAGGGTGCTGCTCGGCGCCCACCGGAGCGTGGACTCCAGCCGGATCAGCCAGGAGCAGTTGGAGGTCTTCCGGCACACCCCGCTGCGCCGGGCGAGCGTGCGCCCCGCCACCAACTGCTTCGGCGGCGGTTCGACCACCGACAACCCGAACCGCTTCATGTACTACCCCTCGCACCCGGTGCCCGACAGCGACGACGGCGGCGTGGTGCTGGCCAGCTACAGCTGGTCGGATGACGCGGTGCGCTGGGACTCGATGGCCGACGCCGAGCGGTACGTGTACGCACTGCGCAACCTCCAGTCGGTGCACGGCCGGCGGATCGAGGTGTTCTACACCGGCTACGGCCAGACCCAGAGCTGGCTGCGCGACCCGTACGCCTTCGGCGAGGCGGCGGTCTACACCCCGCACCAGATGACCAGCTTCCACCTCGACGTGGTCAAGCCGGAGGGCCCGGTGCACTTCGCCGGCGAGCACGTCTCGCTCAAGCACGCCTGGATCGAGGGCGCGGTGGAGACCGCCGTCCGCGCGGCGATCGCCGTGCACGAGGCACCCGCGCCACCGCCCCGCGCCAAACCGGAGATCCGGCCCGAAGCATGGACCGGACGCGCACGCAGAACGGAGATGATGAGCAGATGAGCGGCAACGACGAATGGACGGTGGGCCGTTACCTGGCCACCAGACTGGAACAACTGGGCATCCGGTACCTGTTCGGAGTGCCGGGAGACCACCTCGGCCCGTTCCTGACGATCATGCACGCCACCACCGGGGTCCGCTGGGTCGGCACCCCGACCGAGATCGGTGGCGGCTACGCCGCCGACGCCTACGCCCGGGTGCGGGCCGCCGACGCCGACCTCGCCAAGGGCGAGCAGGGCGTCGCCGCCGTCGCGGTCACCTACGGCGTGGGCGCGTTCAGCCTGCTCAACCCGATCGGCGGCGCGTACGTCGAGTACGTGCCGGTGATCGCGATCAACGCGGCGCCGTCGTACGAGCAGTGGCTCAACTACCAGGCGGTCGGTCTACTCACCTCGCACATGAGCCAGCGCCGGGAGAGCAATCTGGAGGTCTACCGGCAGGTCACGGTGGACGCGCAGGTGATCTCGAACCCCGGGCTCGCGCCCTCGCAGATCGACAGCGCGATCACCACCGGCCTGACCGAGCGCAGGCCGGTCTACCTGGAGGTGATGGACGACCTCTGGAATGCCCCGTGCGCCCCACCCCAGGGCGAACTACGTGGCCGGGAAAGGCCGTTCACCAAGAAGAACGAGGAGATGCTCGCCAAGGCGGTGGAAGCCTCGGTGGAGCTGGTCGAACGGCTCGGCACGCCGGTGCTGTGGGCGGGCGAGGAGATCGAGCGCAACCGGCTGGAGCGGGAGCTGGTCTCGCTGGTGCAGCTGACCGGCATCCCGTTCTGCACCACCGTCGGCGCGAAGTCCGTGGTCTCCGAGAACACCCCGGGCTTCACGGGCGTCTACAACGGCAAGGCGAGCCTGCCGGAGGTGCGCGAGGCCTTCAAGGCCGCCGGGTGCCGGATCGGCCTGGGCACCTGGTCGACGTCGAAGAACCTCGGCGGCGAGAAGTCGATCGGCGACGACTGGATCGTGGCCGCCCACGAGGGCGTCAGCGTCGGTACACAGTACTTCCCGGACGTCCAGCTGGCGCGGTTCGTCCCGGCACTGCGGGACGCGCTGGGTGCCGCTTTCGGCAAGCGGGCGTTCGAGACAGACCTCTTCGCGCTGGCACACGCCAAGGACCGGCAGGTCCCGGCGAGCACGATCGCCTTCCTGACCGGCCTGAGCAGCACGGAATACCCCGAGGAGCTCACGTACGACGGGTTCTTCCAGCACATGAACGCCTTCCTGCTGAGCCAGGCGCAGGGCGACGGCCCGGAGGCCACCTCGCCGTTCACGGTGGTCTCGGACGCAGCGTTCGCACTGCTGGGCTCGATGAATCTACGGATGGCGGAGCGTGCGAGCTTCGTGGCGCAGAACAGCTGGCTGTCCATCGGCTACTCGGTCGGCGCGGCCACCGGGGTGGCGCTGGCCCGCCAGCAGCCGCTCAAGCGGCCGCTGGTGTTCGTCGGGGACGGCTCGTTCCAGGAGATCTGCCAGGAGCTGTCCACGCACGTGCGCCACCACCTGCGGCCGGTGGTCTTCGTCCTGGACAACGAGGGCTTCTACGGCATCGAGCAGATGCTGATCAGCCCCTGCTACTACAAGCAGAAGCCGTCCGACGGGGCCGACTTCTACAACGTGCTGCACCCGTGGCAGTACGAGAAGCTGGCGGAAGTCTTCGGCTCGGAGAAGGACCGGATGCACGGGCGGGAGCTCACCACCCACACCGAACTGGAGTCACTGCTGCTCGACATCGCCGATCCGGGCAACGACATCAACCACGCCCCGATCCTGGCCCGTGTCCGGCTCAGCCGGCACGACTACCCGCGGGCACTCCAGTACAAGATCGACGAGAAGTGCAAGTAACCGCCGTACGGCGCACCGGCCCCGGTCCAAGGACCGGGGCCGGTGCGCGCTGCGCCCGTGCTCACTGGGCGGCGACGACCGGGCGGCACGTCGGCTTCGAGTCGTGGCTGAGCGGGAGCGGCTGCTGCTGATGGACTTCGATCCCAACGTGGTGGGGATCGGCTCGCAGCCGTTCTGGCTGCACTGGCATGACGGTGAGCGGGAGCGTCGGCATGCCCCGGATCACTTCGTGCGCAGTGCGGATGGCTCCGAGGTGGTGGTCGATGTCCGTGCGGACGAGCCGCGATGAGTCCGGCGGTCGTACTGTCGAACCCGTTACCGAGGAGGACTGCTGATGCGCAGCGTTACCTATTCGATGAACGTCTCACTTGACGGCTACATCGTCGGGCCGGACGGCAACTTCGCCTGGACGGCGCCCGACGAGGAGACCTTTCGCTCCTGGACCGACGAGATACGACAGGTCGGCGCCCACCTGTTGGGACGACGGCTGTACGAGACGATGCTGTACTGGGAGACCGCCGACCAGGATCCATCACTCGACGACTCAATGCTCGAGTGGGCCGCGATCTGGAAGCCGCTCCCAAAGGTGGTGTTCTCCACCACGCTGTCGGCGGTGCAGGGCAATGCCCGTCTGGCCTCCGGCGGCCTGGCGGAGGAGATCGAGCGGTTGCGAGCCGAGCCGGGAGAGGGCGACATCGCGATCGGCGGCGCGACTCTCGCCGCCGAGGCGGCCGCGTTGGGTCTGATCAACGAGTACCGGGCCAGGGCCTACCCGGTGCTGGTCGGCGGTGGCATTCCGTTCTTTCCCCAGCGCGAGCGCCGAGTGGACCTCGAACTCGTCGAGACCCACACCTTCAGCTCAAGAGTCGTCTACCTCCGCTACCGCGTGGCGAGCTAGTGCCGGATCAGGCAACGTTTGCCCTGTCGACGACGGCGCGTAGGCGCCGGTCGTCGGCATGGCGGTTTCGCCAGATGATGTAGCGGCGGAT
>NZ_JBEYTM010000030.1:0-89971 GCF_040643055.1 Streptomyces sp. NPDC047515
CACTGTCCCAAAGAGGGAGCGACGTCGACGGGCGGCCACCACGGCCCATTTTCACGCCTGTGAGGCGTCCCTGGAAGGGATATGGGGGACTCTGTTCATCAAACGTCTTCAGGCAGCGATGCGAACGCTAGCAGTTGATGAACGGAAAAATGAACGCCGGGGGTGGGAGTTCGGGTGTTCGGCGGTGCCGGGGGGCGGGTGTTCGGTAAACGGTCGATAGATGAACGCGGAGCCCGATGCCCAGTTGTGTCAACACGCTGTTGTGGAGACCACCCCGCGGATACTCCGAAGAGGCCGGGGAGCCTGTGCCCGGCCGAAATGATGGACGGTATGGCACGCAACAAGATCCGGCCCTTGGGCCACTGCTCCCGCTGCACACGCGCCTGCTGGAAGGAGGCCGATGACGCTTCGCGCTGGAACAGCGAGTTCGACAGCGGGGTCCTTGTCGGCTTGCTCTGCCCGGAGTGCCAGACGCCCGAGGAGAACGCCGAAGCGGAGGTGAAGGCCGCCACGCTCGACTACGCGAACACCGCGCCGGACGTCGACGGCCGCCGGAAGGTCGCACCGGTCGGTGGCTGGCACACCGTCGTCGCCCTGGAACACCCTCTCGTACGGGAGGACAAGACCGTTCACCTGGCGCTCGCGATCGAGGCGTCCGAACTCCGCGTCGCGGTGGGACCGCAGAGCGATTCCCACCTCGCTGACCTCTTTGACGGCGCCTGCGCGACGGTGGTCCGTACGGCCCTGGAGCGGGAACATGCCCAACCGGGCCACCGCAAGGTCGTCTACAACCCCATGGAGGGCCTCGGGCCGGACACGGTTCTGTTCGTCGAGGACCATGCCCTGTGTGAGGACGGCGAGGACCAGGGCGAGCTGATGCTGTCCTTCTCGCCCCAGCTCAACCCGCACCTCCTGAACGCTTTCGCCCAGCCCGTGGCGCAAGCGCTGCGCGCGCTGCTCCGCTTCGCTGCGTAGCTGAGGGCGTGTTACACGACGCTGTACGGCCGTGGGTGTCCGCCGACCGCCTCGGTCATGTCCGCGGCTTTGTCGAGCATCTGCTGGACCCGCTTGCGGCTGAAGGAGACGAGGAGGAGGGCGAGGGGGTAGACGGCAAGGGTGTGGATGCGGTCGCGGACCTCCAGCGACCCGCCGTCGATCAGTTCCCGCATCGTCACCTCGCCCCGGGCCAGGCGGCGGGTGGCCGTGGTGACCGTGAACTCGTGCTCCGTCGGTGCGAAGCGGGCCACCGCGTCGACCTCCCGCACGAGGGAGGCCGGGACGTACGGGCGGCCGGTGTCCCGGAGCATCTCCAGGGTGTCGTTGTAGAAGTTCGCGGTCACACCTCGGGCGAACTCCAGCTGGTCGTCCTCCAGGTGCGCGAGGTGTTCGACGATCGCGGCGCGGTCGCGTGCGGCGTAGGCCCGCAGCAGGTCGTGGGCCCGCCAGGACGCTTCGTTCATCCGGGGGTCGGTGAGGTCCTGGAAGTCGTGGAACTCGGTCATTTGCCGAGTGGCTGCGCGGCAACCGGGACACGTGGCTGTCCGACGAAGCCGATGCCTGAGGCCAAGCTGACCGAACGCATCGCCCGGACCCGTGCCCGCGTCGACCGCAACCGAGTCTTCCACGGCGACGAGCCGCTGGCTGACCTCCTGGCCGCCGCCTGACACGCCCGCTTCCCGTATTCGAACCGGCCACCACCCCGCGTGGTGGCCGTTGTCGTTGTACGCCCCGTGTGGCGCGGTACAGCCACCCCAGCACCCCAGGCCACCCCAGCACCCCAGCACCCCAGCACCCCAGGCCACCCCTGTACCGGCCGGATCGCGCCCTACCGCCCCTGACGGCCCGTCCGGACCCTGAACCGTATGGGGGACACCGAAAGCACCGAAGGCCGCCCGGACCGCCCTGGCGACAAGCTGCAAGGCTTCCTCGAAGGCGCCACCGCCCCGCCGCCGCCCGCACCACTTCGCTGCCCGGACTGTGGGCTCCGACAAGACCGGTACCGCACCCTGTACGAGGGTCACTGGGTGCTTCTCGAGCCCCGTGTCGTCGTCCCCTCCCACCACCTTCCGCCGCGCCGGCGGTGGGTCATCGGCGTGGACGGTGTCGCGATCAACACGTGGGATGCCGAACCCACCCCCGGCGCCATGTGCCGTGTCGCCCACCACCTCGCCTGCCCCTACCCCGCCACCGAACCCCTGTGGCCCTGTCCGCGGGGAACCGCCATGCGCGAGAAGAACGGGCGTCGGGCGCAGCGCCTGTTCAACCTCCCCGACCTGAGAGACCTGCCCGACGCGGGCTGACGGTACGGTGTCCGGTGGTCGGGTTCGTTTCGCCCACCGGTGATCGTTCTTCACCCCGGCCCATGTGCCCCGGTGTCAGCGCTCTGGCCCGGGGCACAGCCGTGTCCTTCCCCGGGCTGTCAGTGCTGTCCGGCATCCTGTGCGCATGACCGACACCTTTGATCACACCCCGCAGATCTGGAACGCCGGGCAACTTCGCGACGCCCTCAAGGACCTCCCCGACGACGCCCCCATCCAGATCGGTGTGGCAGACCAGCCGGGAGACTTCGACGGCTACCACGGGTACGTTCTGGTCGATGCTGAGCACGTAGAGAACTGGTGGCCAGCCACCGCCACCGTGCCCGAGCGCACGGAGACGGAGAAGGCCCTCACGCTGTTCGCCGACTGGAAGCCGGACACATACGACCGGTTGGACTGATAGGCCGGAAACGGTGCGGGGGTCTCGCTACACTGCCAACTGCAGCCATCGGGCTGTGGGCCCGGCTCGAGGCCCGGTTCGTCTGGCCCAGACCGGACGAGCACGCCGAAGGTGCCCCGCGCCGAGTCGCCCACCGCACCGCTTCACCTTGCTGGCCTCGCTCTTGGCGGCCGGTGGGTCTGGGATCACCGCAGCCGCGGAATCGAGAGCTTGAGATGCCGAAGAACCACGCGCGGAAGAAAGCCCTGGCCGACCTCAAGGACGAGCTGGGCATCAAGCACGCCTGCGCCATCGCGCTCCTGGACCACCCCGACCCGGACGAGCGGGAGACGCTGGAGCAGTACCTGGCGGGGTACGTCGACATCAACACGTACCGCGAGGCGGTCGACTACCTGGAGCAGGAGCGCAACGACCCACGCAACCAACTCCTGTGCAAAGAGTGCGGCTGGACAAACAGGATGGTCTGCCCCGAGTGCCCCGGCTGCGGCTGCTACAACGGCCGGTGCTCCGGGTGGCGCCACCAGGAGGACATGGAAGAGGAGGCCGCCGCCACGGGCGAGCCGCTGGAGAGCGGGTGCGAATGCGGGCACTACGGCAACCCGCACCACTGCTGCGAATGCGGCGCCGATGGCGCCGACTACGACTACAACTGCGTCTGCGGATCGTCGAGCGAGGAGCATCCCGCGGAAGACCCGCAGTCGCCCCACCCTGAGCCCTTCGAACCTGCGTACGCCGGCGGGTGGGGCTCCAGCTCCGGCCCCTTCGCCGCCTCGGACTGCAGCTCGTGACAACCGCTGCCGCGGCCGCCGACCTCACCACGCGTGGCCTGGCAGTGTTCCCACTCCCGCCCGGCGGCCGGAAGCCCGCCGCCAGCACCCGGCTGTCGCAGTGCCTCACCGACCCGGAGCAGGTCCGCCAGCTCTGGCGCGACGGCGACAACATCGGCGTCAGCTGCAGGGCCTCCGGCATTGTCGGCCTGGATCTGGACCTGGACGTTGAGGGCGACGGCCAGGCCGTGCTTGCCGAGCTGGCCGCGCGGCTTGGCGAACCGTGGCCCGAGACGCTGACCGTGGCGACCCCGAGCGGTGGCCGGCATCTGTACTTCGCAGCACCGGTCGGCTGCACCATCGGTAGTTTCTCCGGCGGACGGACCGCGCTCGGGCCCGGCATTGACGTGCGTGGCCCCGGCCTGCGCAGCGGCGGCTACCTCATCGGGCCTGGCTCCGTCGTTGGCGGAGTGCCGTACGTCATCGCCCGCGACGTTCCTGTGCAGCCGCTTCCGCAGTGGATTGCCGACCGGTTGAACGGAACGAACCCACGACTGACGAGCACTGCCTGTACTACCTTGCGGCGGTCACCCACCGCATCCACGCCATGAGCCCCTGTGTCGCGGCCTGCTGCCGGGTCGGCCAATGGTCCCGATTGCCCGACGGTCCCAGGGAGGCGAGGTGATACTTCCACCCGTTGCGGCCGCTGCGCGCCCCGCCCCCGTACGACGGGGTGACGATCACCAGGACCGTGCCGTCCTCCGCGACAACGTCCCAAGCGTGCGTCGCCGACCAGTCCGCAGCCTTCACCAGCGTCGCCCCGTCGGCAATGGAGCGGGCCTTCGCCTCGGTGAGCCTCTTCGGTCGTCCGGTAGTCATGCCCCGGATCATCCCAGGTTGACGACGGCCCAGATGCGGCGCCCGTCGGGCCCGGTGTCCGTCCCGCACCCCGTCACCCCCGCCTGCGCCGTGATCTGGTGCAGGACGTCATCGCCATCAGGCGCGTGACCGGGGGTCAGATCGGCCTGGTGGGACAGGGCGAGGATGCACGCCTGCCGGTCCTGGTCGGACAGGTGCACGCTGATGCGCCGGCCGGTGTCGGCGACCGCCGCGGTGACGAGGAGGCCGGTGACGGCCGCGACCGCTTCGGCGACCGCAGGGGCGGCCCGGTAGCCCCACTCCCCGAGCTGCGCCGCCACCTTCCGCTTGGCGATGCCCGCGGCCCAGGGGGCGGATTCCAGTGTCCAGTTCACGCCGCGCCGGTTCCGCATCCCCACACCGCGTCGGGCTGTTCGTACCAGCGGGCGGGGGCCGGTCGATCGCCCGTCCGTGGTGTTCGGGCGTGGCGGGGAGACCGGCTTCTTCGGCGGAGGCGGGGTCTTCGGCGGGTACGACGGCGGGTCGGGCTGCTCGGTCACAGGCGCGGTCATGGGGGCCTCCCGTCGTCCTGGGCGCAGGGCGGCGCCCTGACGTCAGGGTAGGCCGGTGGCGGCCCGTACAGGGGGTGTTGGGCGGTATCCGTGGGTGTGGTGCGGGCCTGGGCCGACGCTCCAAGCCCGCACCGGGCGTGCATGAGGTCAACGACGGCAGGAGTCAGGGGATACCCCCGACACATATTTCATTGCGCGCGCCATAGAACATGGGGTAGCGTGAACCCTCTCCCCAGCACCGCCAACCCGACCAGGGGCAACGCAGAAGCGAAACGGCGCGACGCTGGAAGCACCCCTTCCCAGGAGGCCACCGCGTGAAGGCCCTGACCATCCGGCAGCCGTACGCCGACGCCATCGTCCACGGACACCACACCCACGGATACAAGCGCACCGAAAACCGGTCTCGCCCCATCCCTCCGAAGTACCTGGGCCAGACCATCCTCATCCACGCAGCCAAGGCGCCACACCCTGCGGCAGAGATTTGGGGCCCGCGACCCGACGTGCGCAGCGCACTTCTTGCCACCGCCGTCCTCACCTCCTGCCATTTCGACGGTGCGGGCTGCTGTGCCCCATGGGGCATGCCCAACTGGTTCCACTGGCAGCTGGACGACGTACAGCCCCTCACCACGCCCGTCCCAGCATCAGGACAACTCGGCTTCTGGACCCCGCCCGACAACGTTCTGGCCGCCGTACCCGAGGCGCCGACCCGATGAGCCGTCGGCCTACTTACCCCGCGTGAGCACGGACCGCCGATCACGCCACGCCTGCCCAAACGCGCCAGCGAACGCCATACCGGCAGCAGCACATCCGCGACTCACCGCGCCACCCCAATCCACACCCCACCAGGCCATCGGCGCCACCGCCGCCAACAGCCCAATTCCCGCTGCCACGCAAACCGGCATCACCAGCCACGAGATACGCCCCATGCCCGAAAGCTACACGGGAGCCCAAAACGATGACCGACCGCATCCGCGCCGCCTTCGACGCGCAGCAGTCCACCGGATCGTGAACAGCGGATGGGGTGCGGTCGGTGCCGTGGCCGCTACGTGATGGCGAGTGACGACGCCGACTGCAGTCGGGGAACCCGGATAGGGCCGGGAATGAAGGCGCTCTGACACGCCGTGAACCTCACCCCAAAGGGGAGTGGGGGAACGGTGGGGAGAGCGTGGGAATCGGGGCTGCGCTGCGAAAGTTTCCGATGCCACACATCGGAAATGCGAGCCCTGTTCCTACGCTCTCCCGGTATCCGTTCGGCGGGAGTGCGGCTTCCGCACTGCGTGGCCACAGGCCATGAAACCGGCTGGTCGGTGACCGCGTCCCGCACAGCATGGCGCACTTTCGGCGTCTTATCTTCGGTCAGTTTTTATTACGAAACCTGACGTGATTATTTAGACTTCAACCGGTCAACTCGGCAGCAGCACAGGGGGTTTGTCGACACATGAACAAAAAGGCATTGCGTGCACTTCTCAAAGAACGGCGTGCCCTTATCGCCCCGGAAGCCGTCGGCCTCAGAAGGCCCACCGGACAAGGCCGGCGCGCCGTGGGCCTGTCACAACAGCAGGTCGACCAGCGCCTCGACCGCGTCGTCCACACCTACCACCGGCTCGAAACAGGGAAGATACCGAACCCGCCCATTGACCTGCTCCGCGACGTCGCCCACCTCTTCGGACTGAACGAACAGGAGTGGGAGCTGCTGTGCCGGTACGCCGGAATCGGTAACCCGCCCGGCCCCCTCACCCTCCAGTCCGGGAAAGAAGTCCCCGGCGTGTGGCAGGAAGCCGTCGATGGGATGACGCACATGGCCTACGTCACCGACGCGTCCTGGGACCTCCTCGCGTACAACGCACCGTTCGCTCGCCTGTTCCCCGAAGGCCGCGTCCCCACCAACACCATGCGGTGGATGCTGCTGGACCCTGACGGGCGGAACACGCTCACCGACTGGGCGACCGCCTGGGCCCCTCTCGTCGTCCCTCAGCTGCAGGCCGCCCTGGCTGGGCGCCCCGACGACGAGATCCTCCGCCAGCTCGAGAAGGAAGTCCTCGCCGACCCGGACACCGCACCGATCTGGGACGCCGGCGGCGCCCACATCCACCCCGACGGCGACGAACGCCCCCTCCACCACGCCATCGACGGGCCCGGCTGGGTCACCATGTGCGCCGCCCAGCCCATGACCGCCCCCGGTGCCAGACTCATCGTCCTCGTCTTCCACCCCGGCACCCAGCGCGCACACGCCCGAACCCCGATGCTCCGCGCACCCTGACCCCGCGCCCCTTGCGGCACCCGCCAGCCAGGAACCACACCAAACCAGACCACGCGTTCCGTTCCCGGCAATGCACTGAGCAGGGGCAATAACGGGCCCCCGGTGCCATACGTTGAGCGCACCCCCACCACCGCTGGACCTGCCTGCCGGAGGATGCCGTGCCCGTTGCCTACATAGCCCGCCCGTACACCGTGCTCGCCGACCACAAGGTCACCACCAGTGAGATCGCCGACGACATCCGCGCCCACCACCCCGACCATCCGCGCCTGGCCGCGATCCTCCGCATCGTCGCCAACACCGGCGTCGCCACCCGGTACTTCACCCGCCCCCTGGACGCGCCCACCGTGAGCGGGAGCGCAGGGATCGAGGAACGGGCCGCCGCCGCGTTCACAGACGCACTGGGCATGGCCGAGAAAGCGGCACGCACCGTTCTGAATGCGCACAGCCTTGCCGCGGCGGATGTGGACGGCATCATCACGACGCACTCCACCGGCTGGTCCGTCCCCAACCTCGACATCCACCTCGTCAACCGCCTCGGACTACGCCCCAACGTCCGCCGCACCGCTCTCACGACCCTGGCGTGCGCCGGCGGCACCCAAGCCCTGATCCGGGCCGTCGACATGGTCGCAGCCCGCCCCGGGTCAACCGTCCTCGTCGTCGCCGCCGAAGTCATCTCGTCCGTGTACAACCACGCCGACGCAGCCATCGAGCACATGATCTACAAAGCGCTCTTCGGGGACTCCGCGGCCGCAACCCTCGTCACCAGCCACCCCCGCGGCCCCAGCCTCGCCATCGACAACCCGCACGACACGTACGAACACGTCCTCCCGAACAGCCTCGACCGGTACAACGGGCGCCTCACCGCGTCCGGCTTCCACTTCGACTCCACCAAGGAAGCCCTCACCGCCGCAGACGACGTGCTGCCCGACCTCCTCGACTGGATCGGCCCGAACATCGTCGACTTCGCCGCCATTCACCCCGGCAGCGGGCGCATCATCGCCGACACCGCGGCCGCCCTCGGACTCGACACGGTCGACGCCCGCCACAGCACCGACACCCTCGCCGCCGACGGCAACCTCGGCGGCGTATCCATCCTCCGTGTCCTCGAACGCACCCACACCGACCCGCCCCCCGCCGACGCCCACGGCATCGCCGTCGCCTACGGGCCCGGCTTCACCACCGCCGCACTCCGCGGCACCTGGACCACCTGACCCAAAGGAGCAATCCGAATGCGACCTGCCCGATTCCAGGACTACACCCTCGACCTGGCCAAGAACACGCCCGGCACCATCCGTGTGCAGACCCTCACCGAGGCTGGTGACACCCAGCACCCCTACGGGCTGGCCATCACCACCAGCTCCGGCGAGGCCAGGTGGCAGATCATCGGGCAGCTCGCCGAGGGCGAGAAACACGACCACAACGACGTCGGCGTGAAGGACATCCCGCCACCCGCAGGCACCGCCCCCAAGCCCGGCGACCACCCCGAGGCGTGGCTGGCCGCAGTCATCGCGCAAACCGAATGCCTGGAGATCGCCAGTATCGAACGCTGGTCGACCCGCGAGGGCCAGGATCACCAGTCAGGTCTCACCATCGTGTTCCATAACACCGCGAAAGTGTTCGCCCGCCAGCTGCGATAAACCTTCTGCAGCTGCCTTCTGGGAGGACCGCGCCACCGCAGGAACGCGGGCTGTCAGTGTCGCCTGTCATCCTGTGGACGTCCGGCGGTGCCTCACCTCGAAGCCGATGCCACCGCCGGGCAACACCGGGCAGCGACGACCAGCACATATGACCACCAGTCACACCTGAGTGCGCTCTAGGATCATGAGGCAGCATCAGCCGCCTACCCCCTGGAGCACTGCTGTGGCAGCACGCCGCCTCGCCCCCATCACCGCCGTTTTCCTCGTGGCCTCGCTCGCCGCCTGCAACCCGAGCGCAGCGAAGACCGACGACTCGAAGCCGCCCGCTGCCGCTTCGTCGGCTGGCGCCTCAGCTTCGACCGGGGCCAGCCCGTCCGCAGCCTCAGGAGCCCCTGCGGGTGGCAGTGGCCTGTCCCTCGCCGAGGCCATCGCGAAGCTCCCGGCCGCGGACGAGAACCGCACCGGGTACAAGCGCGACAGCTTCAAGCACTGGATCGACGAGGACGGCGACGGGTGTAGCACCCGCAACGAGGTCCTGCTTGCCGAGGCCGTCAAGAAGCCGGAGCAGGGCCCTCGGTGCACGCTGACCGGAGGTGAGTGGCTTTCGTACTACGACGAAGTCACGGTCACCGACGCCCGGAAGCTGGACATCGACCACATGGTCCCGCTTGCCGAGGCGTGGGATTCCGGCGCCTCGGCGTGGGACTCGGACCGGCGCATGCGATACGCGAACGACCTCGGTTCCGAGCGCAGCCTCGTGGCGGTCACTGCAAGTGAGAATCGCCGCAAGGGCGACAAGGACCCGTCGCAGTGGATGCCGTCGGCCCAGTCCGCGAAGTGCACCTACCTCGCCGACTGGACCGCCACGAAGCTCCGCTGGAAGCTGACCGCGGACGACAAGGAACGGGCGGCACTGAACACCCTGACTGCCAACTGCAAGGATACGGTCGTCAAGTACAAGGTCGCCCCCTGAGCCCAGCCTGGGGCCATCGCATCCGGGGGCCACGGTCGGCGTCCCATGCCGGCCGGGCCCGGCCAGCACCTCCGCCACCAGGTCCGTCTCCACCCGCGTATACGACTCCCCCCGGCCCGCCGCTCCTCCACCACCGGACCGCCGCGCCACTCAAGGCCTCACCGACACGAGCTGCAAGGGCAGGCTCCCGACACGACGAACCAGGCCCTCGCCCTCACAATGGGTTCTCATCACCTGCGAGCCGAACACTGATCGCCGCCTCAAGCTCAGCCATCGTGCGCCCAAAGGCGGTCTCCAGATCAACGTCAAAGCGGCAAGCCAGGATGAGCACCGACCACAGACAGTCCGCAAGCTCGTGTTCCAGCGCCGCTCGCCCGCCCGGCATGTCCCGAGCTCCTTCTTCGGCCATGACCAGCTTGGCCAGGTCGCCGACATCACCCATGAAGCCGAGCATGAATTCTTCCCGCGTCCAGACCCGGCCCCGTTCGCGCCTGTTCAACTGGTCGTACAGATCATGTACTCGCATGGCCTGCTGCAGCAGCTCATCAAGGCTCATCCACGCCTCCTGTCGGTCTGCTCGGAACCGACATGCTCCCAAGCCGGGGCTCTCAGCCGCGCTGTTCCAGCCCCGTCTCCGGCCGGCAGATCTGGCACGGCTCGATGTCCGGCTCAGCCAGGGCAATGATCGCCTCATCCCGGGTGAGATACCCAAGGTCGCTCTTGTACAGGGTGCACCCACCCCGGTGCAGCATCGCGGTGTCACCGGACCGCTTCGGCTGGATCTTCCACGACTGCTCGGCCCGCGCCCGCTCCCGGGCACGCTGCTCCTGCTGCTCCCGGATCTCCAGCTCCCGGATCCGGTTCCGGACCTGCCGCAGCTGCCACTCCAGCCACTGCTCGAGCACCCGGTTCTTGTCCAGGTCAGATATGCCATCGGGGCCGGGCACGACTACGCCCCGCCCTCGGGCTGCTCGTGGGCGTGCTTGAGGACCATTCGGGCATCGACCAGGTCCGGGCCACTCAGGGACTCCCAGAACGGGTGAGTCGCCACCTCGGCACTCAGCCGGCGCAGCTCCTCCTGGAACCGCCGGACTTCCTCGGCCTGCTCCTCCGTGTACCCAGGGGAGTCCTCCTTGTGGGACCGGTAGGAGGAGTGGAGCTGCTTGTCGCCTTCCCAGCCGGGCATCGGCTCAGCCGACCACGGCAGGGTGGTGGCGTACTGCTCATACGCGGCGCGGGTCTGGTGAAGGGCGAGCTGGGCGTCGCGCAGGTTCTGAGGGAAGTCGTACGTGGGCACGCCCCGATGCTACGTCTGTTCGAATATCGGATGCGAATGGCACGCTGGACACCCCCACTCAGTCACCCGCCCGGCTATGCTGTGTCACCGAACTTTGAGCGTTTGTCACTGAAGGTTGATCGCTCGCGTAGCGCCCAAATGCCGTCAGATCCTGGGCCCCCTTTGCCGGAGTGCATCCATGCCCTGCATCAACCTGCCGACCGCCTCCGCAAGGAGCGTCTCGTCTCCACGACTGATCGCGAGATGCACTGCCCTGGCCGCCTCAGTCAGTGCGTCACAGGTGTCCTTCACTCCGCGGGGTCCCGCCAGCACTAGGACGTCAGAAGTCTTCGCAACGCGTCTGCGACCCTCTAGTGACTGGGCGGCGAACTGGGCGTAATCCGGTGTGCGTGCCTCTCCCCGCTCCGCCGTCGAGTGGATCATCACGTCCTCCGTCAGGTGCAGGACTGCCGCCGCTTCGTTCATGAGCGCAAGGCAGCCCTCCTTTCGCTCCTTGCGGGTCTGGAGACGTGCCGCCCCCAAGCTCGTAACGAACGCCGCACCTCCGGTCGCCACGGAACCCACCACCGCGCCAAGCACTGCAGCCACACCTTGATCCATCTCGCTACCCCCTAGAGCTAGCTCAGGCCGTTCGGAAACGCTAGCAATCGGGGATCTCGCCGCTCAACGTTCAGTGGCACACGCTCAAAGTCCGATGGCACAGGACACCGGCGAAGTCCCAGTCTTCAGCACGGCCCCCTGCCACACTGGCCATGGCCCGTCGTGTCACCCCCGTCGCGGCGGGCCACCGAACGCATGAGAGCGGCCCACCATCCCCCCAGGAATGATGAGCCGCTCTCGGGTTACCCGTGATCTCGACCACCGTACGACTCAGGACCGCTCCGTGTACGGCCGAAGCACAGAATCCACCCTCCCGGCCAACTGTGCCGCACGCTGCCGGTCCCGCGGGTTACGCACCGCCCCAGCCAGGCGAGGCACCAGCAGATCCGTACCGAGCACCCACACCGTGCCACCCGGAACCGGCGCCTCGAACCCGCCGCCGGCCACCTGTGAGCCGTGGACGACGAGGAGCGGCACCACCATCACACCGGGCAGGACCGCCCCGACCGCCTGGGCGTACCCGGCGACCTTCACGACCTGGTCGTGCCGGTCCTGGGTGCCGCAGTGAACCCGACCCCGGTCCAGGGTGGTGGGGTAGCCGCGGCGCCAGTTCTTCGTGTCCAGCACCACCACCACGGTCCCGCACGGCGGCACCAGGGCGGTGTCTATGTTGAACCGTCGCCCCTGCAGGCGAAGGTCGTGCCGCACATGCCATCCGGCGGTCTCGAGCGGGGCCAGTAATCGGGCTGTCGTCTCCTCCCCTGCGGCGCCGTGCGCCCACCGGGCCGCCTCAGCGTCCGCCCGACGCACTCGCGCCCCACCGAGGCCGAGCAGCGCCAGCAGGCGCCGCCACGGGCCACCCCGGGCGCCCGCACGGAGCGCCGCAGCGTGGGCCGCAGCCGAGTTCTGCGCGCTCACCGGCCCTGCCCCTTCCCCTTGTCCAGCGCGCCCAGGGCTTCCTCGGCGAGGGCGCGACGCCGGGCGGGAACACCCGTGTCGCAACACGCCTCCCGCCACACACCATGCGGAGTCGTGTCGTCGTGATACCGGCACTTTGCGGGCAGGGTCTCCACCGCCCGGCGCAGCGCGGGAAGCCACTGCGACACCGCTGTATCCCGCTGGGCGACGGGCGTGTACTTCTCAACCATCTCGAAGTACTTCTCCTCCCACGCCCGCGCCAGCCGCTGCGCCTCCACGAGTTCAGTGTCCGCGGGCGCCTCGGTCGGGAACACCTCACGGATGCGCTGCCACGCGTACTCGAACGTGGCCAGCCTGCTGCGGAGTTCCTCCACCTCGGTCATCGCGGGCGGGGCCTCGGGGGTGCCTTCGCTGGTCTGGGTCTGCTCGGTCATGCTGCCGTCTCCTTGGTGCCGAGGTGCTTGTCGATGGCGTCCCGCAACTCCTTGAGCGCTTCTGTGCTGATGCCGACGTCCACGGACCACACCGACGTGTCGGCGTAGTCCACCTCCGGGAAGTGGATGAGCACGCTGTCCTCACCGTCGGGGTTCGGGACGATGCGAACTCCCTGCGGGCCGCAGTCCGGTGCGCCGCAGGTGTGGCGATTGCCGCGGTGAGTCTCCCAGCCGCCGTAGACACCAGGGCCCTGATGCGTCTCCTGCTCGGTCATGCTGCGGTCTCCAGGGTCTCGAGGGCGTGAGCTTGCCAGAGGGTGGTGCCGTGGCCGCGGAACAGGGTGCGGCCGGCGTCCCAGCCGCAGGTACAGCGCAGCACGGCGCTGTCGTCGGTGCGCTGCCAGTTCGGGACGTGCGGACCGCCCGCATCGCCCCAGAGCGCGACGGCGTGGTCGGGGCAGGCGTAGCCAACTGCCCTGGACTGCAGCCACCCCGGCTCCACAGCCGCGATGTTCAGCTCACGGATGCAGACCGGGACGACGCACATCCGGAACAGCGTCCCCTCCTGCTCCCACCGGTACAGGGCGTTCACCGCAGCGTCGGCGTGGGCGAGCCACTCGGACCGGGCGTGATCCCACGCCGTACCCGGCTCCATGAACGCCTTCGACCCGGCCTCCTTGGCCATGGCCTCGGCGAGGTGCTGGCGCAACCCTTCGGCGGGCTGCGGGCTGGTGGTCATGCTGCTCCTTCGGTGATGTGACGGTGGGTTACGAATGGGCGGGTTGTACTGACGGGTACGGGTCTCCGCCTCGGCAGGGAGGAGACCAAGCACCAGAAACGGTCACGCTGCGTCGACTTCATGACGGGTTTCGAACAGCCCGCGGGCCTCAGCGACCCGCACCGCGGCCGCCCGCCGCTCATCACGAGGCAGATCCGACACCCCCAGCACCCGGTACGCCTCAGACAACCGGGACGACACCACCGACCTGGGTATCCCCAACCGGTCCGCGACCTGTGTCAGTGGAATCCCCGACGCCGCCTCACGCAGCACCAACGCCATACGCGGCGAAAGAACGCCCGGCACCCCGCGACGCCTCGGCGGACGGGCAGGCATCTCCCACTGCTCGGACAGCAGTTCACTCATTGACATGCCCAGTGCCTCGCACACGGCCGCCAGGTGGAGCAGCGGCAGGGTGCCTTTGCCGAGCTCGATGGTGGCGACGACCTTGTAGGTCATGCCAGCGTGTTTCCCGAGCACGGTCTGACTCCACCCGCGGGCGTGGCGTTCGGCGCGGATACGGTCGCCGACGTCGGCGAGGAGTTCGTCACGGTCCTGGAAGACCGCGGGCCCGCCACCAACCGGCGACGGGCCCACCAGGACGGGGGCGGTCACGGGGCGACCTCAGGGTGCGTGTACCGGATCGGGAGGCCCAGAGACTGGGCGTACGCGATCTCCGCACGGGTCGAGTCGCCGATGTAGTCGCCGACGACGAGGACCTCGTCCGCGAGCCGGATCTTCGCCCGGTGCAAGTCGTCCAGGCGGGCCTTCAGCGGCTCGGCGAGCTCCTCGGTCGCCCACAGCTTGTGCGGTTCCTTCATGTTGCAGCCGGGGGCGAGGACGACGTGGCCGGCCGCGGTCTCCCGCAGGTTCGCTTCCTGCATGTCGGCCATGAACCGGGTGGATCCGCAGATGACGACGATGCGCGGCTCGTCGTCTGGCACACGGTCGTCGTGTGCCTTGTCGGTGGCGCGCAGGGGGTCAGTCAGGCGGTCGAAGGCGCCGCCGTACATCACCTCCAGCTCATGGCGCATCCGCTCGTTCTCGGTGCGCAGCCGTTCAACTTCGGCGTCTCGGTCTTCGCCGCTCGGGGCTAGGGCCGTGGTTGAAGTGCGGTCCATGGCATCAACCTGCCAAGCCGCAACTTCCTCGGCCAGGGACCGGCCAGGACAGTGGGAGCACCAACCGTGCACCCGGTGAGCCGGGGTGCTGTGCCCCAGCGGGATCTCGTGGAAGTTAGTGGGCATGGTCAGTTCTCCTTCGTCTCGTGCTGGGCGGTGGCCTGCTGCGCCTGCATCGCGAGCTGCCTGGCCTCCTGGACCCACGTCTCCGTGACGTCCCAGCTGCCCGCGACGTGCTCAGCAATCCAGTCCGTGTGCTCCTCAAGGTCCGGGCCGTCGCCGAACGGGCCGGCGAACCACTCGGCGATCCGGGCCGCTTCCTCCGGGGCCGTGCGCTGCACGACGTTCAGGAGTCGGCTGGCGAGCGCTGCCAGGCTGCCCGCGGTCATCTGCCAGCCCATGGCGGCCGGGTGCTTCGGGAGCGGGGAGGCCGTACTGCGGACGTGCAGCTGCGCCAGGTCGATACGGAGCGTCTCGGGCGTCGCGTCGACGTCGGTCTCGACGGTCTTCACCGCGATGGTGTCGGGCATGGTCAGGGCTCCTTGGAGTTGTTTGCGAGGGCCAGCAGGACGTCGGCGTGGCACGGCATACCGGCCGGGCACCAGCACATGAGGTCCCGACCGTGGAGATTGGCTGCGAAGAAGTCGGCCTGCTCGCCGCCTCCGGGGGTGCGGAGCATGGCGCGGAACTCGTCGACGGCGGCCTGCCGGGCCTCCCGCTCGCTGGAAACGGTGGCAACGATGCGGCCGGTCACCCCGATTGCCGCGTCGACGAAGACGAGCCAGTCCTTCCCGACGTGGGCGATCTGGAAGGGGTTGCCGTAGAGGGTGGGGCGGCCGACGTAGATGGCGCCTTCTGGGGCGCGCCACCCGCGGGTTCGGCGGCGCTGGATGCGGGTCGGCATGGTCAGTTCTCCTTCGTGAGGGTGGCGGTACGCCGGGGCCGGCGGGGGAACGGGAGCCGGCCGGACGGGGGAAGGAACCGGCGCTTCGGCATGAGGGCCGGGGACGGTGCGGGTACGGCAGGCGTGTCGTGGTGCCACAGCTCGACCCACACCCCGTCGGTACGCCACACGCACACGACACGGCCAGGCCTGTACTCGAACACCGGGCGCAGATCCCCGCCCTGGGCGAGGACGAGCGGGTAGGCGGACGCGAAGTGGTGCAACGCCTCCCGTGCGTTCTCGCCGATGACTTGGGCGGCGAGGCGAGGCGCCCCATCATCCGCGGTACCGACCCTCCAGTCCGGGACCAGCGCGGACGGGTACCGGTCACGGGAGCACAGGTACCAGGAACGGACCGCGGCTTCCTTTGTCTCGATCAGGTCCGGCATGGTCAGCTCTCCTTCACGGTGCAGGTGGTGCTGTGCCTGGATGCGAAAAGCCCGGCCTCCGAGCCGGTCATGCCGTGGGTGGCCTGGTAGTGGTCGGTCACGGTGTCCCACGCGTCGTCCGGGCTGCTCGTGTCGACCTTGGTACGGAAGTCGCATCCGGCGACGTTGCAGAGCCGGTAGGTGTCGGGCATCAGTTCTCCTTCGCGGTTCGGGCGCGCATGCGCTGCTTGATCTGGCCCTGGGCGGGCGGGGTCCACGTGTGCCAGCCAGCCTCGGTGGTCCACTGCTGGGCGTGACCGTGCTGGTCGATCCCGCAGTGACCGCAGGCATTCGGGGAGACGGAGCGGGTGGTCATGACGCCTTCATCCATTCGTCGCCCTCGGTGTCCCGGTACACGAGGGTCGGGAGGGTGTAGGTCGGCCCGGTGTCGGCGATGAACTTCCGGGCGGTCTCCTCGGACGAGTACTGCTGTACGCGGGTAACCCCGTAGGTTGTCGTCTGGGTCGCCCACTGGCGTTGGCCACGCCACAGGTACCAGCGGAGCTCGGCCGGCAGGTGCTGGAACCAGGCGTTCTCGGTGGCACCGGACGGGTATCGGCCGACCATCGTGACGGCCCCGGCCATACCCAGGCTTGCCCCGCAAGAACAAGACACCGACACGTTCGACTTGTAGCCGTACCCGTTCGTGATGGGCCGGTGAGCATCGAACGCTGCAGGGTGCTCGGGGCACAGGTGGAGCGAGAAGTCGCCGTGGCATCGCTCGCTGTACGAGGCTGCCTTGGAGCGACGTGCGCGGGGCGGGAGAGGGTGGTCCTTGGTAACGGGGATGTGGGCGGTCGACTTGAGGACGGTCCACCCGTCGGGCGGGGTGATGTTGTTGTGCCCGATGCCATTGGCCTCGCAGTGCGGGGCGTCGCATCGGAATCGGGTGAGGGTCTCCGTGCTCACGGGCGCGCCTTTCAGGTGGTGGTCGGGTCGGGGCCGGCGAGGGCGGTGAAGAACGTGGTCACGCGGCGCGCTTGTTGCGGCTACGGGGGTCGTCCTTCCAGCTCCAGCCGTCAATGGCCTCCTCCAGGACGAGGCGGTGCCCGAGCTGCTCGGCAGGGGTCCACGGGCGGCGGTCGACGTCGCCGTACGTGCCGTCCGGGATGGATTCGTTGATGAGTTGCTCGAGCTTGGTCATGACGGGCTCCGGGGGGTCACGAGGAAGGGGTGGGGCCGCAGTCCCGAGGGGGGCGGGACCGCGGCCCTGGGAGGGTTGGTCAGCGGTCGGCGTCGGCCGACTGTGGGCGGATAGTGAGCGACGCGGCGCCGATCTCCAGAGCGGCAAAGCCCTTAATGTCGGCGAGGTCGCGGGCATCCCCCACCATCCGGATCAGCGTGGAGTGGTCGGCGTCAGTGATGGTGCGCCCCTCAGCACGGATCAGGTCGAAGACGACAGTGCGGAGCTCTTTACTGCTGGCGCAGGTGCGACGGTCAGCGGGCTGGCCCTTGCGGACGATGGCAACGCGGTACATGTGGGGCTCCTCAAACAGGCGGGGCGGTTGGTAGGGGCCGCGGTTCCGGAGGGGGCAGGACCGCGGCCCGGGGTCTCCCAGGGGGCGGGGAGACCGGTCAGGGGGTCAGGCGACGCGGTAGTTGCGGGCGTCGTAGCCGAAGTCCGCCCAGTCCTTGGCGTGCTGGGGAGCAACGTCGTTCAGCAGGTGGTCGCGGACCTGGTCGGCGTTGGCGTCCGGAACGTTGGTCTGGACGGTGCCGGGGACGGTGTAGCCGTCAGGGTCGAGGAGACGTAGTTCCTGCATGGTGTGCCCCTTGGTCTGGGTCGTTGTCGGCTTCACCAGACTAGCCATATCTCATGGCGTGCGCAATAGGTTACGTGGAGTCCACCCCGCACACGACAAGGGGCCCGACCCCGAAGGACCGGACCCCACGCCGCGCACACACCTCTAGAAAGGAGGTTCGTCACCCCCGCTCCCCCACCCGCCGGCCGACCCACCCGTACCCGGCGTACCCGACGCCCACGGATCCTCCGCCGACACCGCACCCTGCTGACGCCGCGCCTGCTGCACCTCCGGACGCTGCTGACCGGCCGCCTTCGTTACCTTCGCCGTCGCGTTCTTCAGGCTCGGCCCAACCTCTTCGACATCCAGCTCGTACACGGTGCGCTTGACGCCCTCACGGTCCTCGTACGACCGCTGCTTCAACCGGCCCTGCACGATCACCCGCATGCCCTTCTGCAGGGACTCTGCGACATGCTCCGCGGCCTGCCGCCACACCGAGCACGTCAGGAACAGGCTGTCCCCGTCCTTCCACTCATTCGTCTGCCGGTCGAACACCCGCGGTGTCGACGCCACGGTGAACTTCGCAACGCCCGCGCCGGCCGGAGTGAACCGCAGCTCCGGATCCGCCACCAGGTTGCCCACAACAGTGATCACTGTCTCGCCTGCCATGTCCTGCCCTTCTTCTTTCGTCAGCTTGCTCGTGCTACATCTACGGCCGGAACCGGCCCTGTCCGCCCGTTGATCCCTGCCTGTGACACTTCCTTCGACTTCTGGCCTCGCGGCGACCTGATCGGGCCACCCACGTGCCGGTAACTCGCCCCAGACAGCAGAGACGTGATCGTCTTCCGGGACCGGCCGTACTGCATCGACAGCTCCAGGTCCGTCACCCCGCCCGCCGCGTACTTCTCACGGATCTCGACGACCTGGGCAGCGGTGAAATCGGTCTGCTTCTCGCCGCTCTGCAACACCAGGGGAAGCTCCCGGCCCGCCCGCGTGTACGTCTTCCGCAACCGGTTCACCGCTTTCGCCGTGGTCCCCTTCGGGAGACGGCGCAGCTGGTCAACCTGACGGAGTGACATCCCACGGTCCGCGCACTTCTCCAGCGCCACCAGCAACTCGGCATCCGAAACGTTCACCGGGCACCCGTCCACGAAACGCTGCACAGCAACAGGGTCGACGTACTCCCTGCCGCAGTCGGGATCGGACACGGTAGCCAGGTCACGGACCGGCCGATGCTCCCCCCAGTTCGGGACCATCAACGCCCCGTTCTCGTTGAAGTCCAACCAGCCCAGTGCCCGACCCATCGGCTGCTCCGGGTCGACCAGGCCGGCGAGGACGACTATGAGGGCGTTGCGCTGCGCATCGTTCAGTCCGGCCAACACCTCCTGAATGTCTTCCGGGCCGCCTTCCCCGTGCACGAGGACGGCCAGGTGTGCAGCAACGGGCAGCATGTCCTCGGCAAGATCGCCGCGCTGCTCCGCGGTCAGGGCGCTCATGCCGCCTCCCCGAACTCCGCAGCCAACTGCTCCCGCTCGGCCAGAGCCGCGAGGACGTTGTTCACCGTCTGCACGTTCGTGCAGAGCTCCCGCGCGATCTGCCCCGGCGTCAGCCCGCGGTCCAAAGCCGACTCGAACAGGTCGAGCCGTTCCGTGAGGATCTGCGTGACCGCAGACGGCTCCCCCCGCCCGTACGAGCGGGGCTTCCGACGGTGCAGTGTCCGCCGCTCCCGCTCCGACATGCCGCCCCACACCCCGAAGTCCTGCCCGGTCTCCAACGCCCAGTCCAGGCACTGCTCGATCACGGGGCACGTCTTGCACACCTCCTTCGCCTGCGCGGCCTGCACGCGAGCCGGGCGGCTCTCCCCGCTCGGCCAGAACAGTTCCGGATCGATCCACCGGCAGGCGCTGCGAACACGCCAGTCGGACTCGGGGGCGGTGTTGGCGGCATTTCTTATGGGGCGGCGCGCCGTAGAGGGCTGGGCGTTCATGAGGTCAATTCCTTCATGGTCGAAACGGTGTGGTTGACGGCTTGGCGCTGAAGCGAGCGCACTCGGTTCCACTCCTCTGGTGTGAGCGTCCGCGCCCCGCGACGGAGGTTGCAGAATTCGTGGGCCCACCAGAGATTGCTTGCCTCGTCGGGGCCGCCTGCGCTTACGGGAATGAGGTGGTCGGCCTGCACGTTCCCAGGGGCGGTAAAGACGGCCATGCACAGGTAGCACTGCTGCCCGACCGGGTTCCCGTAGGCCTTGGCGCAGGCGCGGCGAGCCCTCTTGGAGGTGTCAGCGCAGTTGCGGCACTTGACTCGCAGCCCGTCGTTCTGCCCTCGATCAAGACGGAACGACGTTTCGGGAAGTGTCCGTCCGCACTGCCCGAGGCAGCGCTTGAGCACGTCCGGGTTCTGAACCCGGTTTGCGTTCTTCGCTACGTTCGCCTGTCGGGTCCGGAGACGGTGCTCTGATGAGTACTTCCTGCGAGCCGGCGCGTTCGCGTAGTAGTAGGCCAGGGCAGCCTTCCGGCATCGCTCTGCGTACTCGGGGTCGTTCGCCTTTCGGTTGGCGTGCTCGGCGGACGCGCAGTCGCGACAATAGCTACGGCGACCGTCTGAGGCGCTGCGCATTGCGGGGAACGCTGACAGCGCCTTGATCGTGAGGCACTGGGAGCATCCTTTTACTGGTATGCCCTTCTCGCGGAACAGGTAGTTGACCGCAGTGCGACCTTCGCGGGTGCGGAGTGGGTGCCCTCCCTGCTCTCTCCAACGCTGTAGCGATGCCCGCATCTTGGCGACGGCCATCTGCTGCTTCTGCTCCTTAGTCCGGGGGCCCTTCATGCCGGGTCTCCGGTGAGGGTGTAGAGGCGGATGATGGCGCCGGGGCGGTCGAGGGCGTTCGGGTGTTCGCCGGGGAAGGTCTTGGTGGCGGTGACGCGAATAATGCGGGAGTCGTCGACGACGGCGCCGGCGTCCGCAATGCCGTCGAAAGTCGAGCGGATGAGCTTGTCGACGTCTCCGCTGTGTCGGGTGATGGGCCAGGTCCGCTTGCGCTTGGGGGCGGAGGCGGGCTTGAGAACGGTGAAGACGATGTCGGCTTCGAGGGGTCCGTCGAGGGTGGGGAGGTGGACGGGCACGGAACCGATGTGGGAGACGACGCGGGCTTCGCGAGTCGCGGCGGTGACGAGGGCTCGCCAGGGCTTGACGCGCTTGGACTGTTCGACGAGGACGGCGGAGACGCGGCCGGACGCGGAGTTGAGGCGGTGCCCGGCATACTTCTTCGACCCTTGAGGTGCTGGGCGGCCGTGGACGGTAATGGTGAGCTGGTGCTGGCGGATGAGCTCGGGGGCTGTGGTCATGGGGTGAGCTCCTGTATGGGTCGGGGGCCGTGGGGTGTCATGCGGAGGTAGGTGGCGCAGCCGGGGCGGTGGCCCAAATGCACAGCGCGGCAGTACCAGCAGCGGTAGGCGCGGAGGTCGGATCCGCTTTCGCCGCGTATCTGTCGGGCTCTGCGTCGGGCGGATCGGCGGCTGGGGAAGCGGGTTTTGCCGAGGCAGGAGATCTCGTACTCGGTCACTGGTGATCCGGGTACTGGTCCCAGGTGCGTCCGTCGAGGTCGCGGCCGGCTGCCTTCTTGCCGACGCGCTGAACGGTGGCCCAGCCTTCGGTGTGGCCGTTGACGCCCCATGCGCCGTGGTCCTGCGTGCGTCCGTCGGCGGGGTGGACGTAGGTGACGCGCTTTTCGTCCCAGACGGGGGCCGTGGCTCGCTGGTCTCCGGTGAGCGCGGCGCGGTCTGTCCAGTCGCCCCACTGCTTGAAGAGGTAGGGGACGTCGGCGGCCTGGCACTGGTCGCGGAGGGTGTGGAACCAGTCGGGGTGTGCGGGGCGGGCCTTGGGGCCGGACTCTCCGCCTGCGACGACCCAGCCGATGGTGGGACCGTCGACCCAGTGGAGTCCGTTCTCGTAGCCGGTGTCGTCGCCGCGGAGGACGTTCATGCGGTCGACGTTGGTGAGGTCGATGGGGCCGAGGAGGGGTTCGGCGCTGATCCAGCGGATGGCGGCGGGGGTGTTGAGGAGGGCGGGGATGCGAATATCCGCCCACTGCTGGTTCTCCACCGATACGCCCAACCACAGGTTGCTGAGGGGCCAGGGGGCGTTGTAGACGCGCTGTTCGGCGTCGTCGGGGAGGCCGGGGATGCGGTTGGGGTTGGCGTTGGAGACGGCCCAGGCCATGCGGGAGCGGAGGTGAACACCGGGGGCGTGTCCGTTGCCGCAGGTGCAGGCGTCGGTGAGGACGGTACGCATGCGGGCGTGCCGCTTGCTCAGCAGCTGGTAGGTGTGCTGCGGGGTGAGGGCGATGACGGCGAGGACCTGGGCGATGAAGTCGTCGGTGACGTTCTTGTGGAACAGGTCGCTCATGGAGTTGACGAAGACCTTGCGGGGCTTCTTCCAGTGGAGGGGCTGGGTGAGGCGGTCCTCGAGCTGGTTGATGCGCCCGGTCCAGTCGAGGCGGTCGTTGATGCGGTCGACGGTGCCGGCGAAGGCGTCAGCGACCTTGGGGTTGGGGTTGGCGGATCGGATGCGGGCGGTACTGATGGCGTAACACCCGTCGCAGCCCGCGGAGACGCGGTCGCAGCCGATGATCGGGGACCACGTCTTGTCGGCCCATTCGATGGTGGTGTCGGTGGCCATCAGTGCTGCTCCTGGTGTTCGGCGCGCAGGCGCTGGATGTGGGTGTGGAACGCGGTGGTTTCGAGGGGTGCGATGCGGGTGGCTTCGTCGAGGGCGGCTTGCCGGTCGTAGCGGTAGATCTCTGTGCGGGTGAGTTCGCTGCGGGAGATCCATTCGGCGCCGGTCCAGGCGTGTTCGTTGCCGGGGTTGTCGTTGAGGACGGCCCATCCGGTGCCGTAGCCGTCGAGGCGGCGTTTGACGCGGAGGTCGGCGGCGGCGCCGTAGGGGTGGCCGGGGCAGGGGATGTGGAACTCGACGGCTTGTTCGAGGGCTGCGGCGAGGGCGGCGATGTACCCGGGGGTGTGCTCCCCGGTGGTGGCGGTCATGGCTCGGGGTGCTCCTTCGGCTGGTCGTCGACCGCGGTTGCACGGAGGCCGGTGACGTTGAGGGCTTGGGTGTCTTCGGCCGTGGTGGCGGCTTGGGGGAGGGTGAGGATTCGGGTCCGGCCGTGGAGGTCGGTGCAGTGGGCGGCGGTGTTGACGGCGTTCGTCAGCTGAGTGCGGTCGGTGATGGGGGTGGTGTGGGTGAAGCCGGCGGCGCAGGGGGTGAGGGCGGTGAATGGGGTGTCGGCGTCGGGGGTGTGGTGGATGCGGTTGCCGGAGGGGAAGGCGAGGTGGGCGGTGCCGTCGGGGGCTGTCTGCCAGGCGCGTATGGGGGTGTGGGGGAGGTTGGCGAGGCGGGCGGCGTAGGCGGCGCGGATTTGCTGCTCGGTGATGAAGTCGGGGTGTACGGGCCGGACGGGCAGGACCGCGGGGGTGGCCTGGGGCTGGGACGTGGGGGCGGTGCGGGTCTTGGTGCTGGACTTGCGGCTCACGGGGTGTCTCCGTCCGGCGGGTCCTGCGGGTTGGTGGTGCCGATGCCGTGCTGGGAGGCGCAGATCATGAGGAGTGGGATGACTCCCAGCACGGCGGCGATGACGGCGGGCCAGGTCACGCGGCGTCGTATTCGTCGTCTTCGCCGCGGCATGCCCAGGGGGAGCAGCCGCGTTCGTCGGCTTCGGCGTCGGCGATCTGCTCGAACGCGTCTGTCTGACGGGCGCCCCATTCATGGGCGGTGACGCGGTCGATGGGGGCCTGGTCGAGGGGCATGCGGCTGCGGTGAAGGAATGCCTCGCCGTTCAGCGGGGTGCCGTTAGCGATGGCGCGTGCGTTGCCGTGCCGGATCTCGCCGTCGAACTTCACCGCGTCGGCCCACTCGGCGGGCCGCTGGTCCCGAATCTGACGCCACCTGGCGTTGCCGGTGTACGGACACCCGATGCACGCGCTCTTGGGGGTCTCGGGGAATCCGTTGGCGGTCAGATAGCGCTGGCAGTCGGCGCGAGTCCAGCCGACCGACGACCACCGACCGGTGCCGCCTTGCATGAGGAGTAGCGGAAATCGGCTGCGCATGTACTGCACGTCGTCCGACATGCGTGCGGCCCTGGAGGACTCATCCGAGCTGATGCCGATCCACTGCTCCACGAACGTCCCCTTGGGGACAGGCGATGGGTGCGGGTAACCGAGCATCTTCCGCACCTGGACTTTGATCGGCTTGACCTTGTACTCGGAGGTGCAGGCCCGCCGCAGCATTCCCTGGCCGCCTCCCTGGCCGCGGATATACAGCGGCATCTGCGCGTATCTCGCCTCGGAGTTCAGCGCATCGTCGCGGATGTTGCCGGTGCTGACCCGATGGATCGGAATTCCAGCCGGCTGGGCGACTTCGCGCTCCAGCCGGTCAAGGTGGTCGTAGACGGCGGCGGGCTCCCAGCCGGTGTCGGCGAAGATCGCGGCGTCAATCTTCGGCAGCGTGCCGTCGGCGGACAGCATGAGGAGCGTGGTGGACTGCACTCCAGCTCCAAGGCTGAGGATGCGGAGAGTGGGGGTACTCACAACGTGGCTCCCGGCTGCCCGGCCTGGCGGAGAAGGTTGCGTGCGGTGTCTTCGGTGACGTACAGGTGGTTGGCGATCTGCGGGATGGTCTGGCCCTGCTGGGCGAGTTCGGTGGCTGTGCGCGCCCAGTCGTTGACGCGCCTGCGTGCGGCCTTGACTGCGATGGTGTGGAGGTAGCCGTCGATGAGGCCGGTGGCGTAGTCAGGGTCGTAGTCGTCGGCCATAGCGGCGCGGGCGTGGATCCGGCGGGAGGAGAGACCGGTCATAGCGGCGAGTTCGCCGTCGGTGTAGCCCGTGGTCCAGCTGCTGTTCGGGCCGTCCGTGTCGGCGGGGGCGATGGTCATGGTGGTCATGGCGAGTTCCTGTTCCAGGTGGGGGCCCGGGGCGCGGTGGCCCCGGGCCAGGGAGATCAGGTGGTCGGGGTGGTGGCGCCTGGGGCAGCACGCTTGGAGGAGCACGGGACGCAGGCGGGTACGCCGCAGTCGAGACCGAGGGCGTGCTCGGTATCGACGGTCCACGCGTAGCCGTGGTGGAGGACGACGGCGTACATGACCGGGTCGAGGTCGCTGGTGGAGTTGAACCGCATCTGGGCGAAGGTGGCGTTGAGTTCGTTGGCCAGGTTCAGTGCGCCGCCGAGGGTCTCGCGGTCGTGGATGTCGTCCATGCCGGAAACCCAGACGGACCATTCCTGGTCCTCGTAGCCGAGGCGGGTTCGGTCGGGGCCGAAGAGGGTGGTGTTCGCCATCAGGCGGCGCTCCGTTCGGTCTGGTGGGGGATGTCGGTGAGGGCGTCGGCGGTCTGGGCGGCGCGGAGGATCGCGCCGATGACCTCGGGCATGGTCGGCGCCTGGTCGTCGCCGTTGCCGGTCCATACGGGGGTCATGGCCCAGTGGCAGACGTGCTCGATGTAGTCGTCGAGGCCGGTGACCAGGTCGACGGGCGGCTCGGTGGGGAGGACCGCGGACAGCATGCGGATGGCGTCCATGGCGGGCTCGCACGACTGGATCTGCAGAAGGGAGTAGTCCTCGTCGGTGAGGAAGCAGTTCGGGGTCTTGCCGGTGACGGCGCGGAAGATGGCCGCGGTGATATCGAGGCGGCCGTCGATGGTGGCGAACTGGGGGCCGGTGTGGAGGCCGAAGTAGTTGAGGACGTGGGCGGTGGTGCGGAGGACGGTGCCGGTGCTGGACATGGGTGTCTCCCGGTGTGGCGTCAGTGGGTGGCGGCTGCGGCGACGATGTCGGCCATGGACAGGTCGGCCTTGAAGGTGTGACCCAACTCGTCTTCCAGAGCGGCGTACTTCGCGGCCATGTCCGGGCGGAGCCTGGCGGCGCAGAGGAGGTCTTCGCGGCTGGCCAGGACGCAGAAGGAGCAGGAGAGTCGCTTCATGCCCTTGTCGTAGGCCCAGTGGTAGCGGACCCCCGAGGTGCGGATGCGTGCCCACACGTCGTCTTCGGACCAGTGCAGGATCGGGTGCCAGACGGTCACCTCACGGACTCCGCTGGACGCGGACGGGTCTACTGCGAGCTCGGGCTTCTTTGCCCGCCCCGACGATTCCTGGGCGCGGAGGCCGAGGCAGTACAGGACGCGTGCCTGCCGGTCGAGGTTCTTCTCGCCGACGAGCTGGGTGATGAGCTTGCGGGCAGGCCCGCGCTTCTGGTCAGAAGTGCAGTACCTGGCTGCTGATGAAGGCCAGGCGGGTGTTGTGGTGTCGCCCTTGGCGCGGAGCTTGCTGTGCCGGTCTCGGATCTGGTCGAGGAGGAGGCCCTGCTCGCGGTGGCGCATCTCGAACCGGAAGCCGTAGTGCTTGGCCTGCTCCTGCGCCAACTCGGCGGTGCCGGGCCATTCCACCTCGCCGAGGTCGTTGTGGAGTACGACGATGCGGTCTTCGACTCCGGCGGCTCGGGCGAGTTCGGCAACGTAGTCGAGCATGGCCTGGGAGTCCTTGCCTGCCGAGCTGGCAACCAGGATCACGTCGTACTCCGCAAGGCTCGGAGTCGAGTCGGGGCGAATGTCGGCGGTGTCGATGAGGCTGGTCTGCTCGTGCTGGGCGGTGGTCCGCGACATGGGTGTCTCCCGGTTCGGCGGTTCGTGGTGAAGGGGCTGTGCACCCGGCCCCGGGAGCTACTGCGCACCCCTTCGGGTGTGGTGCTCGACTCGGGGCCGGGGAGTTGAGGGGTCAGTCCTCGATGGGCCGGGGGTGGGCGTCGGCGCAGTCGGGGCACTGGAGGCGGCCGAGGTTGTATCCGGTGGGCTCTTCGGTGACGAGGGCGTCGGGGTCGTCTGCGTCGAAGATGCAGCCGCAGATGCAGGGGCAGGCGCACTTGAGGATTTCGTTGTAGCGGACGCCGGTGATGCCGGTGATGGCGATCAGGGCGGTCATGAGGGCATCGCACTCGGCGGCGGAGGTGGTGTTGTCGGCCTGCTCCATGAGCTGGTCGAAGAGCGTCTGCTGGCCCGGGTTGAGGTCGCCGTAGTTGATGGTGGCGGGGTGTGTGCGGGCAGGGGTGATCACGCTCATGGCGGCGCTCCAGGGATGGGTAACTCGATCCGTTCCCTTGCGGGTTGGGACCTTGTCGGCTCTGCCAGACTAGCCACATTTCATTGCGCGCGCAATAGGTTACGGGTGTGGGCATGAGAAAGCCCCCCACTCCGAGCTGCTGGAGTGAGGGGCTACAGGCGGGTGCCGGCGGTCAGCGTCTGCGGCGACTGGCGACGTACTCCTGGTGCGCCATCAGCACATCCGAGAAGGGGACATAGATGCCACCTTGCCGCTCAACGGGTATGCCGTCGCGGCGAATCCACCTGCTGATGGTCGACTTGGATACGGGGTGACCTGTCGGCTTGAGAAGTTCGACGCACTCCTTGAGCGTCATCAGGTCACTGGCCGGGCGGTATGGGACGAACGCGTTCATGGCCATGCGCGGAGCTCCGCTCTCGACGGCCATCGTTCGCAGCTCCGGCGGCCGATTACGGGGTGGACGCGCCAGTGGAGGTGACGAATCCAGTTATGGGTGTTGCGTGATGAAAGGGTGGTGACAGTTGGTAGACCCGCGAGGTCCGGGTCAGGTTGCGCTGATCTTCAAGCTTTTCTGCCGGGCGATGTGCTGCTGCGCCAGGTGCGCGAGCGACCAGGTGCGGGACAGCCCGTCGTCGTCCACGCAGTAGTGGTTGACGCACACGGCTGCCTGCTGTGCTTCTCTCCAGAAAAGCCCCCAGCAACCACACCCTGGGCAGGGGTGGCGGCGGATGAAGCTGGTGTCGCCCATAGCGAGGTCGTACTCGAGGCCCTGCCGGTAGATGACCTGCTCCCGGGCGTCCTGCAGTTGCGGGGCGAGGTGCGCGGTTCCGTGACGCCACCACTCGTACCGGTCTGCCGGATTAGCGGGCCGCGGCCGGGCTGGGGTGTGGGCGGGTGGCTCCACGGCGCGCATGTGGTCGTCGATCTCGGCGGCGGCTGCTGCCATGCGATCGACGATGCCGATGTTGAGAGGGGCGGGCGCCTCGACCTGGGTGGCTTTGCGTCCGTCGCCGGGTCCGGAGCGGGTCGGCTGAACGAACTCCGCCTGCAGGAGGCGAAGTCGTTGTGCGGTGGTGTCGTCTCCCATGGTGTCCCCGTCCCGTAAGCCGGCCTGGGGGCGCGGTGCGTGACGGTGTGTGTGCCGGGCGCGCGCCGGTGGCCGGAGGCTGTCACTCCGGGTGATTCCGGACGCTCCAGTCTGGCACGGGACGGTCACGAGTTAAACAGAACGTCGTAAGTGATCAACGGTGCGTGCGGGGTTGTTGCCGACTCGTCATGCATTGTCCGGCATTCACTCCCGGCATATTCAAAGCAGCATCGGTGAGTCCGCCATCCCCGCAATCATGCCGCGTAGCGTCTCGTGTGCCTCCTCCCCGACCACACCTTCGGCGCGGGCCCCGTCCAGCATCAGCAGGACCGCGCCCAGCGTGACGCTGAACGCATCAGCGGTCTGCGGGTCCGTCAACGTACGGCCATGGGACAGGAACATCGCCTCCATCGTTTCGGCGAGCTGCTGTTGCGGTGTCGGCGGCACGGGTTCAGCATCGGGGACGTGGGGTCGGCGTCCACGTCCGCGCCCGAAGCCGGCGCGCTTCTTCAGGGGAATGACTCGTGCGTGAGGGCCTGGGGGCCCGGATCCGGGGTGGGTGGGCTCGACTGCTGAGGGCATGGGGCGTCTCCGCTCCTCCGGCATCGGGAAGGGCAGCCGCGCACTCGCAGTATGTGCAGCCTCCCCCGGGTGGCTGCCGGTGGCCGTACCGGGGAGTGCCACTCTGACACCTGTAGTCGGTATCCGGTAAGCCGAGCCTGAGTTTTGATCCCTCCGTGGCCCGTGGAGGAGTAGTCTCCCGGCCAGTCACGGACAGGTTCTGGTGCGGGTTGGTGGTGACAGAGTGAAGCCCCCGTGGCGGCCGGGGGCGGAGTTTTGCCGACAACGTCCCGGGGCCGGCCGCGGGGGCCGAGACCTCACGGGCATGCCCGCCAGATGTCGCGATTGTAGGCCGCGAGTTCGCCACACCGAAAGCTTTCGCGCGTATCCGGTGGTGGCGGAGGGGCAGGGGCAGAGGCGCTGCGACTGCCGGGTGGGAAGACCTCTGCCCCTGCTGCCGGCCGCCTGGTGACGGCAACGGCTCTTCCACCCAAGCCGCGGGTGCGTGTAGGGGGAAGGGGCCTGTCCGGGGATCACTCGGCCGGGTGAACGAAAAACCCCGGCAAGCCCCGGAATTTCGACCGGAACCGGCCGGACACGACAACGGCCCCGTTCCTCCACCAAGCGGCGGGAGAACGAGGCCGCGCGTTGACCGGGCTACACGCCATCCATGAGGTGGTCAGCCAGCAGCTCACGGAACTGGGGGCTTGCTGCCGCCTTGAGGTCGGCCGCGGCCGCCTCGGCGCCCCCCACCAGCTCGAAGTAGCGCCCCATCGCGTTGCGGCGCTCCTCCGTGCTCAGCTTCCGGAAGATGATGTCCATGGCGGCCCGGCCGTCATACCAAGGCATCTTGACCGGGGGACGTTCCGCGACTGGCGGCTTGGCCGGAACGACGGAGGCAGTCTCCGCAGGAACGGGGGTCAGTTGGGCGCGCGGTTCGGGCAGTGCCCGGCTCGGCGCCTCAGGCGCCCGTACTGGTTCGTCGACGACGGGACTCGGGGCTGTGGGGGACGGCTGCGCGTATACCGCGGTATACGCGGGCTTTGCGATCGACGGCTCCGCAGGGAGCTGCTGTGCGGCAGCTGATTCCGCCGAGCTCGGAGCATCCGGCGCGGCAATTATCACGGCGTGATAATTCTGCGGCTCGCTCTCCGGAAGGCTGGGCTCGGGCTGAACCGGCTTGCTGGCTTTCGCCGCGCGCCGGCGGGCCTCCTCAGCACGCGCATCCGCCTGCGCCCGCTGCTCCTCGGGGTTGAGCTTGCCAAGATTGCGGAGCTGCTCGCCCGTCCGTCGCCCCGCCGCCAGGTCGGCCTGCAGTTCGGGGCTGAGCTTCAGGAATGACAGCTTGGACGAGATCGTGGACTGCCCCATCCCTAGGCGCTGCGCCGCCTTCGCCTGGCCGCCGTAGAACTTCACGAGCTTCTCGAGGGCGATCGCTTCCTCGAGCTCCGTCATGCCGTCGCGGTGGTAGTTCGATACGAACGCGGCCTCGAGGAGAGATTCGTCGGTGGAGACCAGGGCGTCGTCGACTGTCACCTTGATGGTGTCCAGGCCGACGCGGCGTGCGGCCTCGAGGCGGCGGTGGCCGTCGATGACGAGGTGGGTGGCGCCCGGGTCGAGGGCGCCGGCACGGTCGGGCCGCTCGTCCAGGTATGCGTCGATGGTGGCGACGGTGATGGCGTTGACGACCCCGACGTGGCGGACGGTCTCCGTCATGTCGTCCAGGTTCCGCAGGTGGTCGCGCGGGTTGTCGGGGTTCTGAGAGATGAGCCCGACCGGGAGTTCGGTGGGCGTGGGCTTCTGCCCGATGTTTTCGATGGCGTTGCGTCGGGCGCTTCGGGCTCCCCCGGCGCGGCTGAACGCGGAGGACTGGGCGAACTGCTCGGACTTGGTCACCATGCGGCACCCCGGGCGATCTGGCGCATGGCTTCGGCCTGGTCGCTGTGCGGTGCGTAGGAGAGGAGCGGCTTGCGCATCCGGACGGCTTCGCGCTGCTCCTTGAGGTCTCCGATGATGGCGAGGACCCGGGGGTCTCCGAGGTCGCGCCACTGCTTCAGGGATGAGGTGGCGACGACGCCGCGGCGGCTGTCGTAGAGGTTCACGACGAGGCCGAGGTAGTCGATGTCGAGTTGGAAGTCGTCGCGGATGTCCTCGATCTGCCCGGCGAGCATGGAGTACGCGGTGGCGGAGGAGTCTTCGGCGAGGACGGGGATGATGACGCCGGATGCGCCTTGGGGTTCTCCTTGGCGGCGGCGCCCGTAGTAGAGGGCGGCGTCCATGGCGATGCCGAGGCTGGGTGGGCAGTCAACGACGATGACGTCGAAGTCTGCTTCGACCTTGAGCAGTGCACGCTCGAGGGCGCTTTCCTTCTGGATGCCGCGCTTGCTGCGGTCCATGGACTGGATGGCGATCTTGGCGTCCAGGAGGAAGCCGTCGAAGCAGGCCGGTAGCAGGTGGAGTCGCTTCTCGAATCGCGGATCGTCTATGACGACGATCAGGTCGCGGAGGTCTCCGGAGCCTTCGTCGCACATGTGGGAGACGAGGCTGTCGTGGCCGGGCGGGATCTGTTCGACGGCGAGTTGCTGGCTGAGGTGGCCTTGCGGGTCGTAGTCGACGAGCAGGACCCTTTTGCCTTCCTCGGCGTAGGCCTGGGCGATGCCTGCGGAGACGGCGGTCTTTCCGACGCCGCCTTTCTGGTTGCAGACGATTTTCCGCTGGGGGATGTCGCCTGTGGGGGCGCCGCCGGGGGAGGGGTGTGCGTCCAGCCAGCGGCGTACGGACTGGGCGAGACCCTGCGTGTAGGAGACGCCCCGGTCGGTACAGGTGCCTTTGAATTCGTCGTAAAGACCGACGGGCAGCCAGGTGCTGTACGACTCGGCGCCGGCCGTGTCGACGACCGGGCCACCTTGAGGGAGTTGGCGCCAGTCCTGCACGGCTGAGGTGACGGCGTCCTGGATGTCCAGGCCGAGCTCGGCGGCGCGGATCTTGAGTTCTTGGCGGAGTACCGAGGGCAGCTTGGACGCCACCTTTTCCCGGTCGCCGTCGGGGTAGGGAGAGGCCATGGCGTCACCTTACTGACCCTCATGGGGTGGGTGTTACCCGGTTCGTCGTTTCTGATGGCGTTTCACCCTCTCGGCGTCCCGGATTATCACGGCGTGATATTCCGGAGCGGCCTCCCGTACCTCGCCGCGGCGACGCCCGATTATCACGGCGTGATAATCGGCTCCGGATCCTCCATCTCGAGGAACCCGTCGTGGGTGGTCGTCTCCGCCGGAAGGTCAGGCTCGATGAACAGCCCCCGGTACGGAGGCTTCGGTAGGCGCCTCTCGGTCTGGCTGCTCTGCTGCGGAACTGCGGTCATGGTGGTGCTCCGTTCATTCGGTGGGTGGGTCAGGCGACGTCGAAGGCGCGGCGGACGGCCTTCCCTCCGCTGTGCTTGTGGTGGAGGGCGGCTTGGATGCTGGCCTGAAGGCTGTCGGCGGGTTGGCCCGCGGTGAGGGCTTCGAGTGCGGCCACGGCGTCGGTGAACGCGGTCTCGGGTTCGCGCCGTTCGGTGAGTGCCTGGTTCTGCCGGTCGATGGCGGCCTTCACGTAGGGATTGGCGGGGGCGGTGTCGGGCTTGTTGGCAAGGGCTGCAGCCAGGGCCTGGCGGTAGCCGGAGGATGCGGTCTCGCGGGTACGGACCGGTCCGGCCGGGGCGGCCTGCCCGATTGGCTCCGGCTCGGCGGCCGGGGTGCTGTTGCTGAGCGGACCGACGGGCAGGACGCGGATGGAGCGGACCGCGGGACGGCCCAGCTTGTCGTTGATCTGGCGGGCCAGTTGTCCGCCCAGGAGCCGGAGTTGCGAGGCGTATGCGTGGGAGCCTGGGCGAAGGTCGAGCCGGCCGCGTTCTGCGTCGTATCCGGCTGGTTCGACGTGCCCGGCGTACTGGGGGCACAAGGTGTGCCACTGGTCGTTGATGCGGCCGCCGCGGAGGTTCCCGGTGTCGTTGTCCCAGCCCTGCTCGGTGCTGATCTGACCGAGGATGTCTCCGACGCCGAGGGGTTCCCTGCCGCCAGTCCGGGTGGCGTGCATTCGGCGGGGTGCCCGCTTCGGCGAGAGGGTGCTGCCTGCGTTTGCTTTGTAGGCGGCGAGGGCCTGGCGTGCGAGGTCGGCGCCAGCTGAAGTCTGTGGCTTCGGGTCGGTCATGCGACGACTCCTGACTGGAAGCTGGCGGATGCGGCGAGGCGGGCGGCGCGGGAGGCGAGGGCGGTTCCGTACAGGTCGATGGCGTCGTCGTCGCCGTGGTCCTCGAGGTGGTCGATGACGATCTGGAGGTCGTACTTGGCATGGGCTCGTGCGGTGCGCCGGTCGTCGTCGGTGCGCGGCGTCCGGGAGAACAGCGCCTCGAGGGACGCAAGGTCGGCGGCCTCTTGGGGTGTTGCCCGCCAGGTCTGGTTGGCGAGCCGGTTCTCGGCTGCTGCGAGTTCGGTGTTTTGTGCGGCCTGGCGAATGAGGGCGGTGCGGATGTAGGTGGCGGGCTGCTTGGGTCGCCAGCCGAGGCACATGCCGGTTAGTTCGTCGGCGATCTGGGTGGAGTCGAGTCCGCGGTCGAAGTAGGGGCGCAGGACGTACGCGAGGCGGCGCAGGGATTCTTTCTGCGTCCAGTTCACCAGGGCACGGACCCGGCGGGTCTCTCGGATCTCACGGGCTACCTGCAGCGGGGTACGGCGGGCGGGGTCCTCGTTGCTGCTGCGGGTCTGGTTGGGGAGTGATGCGGTTCGACGGCCCGCGTGCGGGGTGTAGTTAAAACCCCCCACCATCTGAACCTGACTCTTTTCATTAGCTGAGGTAAGGGAAGGGGGCTCACAAGATCGTTCCGAAGAGTTGTCCACAGGCCCCGAAGAGGCGTTGTCCACAGGGCCCGTGACGGTGGTCGCGGGGCGGGCGTCGGGCATCTGCCGGTAGTCCATGACGATCCGTGCGCCGTACCCGGTGCCGATAATGCGGTGGCCCATGGCGTGGTCGTAGGCGGCCGGGATGACCGCGGCGTACACGGTCGCGGTGGCGGCGTACCCGCCAAGGCCGAGAGCGCGGCGGACATTGGCCTTTGTGCCGTGCTGGACCCAGGCTAGAGAGCCGAGCTCGCGAAGGTAGGCGACGTGGCGCTTCACGGACGCCTTGCTGACACCGGTACGGGCCACGGTCTCGTCCAGGCAGTAACGGACGTGCCCGGTCGAGTAGTCCATGCGCGCCCCCAGGTCACGTGCGATGACGAGCGTGGTGGCGTTCGCCCGCGGGTGCAGGCCGGCTGCGATCAGCCATTCCACGGAGCGAAGCCACCGACGCGGGCCGCTGTGGCGCGACGCGGTGTGCTCGACCTCCTGAGAGGCACCACGGACCAGGGCGACCTGACCCGCACTGTACTCGTACACGCGTTCGAACGTGTCATGTGGGGTGTTCGTGTCGCCAGGAGTTTGCTGGCACGGGATGCCGCCGATGGCGGGGGACTTTTGCCGCGAATCGCCCGTCCGGGCGTGCAGAAGCTGACAAGCGGTGCTCGGGTACGGCACTATGTACCTGCTTTCCTCGTAATGGCGGGCATGCAAAACGCCCGGTGTTGAGGTGGGTGGTTCGTGAGGAACCTCAAAGTCGCTCGACCTGCTCGGCCCCGGTCGCCAAACCGGATCTGAGAGTCGGGCCTTAGCTCGGTCGCCAAAACCGAGCCGTATGAAGTGGCCGCGCACGGTGCGCCAACACCAGCGGCCGGCGGTAGAGGAAGTGCCCCCGCCAAGGGGCCCAGGACCTTCCGCCCGATAGTTGCTACGTCACCTGATCTCCCTTGCTGGGTGAGGTCTGCTCCTGCGCCTTTCCGGCGAGGAAGTCATTGCGGAACCCGCCGCGTTCGGCGACACGCAGCATGTCCTGCGTCCAGTCGCTCGGTCCTCCGGGGCCGTCCCAGGTCTCGTTCCACCCCGGCCGGTAGTCGGGGTGGTGGCGCCACATGCGCGTGAAGAACCGCATCGTGGAGCAAGGGAAGCCGTTCGAGCCGTGGCAGGTGAAGCACTGCGCCCAGCTCTTGCCGTCATGGCCGACGTAGGTGGCGTGCTCGGTGACAGCCATCCGCAAGGACAGGATGCGGTCGACGGTCTGGTCGCGGGTGGGGCCAGCAGGGAGCTCTTCGGCAGCGGCCATCTCTTCGCGGAGACGCGCGTACACGAAGTCCTCGGCGAGGAACTCCCAGCCAAAGTCCGGGTCGGTCTCAGTGAGGTACTGGGCGACTGTGTTCTCGCCCTGGGCGCTCATCGCGTGCTGCGGGTAGTGGTGACGGGGCCCGCGTGCGTCGGCGGTGTGATGTTCACGCCGGTCTGCGGGGTCCCACTGTCTGATAGCCCGGGTGTCCGGGTACGCTGCCTCATAACGGCTGGCACCTTCAATCGCTTCGAATCGGTGTGGTGTCGGTCCGGCCCCGCTCCTCGGTGTGCAACCACCGGGGGAATCAGCGGGGCCTTTCCTGTTGTCTTGGTGGGCCGTTCGGCCGGTCTCATATCTGAGTGGTCGTCTGGCGCCAGGCTGAGCCTACCGGTAGGGCACTCCACTTGTCGCTCCTCTTGCCCAACGTGTCGTTGATCTGACTTGTCATCCGATAGGCAGGTCATCGCACGGGTGTGCCTGGCCTGCGGTTGTGTCCTATAAAAGTGCACACTAAATAACTTGATCATGCCCGGAGTGGTCGTCATCACTTCACGACGCAATCCGCAGCAACAAAGGGATAGGGGACTCCGGGCCGGTTCGGAGGTCGAGGATCTGTCCCGACTCCCCTCTGTCCTGCTCCGGTTGGGGCTCTGCTCGGCGTTCGGCGCGGGCCCGCGTCGCGGCGGCCGTGCATGTGCGGCAGCGGCAGCCGTAGTTGTTGTACCGGGCTTCGCCGTGGGCGACGTCCTCCACCCTGGCCTTCCTGCCCTCAGCTTTCGCGTCGGTGAGGGCCTGAGCGAACTGGCGGTCTGTGCGGGCGGTTCGGGTGGGGACGTTGCGGTGGATGCCGATGTGGTCGGCTGCGGCACCGAGGTACATACCGGCCCGGACCGCGTCCAGGTACTGAGTGCGCAGGGCGGTGTTGAACACGGCGGGTCGGCCGCGACCGTGTGCGGGGCGGGTGTTGGTCACCGGTCGCCCTCCGTCCAGCCGTAGCCCTCGGCGAGGGACTGCACGACGGATTCCAGCGCGCGCAGGTTTTGGCGGGCGGCGGTGAGGAGGTCGATGACGTTCGGGTCGTCATCGTGTTCGGCAAGGCGTTTCGTGGCCGTGTAGAGGTCCACGATCTTTCGGTCGGCGGCGCAGCGGCGCAGGACCGACTTCGGGTCATGCAGGGCGATGTGAGCCTGGACCGCTCGGGTTTGCCGGCTGCTGAGCGCGAAGGCTTCAGCCACCGAGATGAGGTCAGCAGCAACGACCACGTCGTCGTCCGGCCGTGCAGTCCATGGGCCCGCAGGAAGGGACTGGGCGAGTTCCTCGCGCGCGGTGATGGCGGAGTCCAGGTAGGCGAGGATGGCCTCGCCCTGGGCGGTCATCGCGTGCTCCCGTTCCGGGTGGTGCGGGCGTCGGCGTCGGCGGGGTGACGGGGTGGGTGGATGCTGCGGGACCGGGCGGCCTTGCCCGCCATCGCCTCGTATCCGGCGTCCTGCAGCTGGGCACGGAGCCGGTCCAGGGCCTCCGGTGTCCAGCTTGGCTGTGCGGCGAGCTTCCCAGCCCGGAACCCGACGGGAAGGGCTGCGTCCCAGATCTGGCGGACCACCCACGGGTCGACGTCGGGGAACAGCAGCTCCGGGAGCTTCTTCGGGGTGCCGGCGGTGTCGAGCATGGCGGCGGCGAGGAGTCCGGCGAGGTACTCCCCGGATGACTGGCAGCGCTCGGCGAGGATCTGGTCGGCGGGGGCGGACGGCTCGGCGGTCGCGACCGCGGTCTCAGGGGTGGTGTCGGGTGTGGTGGTCATGCGGCGGCCTCCAGGGCGGCGGGGAGGGGCAGGGCGGGGGTGGCCGGTTCGGTGACGAGGCGGAGGTGCCTGTCACTGGTGCGGGCGGCCGGGCCGGGGCCGGCGGGACCGCGGCAGGTGGTGGCGCGTCGGCGGTAGCGGCGCTTGCGCGGGGTGAGGAGTGCGAGAGGGAAGCCGGGTGCAATGCGGCGCTGCCGGGACCCGTCCGTGTTCGGGGCGGCCGCGATCGGCCACAGCCCGTCCCACACGATCCGGTGGTTGGCGGGGAGCAGTCCGTGGTGGATGGCGGCGAGCAGGAGGTCGTCGCGGGTCGCCCGTTCCTTGTCAAGTCCGAGGAGCGAGCAGAGCGCGGAGCGGTGCCAGTTGGTGCGGCGGACGTCCATCCCCGCCCGGCGGGCCACCCGCGACTCGTACAGTTCGACCGCCAGGGCCCGGAGGACGGCGAGTTTCTGCGGGGACCGGGCTTCGGTCAGTGCCTGCTCCGTCACCGTGGCCGTTCCGGCCCGGCGCGCGATGAGGGCGCGGTGACGTTCCAGGGCGACCTGCCCGCCCCACACACCCTCCGGCTCCGCCAGGTGCACCACCTCCGGCGACCCGCCCGAACCCGCCTCGACGACCTCCGTGTTGGCGTAGGCGCGGCACAGGGCCTGCACGGGGCAGAACCCGCAGATCTGCTTGGCGGCGTTCTCCCGGGCGATCCGTTCCTTCTGCGGCTCCGCCCCGTCCCCCGTGTACGGGGCCCACGCATCCACGGACACGTCCGGGTCGCCAGCCGAGGCGCGCGGGTTGTCCGGGTCGGGGGCGCAGCCGCGGTACCGGTAGTGCGGGTGGTCGGTCAGGTGCTGCCGGGCAATCAGCGGCGTCGTCATGGCGTGTCCCCCTCCTTCGGGTTGTGGCGGGTCGTGCGGGCCAGCTCGGCGTCGACGATGCGGTCGGCGGCTTCCAGGACGCGCTGCTCTGCGATCGCGGCGTCGATACGGCGCCGAAACTCGGTCACGTCCCGGTGCTGGCTGGCCTCGGTCAGACGACGCGCGGCGCGCTCCAGGATCAGAGCGCGCCGCGCGGAACGAATCTGCCACCAGCAGTACAGGCCGGCGGTCAGGGCCACGGTGGTGAGCACCGCGGCGATAGTCAGGGTCACGGTGCTCACCTCCCTACGGGCAGCGTGGTCAGGCGGCAGACTTCCGGGCGCGACGCTTGGCTGCACGCCATTCCTGGGCGAGGCGCGTGCGCTCACGCATCTTGAAGGCGCCCTTCTGCTCGGGAGTCGGCTTGCGCCCCTCGGAGACTGCGGTCTCGTAGCCGTTGGCCAGCCTGTCCCGGCGGGCGTAGAAGAGGACTTCGCTGCTATGGGTCATGACGCCAGCAGCGCCGCGCTTGTAGGCGATGCCGGAATGACCAGATGCAATCCATTCGTTCACGGCCTGCACGCACCTGGGGTGCCCGCAGTAGGCGGTCTGCTCGGTGGTGTCCCGGTTGGCGCTCATGGAAGTCTCCGATTCGGTAGATGGCGGCCCCGCGGGTGCAGGGGGTCAGGCTGCGGCGGCGAGTTCCGGCTGCGCGTACCGGTCGAGCTCCTCGCCAGTGATGGCTTCGACGAGGGCGCAAAGGATGACCTCGGCCGCGTTCGGCGTAACGGCGTTCCCGTACTGGCGGACCTTGTCGCGCTTCGATCCGAGGACGATGTAGTCGTCGGCGAAGGACATGGCGCGGCCGATTTCGTGTGGCTCAAGCATTCGGAACCGCACGTCGTTGATGTCGACGTTGCCGCGCACGAGGGCGTACCGGTCACGGGTGGACAGTGCGCCGATTGGCTCGGCCACGGTCCGGGCGGTCCCATTGCTGTAGTACGGGACGAGAATGTCCTGCCAGGTGACCAGGGACTGGTGACCGGCCGTCGTCAACGTTCGCAGGGGCTCGGTTGCCGGTGTGCAGTGCTCGCCGCCGGGCCCCTTGCGACTGCTGTTGTTGCGCATGACCATCGCGGGCAGCTCAGGCATGACGAGACCGTGGTGGTTACCGGACGCGGTGACCGTGGCAAGCGCGTCGGTCACGGACCGGGCGACGGATCCGCCGCCGCGAAGTTCGGCGATGAACGGCAGCCAGGCCAGGCCGGTTTCGTTCCGGGTCGTCATGGTGCGCAGCGGGTCGTGCGCGGAGCGGGCCTCCTTGCCGTCACGCCCCTCGACCGGGACGAGGAGCGGCGGGACCATCAGGCCGTCGTTCTCCCGCGTCGTTCTGGTGGCCATGGGCTCACCGACGCTGACCGCCGAGTCCCGCCAGGTGCCGCCGGCCGGGACCATCATCGGAATGGGCTGGGAAAACTTCTTCAGCCCCGCCTCGATTCGGGCGATCGTCTTGTCCGCAAGAGGCTTGGTTCGGTCGCCGATCCGTTGACCGGGAATGGACCAGTCGATCGCCGCAGCGGCGGGCAGCACCTCCGGCTCGACTATCTGGTTCCGGCACGTGGTGCGTGGACACCGGTACACGTACTGGGTGCGGTACCGGCCCATGTCCCGGCCGGGCGTCTTGAACACCTGCATCGCCTGCACGTACTCGTCGCATCCGGAGCACCAGGCGCGCGGGCGCAGCCACTTGTCCCAGTCCGGCGTCCGGCCGAGGGACTCGTGCCAGTACCCGACGTACAGCCGGTCGCGGGACTGCGGGGCAGCGTGTACCGACCGCGGGTTGGCGTGCATGGAGTTCAGGGCGATGATCCGGGTGCGGTAGCCCATCTTGTGGAGTTCGCCGATCCACCGGTCCCACTGGTCCCAGGCCCGGACGTCGGTCACGTTCTCGACCACGCCCGCCTTGACCAACCCACCACGCTCGATGACGCCGCGCAGGTACAACGGCACCTCCTCCATGAGCGCCCGGGACTCCTCCTCCAGGTCGGCCGGCTCCTCTTCCTGCTGCTCGACGAGGAGGTCCAGAAGGCTGCCCTGCATGGCGGTGTCGAAGTTCCGGCGCTTCCCCTTGGCGACAGACCAGTTCGTGCATTCCGGGGATGCCCAGAAGATGTCGGTGACCGGCCAGTTCCACACGGGCGCCTTGCGGATGTCGCCGCGGTAGTGGCTGGCGTCGGGGAAGTTCGCCTCGTGGGAGTCGATGGCCTTGGCCCAGTGGTTCGCCGCTCTGGTGACCCGGACGCCGGGCACCGAGTGCGCGCCCTGACTGCTGCCGCCTGCGCCACAGAACCAGTCCATGACGGACAGCGCGGTGTCGTCGTTGCGGTACATCAGGCAGCTCCCTTCTCCGCGTCGCCGTGCTGGGCGAGGCGCTGGTTCAAGTCGGCGATCCGGTCGTCCAGCAGCTTCCGCAGCGTCATCCACTCGCGACCCGGCGGCGGCCCCTGCACCTCGTCGTCGAGGACGCTGTGCTCCTCCGCATCGCCCTTGATCTGGATCAGGGGCAGCGGGTTCCTGTTCTCCCAAAGGTTCGCGACCTGCCCCATGAGCCGGGTGAGGTGCGTTGCGCGCTCTGCGTCGGACAGGCCGACGTTCGCCGGTGCGGCGCCGATCGTAGGGGCAGGAGAGGGCTCGTCGGGGGTCCGTGTGCCCGGCTCCGGCTGCACGGGCGGGTCGTTCGGCTCGGGTACGGGGGCGGCCGCCTTCTCCCACTGCTCCGGAGGGTGCGCGGCCGAGAAGTTCACCACGGGTAGCGGCGACCCGTTGTTGTACAGCGACAGGCCGAACGCGTCACCAAGGTGGGTGGCGGCCCGCTTCAGCGCCTGCGAGGTAGCCGTCTTCATCGCCATGTCGTGGGAGTCGCCCAGGTTCGGCAGGTTGTTCCCAACCCCGGCGGCTTCACCGTCCCAGTGACCGAGAACCTGCCCGTGCACATCCTTCACGATCAGGCGGACCTGCGCCCGGTAAACGACCGTCCACTTGGAACGGTTGCCGTTGGGGGTCTCGATCTCGCGCACCAGGGTCAGCTCACGGTTCTCCGTGTCGTACCCGGCGAACCCGAAGACGCGCAGCAGGTACCGCTTGATGTCCCAGGCTTCCATGTGCGCGAAGCCCTTGTCGTCCTTGCCGATTCGCTTCGGATCCACGGGGCGGTGGAGGAGGCGCAGCTGTGGGGCGGTGAAGCGGGTGGCCTGGTTTTGGGTGTGCGAGGTGGGGCCCTCCGCCGTACTACTGGCGGGGGCCTCAATGGCCATAGCCACGTGAGGTCTCTCCTATGGGGTTGTGATGTGCGGCGGGCGGCGGCTCAAGTTGTCGGCGTCCCGAGCCGGCCAGCCCGCCGTCGGGCTACTGCACCGGCCAGGTCGGCTTCGGCGCGTACGGGCCGACCTTGTACTTACGCATCAGCCAGTCCCGACCGACCAGCGCGGGAGACGGGCCATCGTCGTCCTTCGCCTCGACCTGCTCACGCAGGGCGCGGGGGATCCGGACGTTCAGGTTGGCCGTTCCGGTCGCGTTTCCACGAGTAGCGCGCGGGAGGTCGACCGGTGTGAACGTGCCGGCGACGTAGGCGTTGAGCCCCTCGACGACGTCAGCAGTCAGGTTCGCTCCTGCCGCGGCCGCCAGCTCCTTGATCTCGTCGCGGAGGAAGTTCGGCATGCTGATCGGCAGGTTCGGGTCGCCGGCCTTCTCGGGATTCTCGACCTGCTCCGCCTTGCGGATGAGCCCCCAAGCGCCCGGGGCCAGCACCTCGTCAACAGCGTCAGCGAGGTGGGGTGAGTCGACCTCACGGAGCCGTGCGGAGGCTGCGGTGAGGCGTTCTCGGATGGTGGCGGCGTTCTCGTTACGGCGGCGGGCCACGAGGGGTCCTTTCGGCGTGCGCCGGTCGGACTTTCGGCCCGGCGGGCGCATGGGGGCAGTTGCCACGCCAGTGTCCTCCTATTCGCAGTGCGCGCGCCATGGGGTATGGCGCTGGGCTGGCACGGTTGCGCCTGCCTTCGTGGAAGAAGCATCCCACGTTTCTATTGCGCGCGCAATGGAATACGCCTAGTGTGGGGAACACACCGCACCAAGGGGGACACCGAGATGAAGCACACGAACCGCCAGACGAGCACCCGCACCCTGGCCGACCTCTACAGGGCCCTCGACCGCAAGCACGTCATCACCGTCTCCTTCCTCAAGGAAGAGAAAGACGACGCCGGCAAGAAGACCGGCCGCCTCGTCGAGACCGTTCGCAGCCTGGAGCCCTACGACATCCGCACCACCCACGACGGTCACATCGTCATCAAGGCCATGGACCGGCAGACTGGCGAATCCCGCACCGTCCGTGTGGACCGGATGCTCACGTACACCCTCCACAGGATCGCCTTCGTCCTCGACCGACCCGAGGTAACGACCCCGGCCGGGCACGTCATCGTGGTCCGTAGCCCCGCACAGCTCATCGCCCGCGAACTCGGCCGCGACTACCTCCCCGCCCGCCGCATTGACCGCGCCGACACCACGCTTGCCGCCTGACCTCGAATCCGAAACCGCACAAGGAGAACCGTGTCGTACCGACTAATCGTTACCCGCCCGAACGGATCGAAGTTCCAGTCCAGCACCGAACCTCTGGCTGACCGTGAGACTGTCGGCATTTCCGCCCTCCGGGCACTCGCCACCGCCCACATCGCCTTCGGCCGTTCCGGTCTGGTCCTGGGCCGTGATATCCGGGACGCCGCCATCGGCGACACGGTCACGCACGACGCGAGCGGTTACAGCTTTCGCACCGAAGAGTTCTGACCCCGGGAACGACGAAGGCCACCACCCGGTCCGGGGTGGTGGCCTTCCAAGTCATAGTGAACACGCACGCGTAGCGTATCCGATTGTCGCGCCACACCACCAGCCCCATTCGCAACCAGGACACTGGACCCATGGCCCGAGACGCGCACCAGCCCACGCTCGTCGACACCCCCACCGGCTACCGGCACCGGTACTGCCGACGCTGCGGCCGGCCCCTCACCCGCACCGAGTCGCGCTTGAACGGTTACGGGCCGGCCTGCGACCCCAACCGCCACCCCGGGCCCGCACCCGAACACCACGTCGACCAAGAGCCGCTCCCCGGAACCTGATCCGGGTTGTCAGCGGCCACCACTAGACTTCTGCACCAGCGGCAAGACGCGTACGCCGCCAGCCGAACACCCCTACCGTCGCACCCACGCTGCGACACCAGGGAAGGCGAAGGTCTCCCGGGGCCCGCGAACCTGTTCCACCGTCACGGAGGCATCTCCCGTACGGCGGCAGGCGTGGGGTACCGCCACCACTGGAGACGATGACCGTGCCGAAGAAGCAGACCACCGCCGCGAAGAAAGCCCGCGCCGTCCAGCGCGAGACCGGCGGCAAACACACCGCCCTGCTGGCCGAGCAGACCTGCGGGAAGAGCCTGGACCTGTTCAGCGTGTACACCCGGGCCTGCGCCCGTGCGCCGCACCCGGACATCGAACCCTGCTCGGAGAACAGGGACTTCGACGCCGCCGGATGGCATGAGCGGGTGAACGCCGAGTGGGTGGCCGAGGAGGCCCGCCGTGCAGCGCTCACCGACGACGAGCGCGCCGAGGAGGCCCGGCTGGCGTTCGAGGAGGAGTACGACGACGGCTACACGGCCACGGACGCGTGGGAAGACGCCCGCTCCTACAAGTGGGAGGACTGACCATGGCCACCACCGACCGGGACTTCGAAGCAATCGCGGCCGCCAGCCACTACGTGAAGCACGGAACGGACCACTGGGGCGGTTCCTTCCGGGACTGTATCTGCCCCAAGGAACCCTGCGGAGGGGTCGCCAACGAGGTGCAGGGATGCCCCGAGCACGACCTGCTCCCGGCCCAGCGATGGCACTGGGCATCCGAATGCCCCGGACTCCGCTGACCCCATGACCGAGGCTCCGCGCACCCACCACCGCGCGGAGCCGCACCCATGCCTCTGCCTCCCGGCCCGTTACTCCGGCCGGCTCTCCAGCGGCACCGCGGTCACCGACCGGCGGATCTGCTCCATCCTCGTCGGCAACGGCTCCCACCCGTGCGAGCCCGCCATCACAAAGTTCAGTGCGGTCACACCTCGGGCGAAGGCCTTCACCAGGCCGCCCGCCTGCAGCGTGATCCCCGGCGGGCCCGCCTTCGACGGCCACAACGTCACCCACAACCCCGTCCGGCCGCCCGTCAACGGAGCCTCCTCGACCAGGCCCTCACGCACCTTCAGCCACCGGCGGACCGCGACCCGCGACCCCTCCCGCAACTGGTACCACTCCACCTCCGGCGCCGGGCCCAGCTCCTCTACTGCCGCCAGCACCCTCTGCCGGGTCGCCTCCGACACTCGCTCCACCCAGCCACCCAGTACATACCGCACCGACTCCGGATGCACCTGCGCCAACGCCGCGATCTCCGCAGCCCGCGTCGCGGCACCCTTCTGCTGCCGCCGGCGCACCCCCACCGCCGCCTCACCCTCCGCCAAATCGTCCAAGCGCATCGCCGCGAGCTCCCCGGACCGGGGTGCCGTGTCTAGCAGGATCGCGACCATCGCAAGGGTGCGGGTGCGGTCCTCGTAGGTGAGCGCCGTACCGTCCCGCTCCAGCGGACCCACCCCCGCCATATCGACCAGGCCCCGGTACAAGGCGTCCAGCGACCGCTGCCGCACCGTCGGCTTCGCCTCCACGTTCGGAAGCGCCGGCAGTCGCACCGTCTTCTGCGGAACCACCAACCGGGCCAGAATCCCGAGACAGTCCCTCACCGTCCGCTGCGACGCCAACGGGAGTTCCCGCCCCCGGTCCTTCGCCCAGAACCGCAACTCCCCGGCCGCGGCCAGCTCCCAGAACGGGCGCAGCGCCGCCCACGTGAACAACTGCTCCGCCGTACGAGACGCCCGCCCTGGCATCTCGTCGCGGCCCACCGCCCGGTCGAACATCCCGACGACCATCCAGAGCTGCTTCGCCCGCTCCTCGGACACCTGGATCAGCACCCCACCAGCGCCCGGCACCCGCACCCGGTCATCCCATCGGGCCGGATCCCTGGGGGCGACACGGTCAACGAGGGCGGCCAACTGTCGCACGGACGACGCGCTGTATCTCTGGGAGCTCACGCTTGCCCCTTCGTCTGCTGCTCGGCGGCCTTCCGGCCGATCTGGGCCAGCGGGTTGTTCTCGCCCTCACTGTCCTCTTCATCGACGTAACCGATGAGGGCTTTCGACTTGTCGTCCCAGCCGCCGTGCCGACCGATCTGCACGATGTCGACCCCGGCCTGGCGGGCCGACTTCACGAACCCGCGCCGGGACGAGTGCGACCGCCACCGGCCTGGGAGCCCGGTTCGTTCGATGGAGCGCTGCACGATGTCGGACGCCGCGTCGATCGTCATCCGCCCGTCGGGGTCGCCGATCGGCTTGCCCTTGCGCTGCATAGGCGGAGCAAGGTACCCCCACCGGTCCATGCGCAGGAACAGGGCGCCCTGGTGGTGGCCTTCGTCGGCGAGGGCGGCGACCAGGGCGCGCGCTGCACGGACTGCGCAAAGGTCGGGTTCCGGGTCCGGCACCACCTTGATGTCCTGCCACAGCTTCCGCTTCTTGCGGTAGACCCGCACCTTCAGCCCGCCGTCGGGGAGTTCGGTGAAGCTGCCCGGCCAGTTGAGGGGGACGAGTTCGCTGCCACGGGACGCCAGGGCGTGCCCGAGGAGCATCAGAGCGGCGTCCCGTTTCCCGGCCAGGGTGGTCCGGTCCAGCTTACCTAGAGCGAGCCGCAGCACCTTGCGGTCGGCAGGGCTGGCCTTCCGCGGCTGCGCGGCCGGGTCCTTCGCCAGGGCCAGCGCTTCCCGGTAACCGGCCACGACCTTCCGGGCGCCCATCGTGTCCGGGGGCTGGAACCTAGCCGCCCGGTGGGAGGAGCGGATCGACGCGATGATGCGGTCCATCGTCTTCGGCCCGTACGGGCGGCCGGTGCGCGGCCGCGGGGTGCGCTTGAGGTAGGACAGGTACTCGGTGACGGTCTGCGGTGCGGCGGGCAGAGGGCGGCGGCCGACGGTGGCGCACCAGGCGGCGAAGCGGTCCATGTCGCCCTCGTACGCCTTGCTGGTCTCCTCCGGGATTCCGGCCTTGACGTCTTCCTTCGCTTGGTCAGACAGCCACGCGTCCGCGTCCTCATCGGCCAGTGGCACGGCGGGAGTTCGGTCCTCGGGGATGGCGGGGAGCCGCTCCTCCTCGACCAGCTCCGCGTCGACCACCTCGTCCGTCACTTCATCACCCCCGGCGGGAAGATGCCGGGCGAGCCCGGGCACGGTCCGCCAGCCCACCGCTGCATCGGAAGGTGACATGCCTCGCAGAACCAGCCCTCGGGGATGTCGTTGAGCTGGAAGTCGTGGCCATGGCTTGAGTCTGCGAAGACGGGGTCGAGGGCGCTCACGGCCGCTGCCATGAGCTGCTTCCTCTGCCTCAGATGATCTGGCTCCATAGAAGGAACATTATCTGGAGCGAGACGCGATGTTGCCCCCGCCGCGGCCATCTGACGAGGGTTCGAACGAGTCGCATGACGTAAGGGCGGTTATGGAAGGTGACTCACGCGTTCGATTCGCACCGACAACCGGAGGGCAACTCCGATACTTCGTCAGGAACGATCCTAAGGATCGGCGCCATTTTCGGGCGGCCGCCGTCCGCGCTCTCAGTGAACGCCCGTAATGGGGGTATCTGAAGGATATATAGGAAAATGCCCCGCTCAACGTGGAGTGCGGTGTTGAGGCAGCGACATGGGCAGGGCGCCGGTCCCGCCAGCGGCCCAGTGGGGCGGGGTCCGGTGGCCCGCTGGCGGGTTGGTGGCAGGCCTCGGTCTCACGAGGGTCCGGATTTGCGTTCATGGTTCAACGGTGCGCCCGGTGGCGGGAGTTGCTGTCCACGTTTGGAGTCGCACGTCGGAGAATCGACAGTGGAAGAGTTCCCGAATTGATGGACCAACGCCTACATTCCATGTACTGTTGGCATTGAAGCATCAAATTATGGAAGGAATCATGCACCCGTACATCTACGCCGTCCTTACCAGCGCCGACGGCGGCGCCACCTGGGCCACCGTCACTACCGACCAGGACACCGAGGGATACACCAACCCCGCCAAGCTCGCCTCCGACACCCTCGACAGCCACTACCGCGACGCCCTGCTCGCGCCCACCATCCAGCCCGTCCCCCTCCTCGCCGTCCACGTCTACGACGGCCCCGCCATCACCGCCCCCGCAATTGCCGCCGCCACCATCGGCGAAGACGGCCAGTGGCAAGCCACCGGGCGCCTCCTCGCCGAAATCGCCGCCGACCTCCGCCACTTCGAGGACGAGAAGAAGGCCCTCGACGCCCAGCTCCTCAGCACCCAGACCGCTATCGGCAACGCCCGCACCCGCCTGGAGAACGTCACCAGGTCCGCCGTACGGATGGGCATGCCGCAGATCGATATCGCGCACGCCGCCGGCCGCAGCCGTGAGTGGGTCCGGAAGACCGGCAACCTGCCGCAGGAATCGGAACAGGGGCAGAAGGAGGCCCTGCAGAAGGCCGTCAAGGCGGCGGCTGGCACATGGAACACCCGCCGCGCGGCGAACGCCCTGGCCGAGGCCGGCCACATGGTCACCGACAAGCGAGCCCGCCAGCTCCTGCGCGACCTTGCCGCCGCCGAAGTCATCGCCAAGACCGACCCCAACACCGCCACCTACCGCACCACCGAGCAGTGAGGACCACGACCATGAGCGAAGCCGCCACCGAAGGCGCGCAAGTCACCTTGTTCTTCCCCAACTCCGAATGGTCAGGGCGCCTCCCCGGAGTCCCGCGCGTAGGTGAACGCCTCTTACGGGAAACCCCGGAGACTGGTGAAGAAGACTGGGTCGTAACTGCAGTCGAGTGGTACATCCACCTTGACTCGGAACCGACAGTGAGCATCACACTCGATCCGGCTGACGAGCACACCCGCAAGATCGTGGCCAGGCAGCAGGCCGTGTGGGAGGCAAGGAACCGCCAGCGACGCGTCCGCCCCGCCGAGCAGTGAGGATTGCGACTATGAGCAGCACCACCGTGTACGGATCCTGGACTCCCGGGAAGGACGAGCCGCCCTGCAACCCGATGGAGGCGTGGCCGTCGATGCGCGCCGCCGAACGATCGCTGCGGGATCGCCTGGCACCACCTGCACTGGGCGTCTCCCGGTGCAGTACGTACTGGATGTCCCGGCCCCGGGAGGACGATGCTCAGTTCTACGGCAGCACCGACAGCAGCGGGATCTTCTTGTACGAGAAGCCGGACACTGATGAGCCCTACGCCATCCTGGAGTTCGGGCCCCGCCGCGGCATCCGAAAGACAGCCATCACCGAGCAGTGAGGACCGTGACCGTGGCATCCGAAATGGAATTCTTTTATCAAGGTCATCGGCTGCGTGTAGCCGTCGAGGCGGGAGAGGCCAGGTTCGACGCCCGAGACGTGGCCGCGATCTTCGGCATTCGGGCGCCTGCGCGCTATTTCAGTGCGCCTGGCGAGATCGACGAAGCAAGCCTGTACGACGACCTACGGCACTCCAGGAAGCCCGGCTTCAACCCCTTTTATAGATGGCTCATGAGCGAAGTTGCGCCCTCCCTTACCCAAGCTGGCGCGCCGCTCAAAGGCGAGGCAAAGGAACGGGGCACAAACCGAGAGCTAGCTGACGAGGTCCGCCCCCGTCGTGCACAGCGTCTGGCGGAAGAGGCGGAAGTGACTGGAACGGGCCCGGAGACTGAGGGCGTCATGAGGTCGGCCCCTGCCGGCCGGGCTGTTTACTACCAGGGCAGGGGCGGCGCTCGGTACACGGGCAACCCGCGCAATCTGTCGTAACGCAGCCAAAACAGCTGGTGCCCCCGACCAAGGTCAAGTTGGTCGGGGGCACCGGTGCGTCAGCCTACGGTAGGGGCACCACCGTAAGGCGCAGGAGCTCGTACGTTGGCGTACGTCCGCACCCGCACTCCTGGTTCGCCTGGGACCCGCCACGGTACGGACGGGCCTGACGTCGCCCACCGCTCCCCCAGTTCCGCAACCGCGGCCAGAGCGGTCGTTTCGTTGCCGGCCACCACCTCCACCACAACCAGACCCGGCTCGGACACATGCACAGCATCAATCGACGTCACACCCGTATCCAAGTCCCATTGGGCAGAGCCTGTTCCGCTGCTGGCGGTTGTTCACTCTGACGTGCAGGTACAGGCGGTGGCGGGCGGAGGCGGAGTGTTCACATGAGCAAGATCAAGTTATTTAGTGTGCATTTCTATAGGACACAACTGCAGGTCGAGCCAGCCTTTACAGATCAAGCGGTACCGCCCCGCGTCCGGCTGTAGCCAGAACAGGGGCGTTGTTCATGAGCGTCGCCGATCCGGCGGGAGACCGGCCATGCCGGGACTGCTCGGGCCGGGGTCGGGACTGGACGGCGTGGTACGGCGGCACACCAGGGCGTCCGGATCACCCGGCGGCGGCTGGAGCGAATATCCTTCCGGGCACGTCTGACCATCGCGACCGTTCCGGCCGTCCGTTCCGTCTGCGCCATCCTTCCCATTAGCGCCTGCGGGCCCCTGCGGCCCGGCTGGGCCAGGAACAGTCGAGTCCGCGCCGTTGCGACCGGCAGCACCGGACGGGCCAGGGGGCGGAGTGGCCACCGGTCCAGTCGGCCCCGCCGGTCCGCGGTCGCCCGTTGCACCCTTCGGCCCTGGTGGTCCAGGGATTGGTACAGGCACCTCGGCGCGGGCAGGCAGATCGGCGACCGCGTCGCCCGGATCCGGGGCGGCCGGCGTCTCCCCCTTCGCCTTGATCTGGGCTCGCAGCGTCCGCACGTCCGTGGCGAGTGTCGACACGGCGTCACCGCGCCGGTCCGCCTCCGCTGCCAAATCGGACGCGCGCTGGTCCGCATTGCCTATCCGCAGCCACACCAGGACCACGGCGCCGGACAGCACGAGCAGCACGGCGGCGAGCGCGAACCCCCGCCACTGGCGGGCCAGTACGTCGGGTCGACGGTGCGTCACAAGGGGTTCCCTCCCAGTTCGATGATGCGCGTGTGCAGCCGACCGTTCTCGGCGGTGAGTTCCGCAATCTGGGTGTGCAGCGCGGCCTTATCCGCGCGCTCTCCGGCGAGGTCGGCGTAGGCCGCGGAGAGGAGCCGTTCGTTCTCTGCGAGTTTCTCGGCCAGCTTGTCGCGTTCTTCTTGCAGGTTGTCGACGAGGCTGGAGTAGCCGCCGAGGACGGCGCCGGATTGCGAGACACGGTTTTCTCCGCGTTTTCCAACGATCGCCCCGACAGCTGCGGCAAGCCCGACGACGATGGTCCCGACGGCGCCAAGCGTCGCAGCGTCCACGCGGTATACCTCCAGTCGTGCGGATGGGGAGGCTGGTGGGGTCATACCCCCTTGGCGAGCGAGGCCGAGTTGGTCACGGACCTCAGCCGAGCGACCAGCCCCTTCGCGAGGGCGAGCACGGCGCCCACACCCCCGACCCCAGCGGCGTACCACATCGATCCGTCGAGGGGCTGAGTAATGACGACGCCGCCGATGAACGCCTGGAGGAACGTGGTCAGCACGCGCTCGGCAAGGTCGCGGGCGTAGGTCTTGGCGCCCTTGATGACGGTCTCAGTGCTGGGCAGGGGGAAGTTGGGCTCGGCCATGGTCAGGACTCCTTCAAATGGGTTGGGCAAGTGAGACTGAGGGGCACGGGTCAAACCCTCGGGACCTTGAGGGCGTCCCAAGACGTCTTGCCAGGGATGCCGTCGCAGTCGGCGCCGGACCAGCCGAGGTTGTGGGCCTTGCTGTACTTCTTCTGCCAGGCCGCGAAGCTCCGCTTGTCGGAGTTCGTCCAGTTCGGGCCTGGACCGGTCGCGTATCTGCCGCACCCCTCCGCAACCAGGCGCCTGCCCATCGCGGTGATGATCGGGCTGTGGCGGCCGCCGTGGAAGAACCCGGCGCCGGGGAACGGCTCCAGCGGCTGGGCCGCGGGCGCGCCGGGCAGCTTCAGCTTCTGGCCGACGGACAGCTTGTTCGGGTCCTTGAGGCTGTTCAGCGTGACCAGCGTCGCCACGGTCGTCTTGTACGCGGTGGCGATCGACGACAGGGTGTCGCCCTTCTTCACCGTGTACGTGGTGCTCGAGGACCCGCCGGTTGACGAACCACCGCCCGTGCCGGAGCCTGAGTCTGCAGGCTTGCCCGGGACGATGCTGGTGTCGATGGCGCCCGGATCCCAGTGATCGTTGCCAGGAACTTGGGCGTGGGCGTAGTGCCCGCCCTTGGTCTGCCACGTTGTGCGGTTCCGCCCGGCCTTGACCGCAGCGGCCGACGTCGCCGGAGGATTCCCGGCCGGCCACACATCCGGGATGCCGTGTGCGCGCATCGCGGCAATGAGCTTCTGGAAGTTCGGCTTCTTCGCTGGGTCGAAGCCGTTCGTCCACGGGGAGGCGGCGCGGCCGAGGACCTCGACCTGGATGTTCACCTTGCCCTCGCGGTTTGTACGGCGGGAGCCGTCGTTCTTGAGGGCGCGGGCGCTCGAGGTGAGCGGGCCGAACTGGCCGAGCTTGTCGGATACGGGGTCGTAGATGACCTGCGGCTCAGCGCCCACGCGGATCAGGTACGCGGCCACGCTTGCGAAATATCCAGCGCCCGCGGGGGATTCGGTCGTGTGCCACGTGGTCCGCGGCGGGTTGCCGGGGGTGTCCATGGCGCCGCCGATGGACTGGTCACCGAACCGGGTGACGCCGTCGATGTACGCCTGACCGGAGGCGCCGCGCGGCAGCGGGACGTACGTCTCCGGAACGGTCTCGCCCCAGGCGGCCTGGGTGCCAGCGGCCAGAGACCCACCTTCCGCAGCACCCCCCTTCGACTTCGTCTTCACGGACTGGGCGTTCTCGGGGGCCAGGTCGCCGCCCTCGTTCCGCGTAAGCGGCATCGGGTCGGGCGCGTACACCCGGTACTCGGGGGCATCGACCGGGACGTAGGCGTCGAGGTCGCCGTCGTCGCGCAGGACGCAGAACGCGCCGACCTGTCGGGGGTGCTCCAGGATGTGGCGCTCGGTCGACTCAAGGCCCGCGATTGCGTGGACTTCGTCGACGTGGGTCTGGTCGCAGGTGCCGAGGTAGGTGGTGGTGAGGTCGAGGGTGTCAGGGTCTATGTGGTCGACCGCAACGTGGAAGGTGGTCCCGGGCATCTACCCGTGCTCCTGCACTGTCCCCGCGCCCAGAGCTGATGGCTGGTGTGCTGCGTCGGCCGGGGCCGGGTGGCAGTCCCTCAGGGATGGTGCGGGGCGGAGGGTCGCCCGTGTTCAGCGTACGGGTGTGTGGTTCGGGTGTTGCCCCTGCTCGGGCCGGTTACATGACCTCGGGCTGCGGGTCGAGGCGGGTCGCGCTGGTGATCGTCATGAGCTGAGAGCACAGGCCGCACTGGACGGTGATGATGTGGCCGTCGTTGGAGTACATCTCCGCAATGTTGAATGTCTTGCCGATGTTCTCGCAGTCGGGGTTGGTGTCGGTCACGGTCGCCGAGTAGTAGGTGGCGGGCTCGAAGGTGATGCCGTCGGCGACGGGGCTGGTGGCGGGCATAGGAGTGTCCTCTCGTTGCAGGTCAGGAGCCGATGAGCAGCCACCACACGGTGGTGTTGCCCGTGTTGGTGCGGTTCAGCCAGATGGTCAGGCCGCCGGACGACTGGTTGTTTGCGGAAACGCCGAGGAGTTGAGTGCCGGGCACGCCGCTGGCTGCGGTGACGAACGCACGAAAGGTGGTCCCGGCGACATTGAGGCCGGATACGAGGGCGGAGGCGGGAACGCTGCCGGTGGTCGTGGCCACGTTCGCGGATCCGAACGCGATGTTGCCGGCCGAGAAGATCCCGGCCACGTCGGCCCGTCCGGTCATGTTCACGTTGCCGAGGAGGTTCACGAATGCGCTGCTGCCCTGCTCGACCATGAGCAGTGGCCCAGCGCGGTAGTTTCGTTCCCCGGTCGGCCCGACAGCCAGCGTGATCTCTGGTGGCGTGGGCCCGTGCGTGGGGGGCTTCAGCACAAGGTATCCGAGCTGCATGTCCCCGTCGGCGTTGATGCCCGATTCGAGACGGCCTGGCGTCTCGCCGCCGGTGCGCCCGGAGTACAGGGTGAGGGTGCCGTCCGGGCTCATCGTGAGGCGTTTGCCGGTCGCGGCGGTCTGCACAGTGGAGCCGGTGATCGTGCCGCCGGTGATGGTTTTGCCGGTGATGGCATCGGCGGCGATCGATGCGGCGGTGACGGCACCGTTTGCGATGTTGACGGAGTTGACGACGCCGGTCGGTACGGTCTCGACCGTGACCTGATCGATTTGCATGGTGCCGCCCGTGGCGCCCGTCAGCAGGCGTACCGAGGGGCGGACGTAGCGGACGCCAGAGTTCATTTTGCCGGGGGCGGTCGGTAGCGGGCAGGCTGTCGTCGTACCGGTTGTGGCGGTGCCCTGGGCGTAGCCGGTGAACGTCGTCCACGAGGTACCAGCGTTGATGGTGACGCCGTTGGCGGCGATGTAGTGCTGCCCCGTGACCGCGTTGTTCGCCCCGGTGGAGCTGACGCGGGTGACGCCGTCCGCGGCCACCCCGACGAGACCGATCGATACGACTGGCGTGCCAGATGTAGGGGCGGCAGTGGTACGGACGCGCGCGGTGACCCGGTACAGGGTGTCCGGATCGTACGGGGTGTTGTCGATGCGTTCGATGGTGACGGGGCCCTGGCCTTGGATGACGGTGCCGCCTGCTGCGGCGTCGGTGACGCCGGACAGGACGGACCAGGTGCCGGTGCCGATCGTGGTCGCCCACAGGGTGGCGTCGCCCATCGAGTCCGTGATCTTCGTGGCGATCGACTGGGCGATGCCTACGGTCAGGGCGTTGGTGGTGACAGCCCCTGCGGCGATCTTCTCTGCGGTGATGGCGTTCGCTGCGACCTTGTCCGCGGTTACGGCGAGGACATCGAGTTTCGCGGTGGTCACCGCTCCTGCGGCGATCTTCGACGCGTTGACAGCCTCTGTATCGATCTGTGCGGCCTGGATGGCGGCGGCCACGATTTTCGGGGTGGTGATCGCGTTGTCGGTGATCTTTGTGGTGCCGATTGCGCCGGTCGCGACTTTCGCCGCGGTGACTGCGTCGTCGGCGAGCTTCACCGTGGTGACGATCCCGTCGAGGATGTCTGTGGCGACCACGGGGGTCGGCCCGAACGGTCCGACGATCACCGAGGCGGCGGACGGAGTACCGGAAGTGCTACGGGCGCGGAGCCGTACGTACACGGGGTTGACGCAAGGGAGGACGACTGTGGCGCCTTGCGCAGTCTCGATCGTCGCCTGCAGCGTCGCCTGGCTTGGCTCGTACGCGGCCAGCGGGGAGGCGTGGACCTCCATCCGCGCCCAGTCCAGCGGCATGCGCGCCCCGCCGTCGAACTGCCCGTCCCACGACACGGTGACCCCGCCCAGGACGGAGGCGACGATCGGGGCGGACGGCTGCGGCGGCGGGGGCCCGTTCACAATGAGGGCCGCGGTGGTGCCGTCGCCCTGCTGCCCCACGATGCCGCGGAGCGATCCGCTGTCGTCGCGGACCTCGAGCGCGGTGTTGTCCAGGGATGCCGAAGAAAGTCGGGATTCCCGCTGGAGCGCGGCTACGTCCCGCTGAAGCTTGGCAACGATGGCCCCGATGTCGGTCATGAGACTCCTCCGTATTTGTAGGCGTCAACTGGCTTGAGGTCGATGACGGCCTGGGGTCCACCAGGGGCGTCGGGCTTGATGGTCCAGCCGGTGATGCGGCGCCAGCCGACGTAGTCGACCCAGGCGTTGTGGACGCGGGTGTATACGTCGTCGCCGACCTGCCAGGCCCCGAAGCGGGCGGCGCTGGTGTCGCGGATGGTGATCTGGTCGACGGATCCGAGTACCTCGCGGCGCCCTCGCTCGGCGGCCGTGAGGGACGCGAGGATGTCGTTGCCCTTGACCTCCGGGAAGTCCGCGACGTGCTCCAGGCGGAGCCGGCCATTGCGGACGGCGGAAATCTGACGGCGCTTCGCAGAGCCGTCCCCTGCGCCCATGCCGATGACGACCTGGGCGTAGTCGTCTCCGGAGAACGGGACCTCCGGGTCCTCAATGATGTTCACGCCGGATGAGAAGGAGATGTCGGTGCGGCGGGCGCCGAGGCGCGGCCAGCCGAGCCGGATCCGCCGTACCGGTGCGGTCTTGGCCGTGTTCCAGGCGACGGTGCACGTGTAGTCAGGACTCGCCTCTGCCGACACCATGTCGTCGACGATGTCGCCGAGCGCGCGGCTATCCCACCAGTTCGAGTCGTAGCGTTCGGCCGGGGTGCCGACGGTGGACGTGGAGGTGGTGGAGTCGACGACGACACCGAGGTTTCCGTCGGTAACAGATTGCGCGTACGCCCACACATCGCGGATGACCTTGCACCGGTCGGCGTACGTGTACGGGCCGCGGGCGCCGAGTTGGCCGTCCACGTCGTACCGGTGCATCAGGTACGACGACCAGCCAGCGGCTTCGAGCTGGAGGACGTCGCCTTGGGGGCGGACGTCCCAAACGAGGCCGCCCCATCGAAGCTGGCCGGCGGACTCGACATAGATGAGCGTGGTCCCTGGGTCGAGGAGCGTCGGGTTCTGGGAGACGAGGCGCGGGGACAGGGTGCCGGTCAGGCTGCCGGGCCCGTTGAGTTCGTCGCCGTACTCCAGGTCCTGCACTGGTAGGGCCAGGGACAGCCACTGGCCCGTCAGGGCGTGCTGGGTGAGGACCCGGTCCGGGACCGGGGTCACCGGGGTGCCTCCACGAACTCCACGTCGTACACAAACGTGGTGAAGGTGGACACGTTGATGCGGCCGGTGTTCCCAGCCGCGCCGTTCGCCTGGGCACGTAGCAGCTGGGTGGTGCCTCGGTAGGCGGCGGGGATCGTGAGGGTGTCCGCGACGATCGCGGGCAGCTTGCGGACGCCTGTGCCCTGGTTGTCGTCCAGGGAGATCGGCTGAAGGGTGAGACTGGCGCCGAACGTGGCCTGCAACGCGCCGGTGTAGTTGGCGACGGAGTAGCGAATCGGACTGACATCGACCCGCGCCCGGACCTGGGTGGCCCAGTCGGGCACGTAGAAGCTCATGCCGGATTCGGTCGAGAAGTAGCTGTAGGCAGTAGAGCCCCCGATCAGGGCGCTGTCGGTGGCCGGGGAGTGGGTTTGCATCTGCCGGTCGCGCCGCGGGTTGGCCAGGAACCTCAGGTCCTTAATCATGGCGTTGGTGATCGTGGACGTGGACGCGGGTATGTCAATCCTGGCCAGCGGGATTCCGGTCCGGCCGTCGGGAATCGTTGTCGCGGACGCCGACACGTTGCTGATGACCTGGAAATAGTCGATCTGATCCTTGACCGGGTCCAGGGTGCCCTCGTACTCGGGGTCCTCGACGCGGAGAATCACCATGTCGGAACGGGCGGACCCGCCCGTCGCTGCGATCGGGACGGTGGCGGCGCCGATGTTGCAGACCGAGTACGTGCCTTGGAACGAGGAGACGCGGCCGCGGACGACGCCGGAGCCGTCGCCGACCTGGACGCTGGTGCCAGGGGTACTGAGCTGGGTGACCTTGAGGTCGATGCCCTGCGTGATGCCCTCGGCGCCGCGGGCCAGGTCCCGGACGAGCATGCGGAACTGCTGGGCGGAGTGGGTGGCGCCGTTCGTGAGGATCGGCACGGGGAAAAGGGCCATGGTGTGCGCTCCTCAGAGGGCGGTGTAGGCGTCGCGCCAGGTCAGGCGCATACGGGCTGAGTTGGTGTTGTCGAAGCCGGTCCAGCGCATCTCTGACTGGCCCGGCGGCAGGTTGAATAGGTCGATCCGGCTGGCCGGGGACAGAAGAGCGGAGGCGTTGCCGCCGTTCTCCCGGGTCACGGTGCGACGGCCGGGGCGGGTATCGATCTCCACCCACTGGCTGCTGGTCGTGAGGTTCAGCGTCGGCAGGTTCAGTTGGCGGCCGGACGCGACGTGAGTGATGGTGACCGTGGCGACCGGGCCGGTGATCCGGATGATCGGCCACGCGTTCCCGGTCCCCTGGTTGGTGACCCAGCCGGGCCGGTCCGCGGCCGTCGTCCCGGACTGCACGTAGATCGGCGCCTTCACCGGTGCCGCGAAGCCGCCGCCGGTCAGCCATCCCAGAGGGATCTCGGTGGTCGTCGAGGTGTCGGCGTAGAAAGTGGGGTCGGTGGCGATGAACTCGATGTCCAAGGGGACGTAGCCGTGGACGACCTGCTTGTACTCCGGGTCGAGCTTGCGGAGGCGGCCGTGGAGTCGCTTCACGGGGCGGCCGGGTCGCAGGATGCGCAGCGGCATCGTCGCCCCGCCTGTCAGGCGTACGGCCGGGGCGTCGGCGGCAGCCTGCAGCGCGGCCACCACGTCGTGGCAGGCGGCCGGGTCGCCAGGAATCCTGACCGCGGCGTCGAACTGGACCTGCCGGGGGGCGTAGTAGTCGGGGCCGGCGAACGCGCCGTCCATGGACGGCTGGTCGGCGTCGTTGTCCCGGACCGGTGGCCGGCCGAGCCCGGTTGTCTCGATGACCTGGACGCTGGTGTCGGCGCCCATCAGGACGCCACCCAGTTCGTACTGCCAGTCCGTCAGATCAAGCGGCGGCACGGGCGTTCACCCCTCCCCTGCGGGCCCGGCGCACCGAGCGGCCGACCTGCGATCCGATGTCCGACGCGGACGCCCCGGTCCGTACGGCGGTGACGTTGACGTGGGTGTCGCCGCCCTCGCGGACGATGACGACCGGTCGTGTGGCAGACATGTCGGTGAGCCCGACCCCGAACCGCGCCGCCACGTCCTTGAGGACGTTCGTGGCGGCGCGGCGCTTGTTCACACCGAGCGGGATGTACGCCTCCCCGCCCGTGGACGGCTCCGCGAACGTCACGGCGCCGGCGCGGGTGGCGTAGATGCCCTCCCGGATCCCGCCGTTCGCGTAGCTGAGTCCCTTGTTGGCGCGGGCCAGGTCGGCGAGGAACTGCGCAGAACGCGATCCGAGCGAAGACTTGATCTGGGCGGAGGCCTTGTTGGCAACCGTGATGATCTCGTCCTCGCCAATCCCGGTCGTGTCAGCGACGGCGTGCAGCCCAGTTTTGCTGGTCTTGACGGCGGCGATGATCTGGAGGAGTTGCGCGAGCTCGTCGCCGGACAGTGTCTTCGCCGACGTCTTCGCCGCGGCGTTGGCGGAGGACGCCTTGCCTTTGTTCTTCACGGCTTCGGCGGCGATCTTCTGCGCTGCTTCGTCGCCCTGACCGGCCAGCTGGGTCGCGAGGTCGCCGTACCCCATGGAGGCGAGCTTCGCAAGGTTCGTCTGGAAGGTAGAGGACGTTTTGTTGGAGGCGTTGAGCTGCTTGGTGTAGTCCGCGAGGGACGCCTTCGCGAGCGGGCCGAGCTTCCGCAGGTTCGCGACGATGTCGTTGAACTGCTTCTTCGACGCCTTCGCGAGCGCGGCGACCAGCGCGGCGCCTTCTTCGCCGAGGTCGCGTAGCTGGTCGATGACGTCGGACCCGCCACGCGACGCGATCTTCGCAAGGTTCTTCTCGTACGAGGCGTTCGCCGACACCGCGGACTTGAGGGTCTTCTGCCAGTCGGACAAGGAGAACTGCTTCTTGTACCGGGCCTCTGCCTTGCGGGCCGCGTCCGTAGCGGTGGCGACCGCGCGGCGGGCCTTCGACACGCGAGTCTCAGCGGCTACAAGCTGGGCGTGCGTGTGCCTGCCCCTGCGGACCTGCCTGAGCCGCGCCTCGGCGGCCTTGAGGTTGTCGACGGCGTTCTTCTGGGCGCGAACCTTCTTGAGGTAGGCGTCCTTGTCGATCGGCTGGTGCGAGTCGGAGTAGGCGGACTGTACGTACGAGGTGTCGCGGCGCATCCCGGTCGGGGTGTAGCTGAAGCCGCCGCTGTCAAATGCGACGACTGCGCCGTCGGCGTGCCATTGGACGGACTTCGGGTCGCCGCCGAGCCGGCGGATCGTCTCCTCCGTGATGGCGCGGGACCGGCCACGCTTGGACGTGGCGAGCGGGATGTACGCCTCCCCGCCGGTCTCTTCCTCGGCCCAGACCCGCCAGGCGCCGGCGGGGGCGATCTGTGCGGTGTGGTTCTCCCGGATGCCGCGGCGGTTGGTGCCGCCGTTGGCGTAGAAGGAGAGGACGGAGCCGCGGGCCTGGGGGGCCTGGACCATGTCGGGGACACCGTTGGCGTCCTTGTCGTAGCCGGTCTTCTTGTAGTTGAGGTAGATGCTGACGGACTTGCCGTGGATGTTGTCGATGGCGGACTGGATGATCGCGGCGTTGCGGGTGGCGTCTCCGGTGGGGACGGTGATGGTGACGGTCTTGCCCTTGGTGTTCTTGATCTTGAATCCAAGGGCTTCCAAATGCTGCCGGGCCTCGGTCGTCGGCGCCTTGATGCTGAGGGTCTTGCCCTTGGTGTCGCGGACCTTGTCCTGGATGGTCTGCAGCTCGGCCTTGGCCTTCGCGGAGGGGGCTTTGATGTCGAGGGTCTTGCCGTTGGTCTGGCCGAGCTTGGTGATGAGCAGGTCCAGCTCGGCGCGGGCGGCCTGCGTCGGGGCGGTGATTTTGTACTCGCGGGTGCCGGGAATCAGCTCAATCTGATAGCCGATGTCCTGGAGTTCCTTCTTCGCGTCTGCGCCCAGGGCGTCGACCTTAATGGTCTTCTTGTCGGGGAAGCGCTGGAACTCGGCCTGAACCCCGAGCAGCTCGGCCAGGACCGTGTCGACGCCTTCCGTCTGCAAGAGGATCGACACCCGGCCCGGGATAAGGCCCATCGAGTCGGCGACGCCTTCCGCCTGCTTCTTCGTCCACCCGTAACGCTTCCCAAGGCCAATCACCGCGTCACGAGACATCTGAATCTCGTCCGTGGCAGCCTTCAGCGACGTGGGCAAATCCTTTCCCTGCGACTGCGCAAAGTCGAACGCTGCCACCGCAGCCGACGCTGCCCCGTCTGCGATGCTGCTGAACGAGTTGGACAGCCGCTGCCCGTTCTTCGTCGTCGCGTCGATGGTTCCGTTGGCCTTGAGGAGCTGCTTGCCCCAGCCGTCTGCCTTGACGACGCCGTCCCCTATCGCGTCGTTGGCGTTGGTGATTGCCTCATGCAGCCGAGTTTCCGCAGCCTGGAAACTGACGCTGCCGCCGGACAGCAGGTCGAGGGCTTCACGTAGGGCCCGGGTGCGGGAGTCGGCGTCGGCGGTCTTGTCGGCGAGGGCGTGGACTGCGTTCTTCAGCCGGTCGTAGGCGGTGACACCGTCGCCCGTCCCCTTCGTTGCCGCGTTCAGCTCCTTGGCGTTCTTCGCGGCACTCTTCGCATCGCCCGACATGCTCTCAAGTGCCAAGCTCGCCGCTGCATAGGCATTCGCCTGCTGCATGACGGCGTCTCGGTCCTTGTCGCCGTGCCCCATGCCTTCCCAGGCCTTTATCTTTTCCTTCGTGAGCCCCTTCATCTTCTGGGCGAGGCTGTCGATGCTCTCGCCCTGCCCAAGGTACGAGTCGGTCAGGTCAGAGAGGGTGTAGCCCATCTTGCCCATGACAGACACCAGGTCGGTGTTGGTGCCCTTGAGCTTGGTGGACTGAATGGACTGGGCTGCCTGCTGGCGAACGGACTCGTCGATGACACCGTTCGACTGCCGCATCGCAGACGTCAGACCGTCAATGGTCGCCTTGTGTTCGGCAGCCTCTGCGGCGGCCTTCTGCTGGGACGATGCCAGCAGCCCGAGCCCGACGGTGACGCCCGTCAGTGCAACCCCCCACGGGCCGCCCATGACACCCATGAGGCCGCCCATGGCGGAGCGGAGCCCGGTCCCGGCCGCCGCGGTGACCCCGCGAAGCGCTCCACCAAAGCCGGTGGCGCCAGCGGACGCGGTTCGGAAGCTGTTGCCCATGGCGCCGATGACAGGCACACGGGCCTGAAGGACTCTGAATGCGGCGCCGTACTGAGTGAGGGACTGGCCGGCCCGGCGGGCTTGGCTCTGCTGGACAAGCATCTGCCGGTTCAGCGACTGGAACGCCCCGGTCAGGCGTCCTCCCACCGTTCCGGCGAGGCTCTGGGCCATGGGGCCGACCCGGCGCATCAGCAGCATCGCGAACACCGCAGTCTGAACAGGGCCGGGCAGAGCCCCGAACGCCGAGACCAGGCTGCCAACCATGCGGCCGATCGGTCCGAGGACACCAGACAGAGCAGAGACGGCGCTGGCGGCAGCGTCCAAGGCGAAGACGACGATGTCGAGAGTGCTGGCCGCCCCAGAACCTTCGCCAGCCAGGTCCCCGAGGGCAGACACGACCGGAGCTACACCGGCGGCCAAGTTCTTCAGGACGTCTACGACCATCTGCCCGACGGACAGGAGTACATGGAGGGCGGAGGCAACCGCGTCCCCGCCGAGCTCCTTGAACGGGGTAAGCATGCCCTGGGCGGCGGCGCCGATGCTGGCGAACTGCTGGCGCGCAGCGGCTGCCACGTCGGGGCCGAAGAGTGTCGCGGCGTCGTTGACGTAGTTGAAGAACTTCGTGATGTGCGGGGTGGCCTTGGACAGGCCGCTCGTAATACCGCGGGTCAGGAATTCCAGGCCGGGTGCCATGCCGTCGTACAGGGCAAGTCCGGTCTGTCGGGCCTGGGTCTTGAGCTGAAGCATCGCGCCGGCGAGTCCCTTGCCCTTCGCCGCGGCGATGTCCGTTGCGGCTCCGGCGTCGGTGACGGCGGCCATGAGTGCGTCGAAGCTGTCGACGCCTTGGTGGGCGAGCGCGATGGCGCCGGACATGGCTGGCTTGCCCATGGACTTCTTCACCGCGGCGGCGAAGTCCTGCTGCGTCATCTTGTGCTGGGCCTTGGACAGGCCATCGATGACGTAGCGGAGGCCCTTGAAGTTGCCTTGTGCGTCCCATGCCTGGATGCCCATGTCCTCGAGGCCCTGGGTCATCTGTTTGGTCGGGGAGGCGAGGTTCGCCATCATGCCGCGCAGCGTCGTGCCGGCGGTCTGGCCGAGGATTCCTGCCTTGCCGAGCATGCCGACCGCTGCGGCGGCTTCCTGCATGTTGACGCCGAGGCCGTGGGCGACGGGGCCGGCGTACTTCATGGCGTAGTAGATGTCGGTGATGTCGCCGGACGCGGCGTTCGCGGTCGCGGCGAGGGTGTCGGCGGCCTTCCCGGCCTGGTCGGCGCCCATGCCGAACTGGTCCATCATGTCGCCCAGGTACTTCGCACTGTCGGCGGCGTTGACCTGGGCGGCTGAGGCGAGGGTCAGGGATGCGCGGGTGGCGCTGATCGCCTGGTCGGTGCGGAACCCGGCTTTGGCGAGCTCGACCATGGCGTCGGCGGCCTCTGCGGCGGTCGCGCCGGGCAGTGACAGGTCGTTGCCGAGCTGGTTCGCGGTCGCGGACGCGCGCTGCATCTGCATCGCGGTTGCCCCGGTCACCGCCCCGAACGTGTTCATGGACTGCTGGTATTCGTTGCCGTGCTTGATGAGGTCGCCGACGCCCATGACGAGTGCCCCGCCGGACAGCAGTGCAGCCAGGCCGGTCAGCTGGTGGCGGAGCCGCCCGGACTCGTTCGTCATCTGACGCAGGCCCCGAGCGCCGCCGGCACCGACGGTCCGCATGTGGGTCGAGGCCCGCTGTGCAGCTTGGGCGAGGCGGAGGAGGTCGCGGACGGCGGTGTCGATCTGCCCGGACATGCGGGCGAGTTGGCGCCCGGTGGTGCGGGAGTTGTCGCCGAGGCTGTTGACGTGCCGGTTCGCGGTGCGGGCGGCGTCCCCGTACCGGCCCAGTTGGCGGCCGGCGGTGCGGGCATCGTTCCCAAGAGTGTTCAGGCGCCGCGCGGTGGTGCGGGCGGCCGTACCAAGGGTGCGGATGTGCCGGGTCGCGGTCTGGGACGCCTGCCCCAGTTCCCGGACCTCCACCTTGGCGGTCCGGGCAGCCGTGCCCAGGGTGCGGGCGTGCTTCGCCGCGGACTTGAGGGACTGGGCCAGGTCGTTGCCGTGACCTCGCAGGTCGACTGACAGGTTCCAGTTCGCCATGGCCCGCCCTCCCCTCTCCGTGTCGTTCAGTCGTCGTCGGCGCTACGTCGCCGGGTGGCGAGTTCGCGTTGCGCTTCGATCGCTGCAGCGGTCGCGGCCGGAATCAGCGCAATTTTGATGCCGTTGTTGTCGGCGTCCTTGTCGCCCGCGAGCTCGGCCTGCTTGTCGGCGATGACCTGGCAGCCGACGCACCGCTGGACGGTGACCGCGTAGGCGTCTTCCTCACCGGGTCCGCCGTGGTCCCAGTCGTCGTACCGGGTGTTGCACTGCGGGCACACGGTCCGCTGGTACTCCAGGTACGCCAGCGCTTTGGCCCGGTCGCGCGGAGTCCAGGTGCCGTCGCCGATGCCACGGAACTGCGAGTGGGGGATGCCCCACCGGTCGCAGAGTTCAAGTTCGCCTCGGAGCCGCTCATCGGCAATCAGCCTTTTCCCAGGTCCATGCGGGTCGTCTGCTGCACGTTCCATGCAGCGTTGAACAACTCGGCTGCCTCGGCCTCGGACCAGGTGTCTAGATACTCCTGGGCCGCCTCCAACGGCATCCCGTCGGCGGATGCGGCGGAGATCAGCTCGGGGCCGAGGGACTCGACGTCGAGGTCGTGCCCGTCCTCGGCTTGCTCCTCGGTGGCCGGGTGGGCCTTCTTCAGCGCTTCGAACACCTTGCGAGGAAGGGCCCGGAACGTGAGGACAATCGCCTTCTCGTTGAACGCTGCCTGCGCGGTCTCAACGTCGGCCCGCGCGCTGGCCACCGCGTCCTTAAGGCTCTGGTCGGTTGGACTGTCGGCAGCCTCGGCTTCGAGGCGGCGCAGCGCGTACCGGGCGACCTCCAGGTCCTTGCGAGCCTCGGCGTCGTCGCAGATGGTCAGGGTGGCGCTGGCTCGGGTGCGGGCGGCGAGACGTTCCTGCTTGGCGGCCCAGTGGGCGTCCTTGGCAACAGCGGCGGCGGGCGGTGTGGTCTTTGCGGCAGCGGTCTTGGCGGCGGCAGTGGGCATGGGGTGGTCCTCCATCAGAGGGGAAGGGGACCCGGCCGGGCGCCAACAGGCGCCCCTTCCCGAACACGCGTCGGGCCCGACCGGGGGCATGGGGGTCGGGTCAGGTCGCCGGGACGGTCGCGTTGATGAGGGGGCGGTCCGTGATCGAGAACTTGACCATGAGCTTCGCGCCCTCGTTGTCCGCGGTGACCGTGGACGAGTTCGACGCGACACGCACCGGGTAGACGTCCATGCCCTTAGAGGAGGCGGCCTTGCCCTTGCGGCAGATGATGACGAAGCCGGTCGTGCCCTTGGCGAGGTCCGTCTCGATGGTGTCGGTCGTGTCGTCTTCCCAGAACGTCAGCGAGGAGTCGGCCGCCGAGTCGTCGCCGGGGATCTTCGACACGAACGTGGAGTCCATGTCCGGGGTCTCGATCTCCTGGTTCTCAATGGAGAACCCGTCGACTGCGGCGATCTGCTTGGTGTAGTCAGTCGCTCCGGTGACCTCGACGAGCGTCGGCGTGTAGTCGGCGGCGGCGATCGTCTCAGCGAAGAGGATCCTTGTTACGCCTTTGCGGGTGAACCTGGCCATGCTGGGCCCCTTATGCGTCTCACGCGTGTGTGGGAGTCGGCCACCTAAGGGGTGGCGCGTCCGCGCTGGGGCCGCCGCGGTGCGGTAAAACGCCTGGCCAGGGGTCAGGCTGGGGTCAGGTCGAACCTGAACCGTTGCACATAACTGATGATCCCATCCTGGGGGTCATTCGTTGCCCCGGGTTCGACGTCCAGGGCTCTGGCCATGACCTTCACGCCGAGGATGGTCAGCGGGTGCAGCCACAGCCCGGTGACCGGGTCACGTCCCAGGATCGCGGTCCGGGCCTTGTCGGCGAGGAGTTCCGCCTGGTCGAGCGTGCCGGCGGATGCCGGCCGGGCCGGGTCGGGGCCGGATACGGACGTCACCTGGTAGACGAGGGAGATGTCGTCGTGGGTGTCGGCAAGCGGCGGCCCGTCAAGTCCGGTGTCGAGGGAGTACAGCAGGTAGTACGGGGGCTTGGCATCCGGCATGCGGCCGCGGCCCACGGGCAGGCTTGTCGCAGAGGTGAGGAGCGCGGCCAGGGCGGCCGTGACGGGATGCCTGGGGATCACCGGAGCACCTCCGCAACCGCGAACCGCATTTCCATCATCAGCGTCGCCCCGATGTACGGGATAGCAGGCCCGACGTGCGGGAACGGCGGCTGGTTGTATACGCGCCCCAGGCTGTCTGGGCCGACGAACCCGAACTCCAGGCGCCTGCCCTGTGGGGCGTTCGTGCCGATGGTGCACAGAGCCCCGTACGGCAGGCTCCGGTTCGCTGTCTCCCACGAGTTGCGGTAGGCGCCGGTGATGACATTCGGCCCCGGGCGACCGGACGCGTTGCCCCGGATGCGGGCATGGCCGAGCTCGCCGGCGTGCCGTACGGCCCGCTGGATCGCGGGGCCGACATGGGTGGCGGCACGGTCGAGCCGGTCGGCGAGTTCCTCGGGAGTCACGGCGTCACCTCCCCTTGGAGCTGGTCAAGCGGGGTGATGCGGACGACTTCGACGGTTCCGGCTCGGCCGGGGTCGGTGCAGATCCATGACCGGCCGAGCAGGCTCGTGCGGGCCGGGTCGTGGACAGCGACGACGGTCACAACCGCGTCCTTCGGCGGGATTGGCGCGGCAAGGGGGGTGAACAGCCGGTACCGGGACGTCGTCTCCGACACCCACGGCAGGTTGTGGTTCGGCGTGGCGACGATCTCCGCCTGTGCAGAGGAGCCCTGTACCCCGCCGGGCCCCTCGTAGAGGACCTCTCCGTCGGGGTACTCCAGCTGACCGGTGTCCTCATTGAGGACTGGGTCGCCTGCTGCAGGCAACGTGATGCGCACAGCGTCGATAAGAAGGTTCTCCCCGATCCATGCAGTGACACCGGCGAGCGCTGCGTCCAGTCCACCCATCAGGTCCTCCCCTGCGCCCAGTCGGCGAGCTGCGCCAGCATCGCCACGGTGAGTTCGTGCGGGGACCCGTCGAGGTCGTCCCGTTCGAGGGCCGCGTGTTCCAGGGCGGCCGGTTCGATGTTCGCGAGGAACGCGGCCACGATCTGCCCGTCGTCCTGCTCAGGGGCGGCGACCGCGACGTGGGCGAGGCCTTCGAAGTCGAGCCCTCGGTGCGGGACGGTGTGAAGCATGAGGACCGGAGGGCCGCCGACCTGGTGCTGAAGGTTGTAGCCCTGGAGGGAGCGGCTGACGTCGACGCCGTCGATGGATACCCGTCCACTGACTCCGTCGGCGGTGATGCGAACGTGTCGTGGTTCGTCGGCCATGCTCGGGGCGGTCATGCGGGGTCTCCGGATTCGAGGTCGATGCGTCCGTTGAGGTCGGGGCGGGGAATCCAGGACCTGATGCAGCCGTGGTGGGCCAGCGGGTATGACCCGGCGTCGTCGATGCTGCGGATCGTGCCGTCGGCGTGATCGGTGTCTTGATGTGCGACGAATCCACACTCGCTTCCGTCCACGCACTGCATCCACTGGGCGTCCAGCTCCCACCGCGCCGTGTTGATGGCCCCCGTGTTCGCAGCGACGACGCCCTGCCACAGGAGTGCGGAGCGCGCCCACGCGTCGACGGGGTGCCGGGATTGGTCGGCGTAGATGACCGTGGTCAGCGGATGGTCGGCGGCGAGGCGAGGGCTGTCGATGCCTTCGTGCTGACGGCCGGCGGCCACCTCGCGGGCGGCGCCCTGGGCGGCGCGGGCAAATGCCTGGGCGCGGCGCACTGTCTCCTGGATGCGCCGGATCAGGTCGACGTAGAAGGTTGCGGTGATCGGGGTGAGCGCCGCCTGGTGGTCGGTCGTCCACCGAAACATGGTTAGGTCACGGTTGGCACGCCGGAGAGCTTGGAGGGCGCCGTCGCGGTATGCGGTCGGCAGGTCGGTGGACGCCCATTTCTCGGCGAGGGCGCGGGCTTCCCGGTTGAAGCGGGCGACTTGCTGGTTGTACTGCTGTACGGCGGCCCGGATGCGGGGTGTGGCACCTCGGCCGGGTCGGATGCGTTCCAGGGTTCGCAGCAGGGTGTCCTGGGCTGTTCCCAGGATTCGCCACGTTCGGACGAGGCGGGTCAGGAGGAGTGCGATCAGGGCGAGGAGTTCCTCGTGCTGGTCCGTCTGTTCTCGGGTGGGGGTGGTCATCGGCGGGGCCGTTCCACGAGAAACATGACGCCGAACCCGTCGCTGCTCTCGCCGTCGTCCGGGTCGTCGGGTGCCGGCGGCTGGCCGTCCTCGAGGAGAGCGATCTGCCGTTCGTACGCCTTGATGTTCTCGATGTACGACACGGAGACGACGGAGGACACGTTGACGGTGGACGGCTGGGAGCGGAGTGCGGCCAGTCGTTCCCGGACCACTTCCAACGCGACAGCGCGCGCGGTGCCGAGGCGGGTGTAGCGGACCTCAAGGTCGGTGAAGTCGCTGTCTTTGCCAAGCTCCGAGGCGAGCCAGGCACGTACTGCGGCGTCCATGGGTCCTCCGGGGGTGTGGGTGGGAAGGGGGACGGGATGCGGGCCCGCTGGCGCCCCCACCAGGGGTGGGCCCGCATCCTGTTGGCCGCCGGTGCCCTCTTCGGCGGCCTCCGGCCCCGAGCCGGTCAGTCGGCCGCGGGCTTCGCGGCCGGTTTACGGGCCGCGGTCTTCTTCGCGGCCGGCTTGGTGTCCTCGGCGGGCTGGTCCGCCTCGGTCTGGGCGTCAGCGTCGGAAAGGGTCTGGGCGGCGCCAGAGGCGTCGTCCAGACCGTCTCCGGCGCCGTCGTTTCCCTTGCCTGCGTCCGCTCCGGCGGCCAGGTGCTTCTTCACCGCCGCAGGCAGCTTGCCGCCTTCCCAGCACGCAGGGTTGGTGACCAGGGCGGCGTACTGCGGTGCCGGGGTCTCTCCTGCGCGCAGCAGGATGTCCTGGTGCTTGTCCGGGTCCCTTACGAAGACGGCCCGTGCGAGCTTCGCCATGGGGATCAGTCCTTCGACAGCACGGTTGCGCTGATGTGGAAGTTCGGGACGTACAGGACCGGCATCGCGATGGCGTTGGCCGTGGTGGAGACGGACGGCGGGTTGGCCTTGGTCTCCATGGAGACGTAAATGCCAGGTTCCCGCGCAGCTGCAATGCCGGGGTTCTCGCCCTCGTCGAGGTTGTCCTGCTCCGCGGTGACGCCGTACTGGGTCTGCGCCCACTGCTCCGGGTTCGGGGGGACCATGGCCCACAGCGATTCGGGGGTGGTGCGGATGTACTGGTCGTCGGACCAGACCTGCTCGTCGTAGATCTCGATCGGCGGCAGGTTCCACCGGGCGCGGACGGCATTGACGTCCGGCGGCGACAGGGTCGTCGACGGGGTCGTGCCGGGGCTGGAGGAGTTCCAGAACGCCGTGCGGTACTCCAGGTTGGAGGCCAGCACGGACGCGGCGCGCTCGGAGGTGATGACCCGGGCAGGCTTCGGAGCGCCGACGCTCTTGAGGTAGCGGATCCACGCCATCTCGTCGGTGAGCGGCGTCGCGCCGTCCTGGTCCCACGGGGTTGCGGCGACGGGCTTGTTCTCGTCGGGGACGTTCCAGTCCACGTCGAGGCCGACGCCGGGGAGGTTGACGACGCCGGTGGACAGGAGCTCCCCGGCCGCGATCTCCATGGCGATCTTGATGGAGGTGAAGTGACGTTCGAGGTCGTCGTACAGAGCGTCGATGAACTCCTGGTCATCCGCTCCGCGCCGGGCCTGGAACAGGATGAGTGAAAGCTCACCCATTTCCAGGGTCTGGCCGACCGGGGGCAGCATGCCCTCGTTCACGACTCGCTCGGCCTGGCGCTTCGCGAGGGCGTGCGGGGTCTCGAAGGCCCGGAACTTCGCGGCGTTGATGCGTCGCTTGTTCGACTCGATACGGAACTTCGGACCGTAGATCTTGCGCTCCGGGATGACGCTCTGCGTCAGGGCGTACGTGTTCGGGACGGGGAGCCCACTGATGTAGGCGTTGATGTCTTCCGGCGTGACGTTCCGCAGGAGACGGTCGAGAGTGGTGCCCATGGCTGGTCTCCTGACTTACCGGTAGTGGATGTTGACGCCGGGCGCGGTCGCGCCGATGTCGGTGGGGTCGAACGGGATCGGGCACTTGTCGGCAAAGACCTCGCCGAACCACAGGAGCGCCCCGGACGTCTTCGTGGATCCGGGTGCGAACATCGACTCGGTGGCGAGGAACCCGGCGAGGACCTCGGTGCCGTCCGATGCCGATGCGCCGCCGCCCGCGGTGCTGGTGGCGACGGTGACGGCCGGGGTGGTGCCACCGGTGAGCCCGGTGGCGGAGGCGGTCATCTGCGGCTGGTCGTCGCCCATGTACTGGCCGGCGAACGTGACGACGACCGCGGTGCCCGGGTGGGGTCCGCCGGAGACGAGAACGTCACCGGGGTTGATGTTCGACAGCGCCTCGAGCGCGGCCTTGACCTGGGCAGCGGTCGCGTTGAACGGGATGCCCGCGGTGGTCTGCCCGGAGAACGTGAGCGTGTACGTGCCGCCGGTCGGAGCGCCGGTAACGGTGACCGTCTGCACCTCGGACACCGGGCCGGAGTACGGGGCGTACAGCCCGGACGCCTTCAGTCGGCCGAGCGGGAGGCCGGACTTGAGGACGTTGCGGGGCTGAAGCAGGTTGCCTGCCTCGTAGTGGACGCCGGCGACGAACTTCGTCAGGTCCAGGGTGATGGTGTTCGCGTCGTGCACGCCGACGAGGGAGGCGAGCCACGGCCGGTCGGCTGTGGCTTCCTCGCTCGTACGCATGGGCTGGAAGTCGTTCACTGCCCTCTCCTAAAACTGCAGGTGGCGGTTGGCTGATCGGCACCTGCTGGTGCGCGTCCACGAGGAGAGGGCGTGGTCCCAAGTTGCGGGTGGTGCGTTGGTCTAACTGTCGGCACGAACCTTGCCGCGGCGCTGGAGCATGGCCAGGCCGCGCTCGCCGGGCTTGGGCTGCGAGGCGCCGGGGCGCGGGACGCCGGAGCCCGGAAGTCCTGTCGGGGCGGGCGGCGCCGGGGCGGGTGCGGCTGCGCTCCGAGATCCGAAGAGTTCCGGTCGGCGCTCCTTGAGTGCCGCTGCTGCGGTCTGAACGTCTTCGTCGGTGGCGTCGTTCGTGACGCGCAGGAGAGCAGTGGCGTCGTCGAGGTCGTCACCGGTGGCACCGAGGCCGACTAGGACGGACCGTCGGTTCGCTGCGGCGATTCGGGCGTCGGCCTGGGCCTCACGGGCGGCGATCTGCCGTTCACGCTCTTCGAGTTCCTGGGCGCGGCGTTCGGCGTCGCTGAGCTGCGCCTGGTCGGCCTGTCGCTTCTCTTCGACGTAGGCGCGCATGGCCTTGACGTCGTCGAAGCCGAGGTCGGAGGCGAGCCGCTGGTTCCCGTTGCGCCGACCAACGTCCTTTTCGACGGTCAGCTTCTGCTCGAGCCAGTCCTTGTGGACGACGAGCTCGCCGTCCTGGAGCCCAGGCCGGCCCGCGGACGGCACCGGCGGCTTCGGCTTCGGCGTCTCCGCCTCCGCCTCCGTGGTCGGTTCGGCGGACTTGGCCGGGTCTCCCGAGGCGTAGAAGACCGGGGAAAAGACACCCGTCGGGTACGGGTGGGCCCACGCCGTGGAGTCGGCGCGGTTCGGGTGGTGCAGCGCGGGGCGGCGCATGGGGGCACATCCTCCCAAGGGAGTAGTTGTCGGCCCCGCGCCTGAGATCAAGGAAAGCACGGCGCGGCTCATTCGTTGCCCCTGCTCCCCTGGGCGGGGTCTGCCGCCGGGCCTGTGGCGGGCGGCAGCTGCACGACGGGCGGTGCGGGGTCGGGGTTGATGTCGATGCCGAGGAAGTCGCTGACGGCGTCGGTGGATCCGGTGGCGTCGGCCAGGTCGCGGGCGGCAACGAACTGGCGGGACTGAATGCGTTCGATCTCTTCGCCTGCGTCGTCGATCGGGTACCCGGCCTCGATCAGGAGCCGGATGCCGGTCTCCAGCGACATGACGCCGTCCTTGACCGCCCCTCGGACCATTTCGAGGGTGGCGGCCTTGTCCGTCGGCTTGTACGTGCCCCAGGTCAGTTGGGCGTCGACAACGGGCCCGGTCCAGTCGGGGTGCTGGGCGGCCAGGTAGAGGCGCTGGACGAACTTGAAGAGCAGCGCGTACTTGTCGTCGCGGGCCAGGTGCATGGAGTCCATGAGGGGGTCCATGGGGCCGTAGGACAGCTGGATGGAGAACCCTGACGGTGCCTTCGTCGGGTCGAGGGTGCCGAGGGCGACAGCGGGCATTCGGGCGTTGAGGGACAGGCGGTCCTGAAGTTCGGCGGTCTTGTTGCGGAGCTCGGCCAGTTGGGGCGAGGTGTCGACGGTGATCAGGTTGCCTCCCTGCGCCATCTCGATCGTCATGCCGGGCTGGACTCGGATCTTCTTGGGTTCGCTCCGCCGGCCGCCGCCCTTGGCGTCGGGGTTCACGATCCCGAGAATCGGGGAGCCGGTTGTCGCGGACGCCTGGGACGAGTCGGTGTCGGTGCCCTGCAGTTCATCGAACAGCTGCAGCAGCGGGGCCAGCGAGGACTCGCCCCAGTGCCCGTCCTCCGGAATGGTGTTCGGGATGTGGATGACCGGCAGGAAGTCGTGCCACAGGTCGAGGTGGTCGAGGAGTTCGCCGTCGGGGCCCTGCTGGAACGTCGCGTACCGGTAGTCGAGGGTGTAGACGTCCTGGTCTGCCTTGATGTCGTCCAGGTCCCACTCGGCGTCGGTGAGGTAGCACGTAAGGGTGGACGGGGCGTCGTTCCACGGGTACTGGCGACCGATCTGTCCGCGCTCGGGGTCATAGACGTCGCCGGGGGTCATGAGCGGGGTCTGTCCGTCTGCGGCGAACGCGGGGACGCGGACCGGGCGGGGGCCGTCCAAGTCGGGGACGGTTGCAGTGCCAATGGGGCCGAGTTCGTACGTCAGCCGGCGCAGCTTCGGCTTGGACCCGGACACGGCCGGGTCAGCCTCGACCTCCCACGCGAAATGGATACGGCGCGGGAAGTCCGCGGAGTCTCCGGCGTTGTCGGGGAGGTCTGGGAAGTAGAAGCCAGGGTCGATAACGGACAGCCGGGGGCGCTGCTTGGCCATGTCGAGCCCGAGGAGGTAGACGCTGTCCCCCTCACGGACAGCCTTGCGTTCGCTCTGCTGAAGCCGGAGCGCGAACTGCTCGACCTTGGCCCACGCCCGCAACTTTTCCTGGACGTCCGCGGCGTGCCGGGCTTCCGAGGTGGCGGTGGTACCAGCGGACGGTTCTGCGTCCTCGGCACCGCGGACGGTGATCATCTGCTCTTTGCCCAGCATGTGCGACGCGATGGACGCAACGAGCATTGCCGGGTCACCGAACTCGCGGCGCGCGGACGCATCGGTGTGGTCCTGGATGGACGCGATCTCCCAGGCCTGGTTGTGCCCGTATGCGGCGAACAGCGTGTACGCGGCCAGACGCCGACGATCTTCTTCGGGGACCCACGTGCGCATGGCGTGGGGGAAGACCTCGCGGTTGGGCCTCTTGTAGGCCGGGTCGGCGAAGGCGCGCTTGTAGTTCAGCGCACCCCACCGGTCGACAATGAAGCGTCGAAACAGGCCCACCATTCGCCCCTTCTGGAACGTAGTCAGGCCCCGCGCCTATTGATCAGGGTAGGCGGCGCGGGGCCCAGTGTTGCCCCTGCTCAACGACGGCCGGGCGGATCGCTGCGTTCGTAGGTGCCCGCGGTGGTGCCGTCGCCTCCGTTGTCCGAGAGCTCTGTCAGGCCGTGGACAAGGGCATCGAGGCGGTCTGGGGAGTCCATGCCGGGCATCCAGGAGATGAGCTGCACTTCGAGGCCGGGGAACTCGCCAACGTGGTGGACGTGTCCGTTTTCGTAGAGCTGGGCGACTGGCTCGGCGCGTAGGCGTTTACCCACCTTGGCGGTTACCTCGATGATGCGAGGCATCAGCAGGCTGCCGGTCAGTCCGTCCCGCTGAAGTTCTGCCCAGGCCTGGCGCAGGATCTGGGAGGCCATGTCTCCGCCGAAGTTTGACTCCACTACCCAGGCGTCTGCTTCAAGTTCGACGGCAAGTAGTCCGGCTGCCCGGCCCCATTCGGCTGCCCCCATCTTCCGGGACCGGTCAGCCAGCACGTACAGCTCGTCTTCTGCGTCGCTGCCAACTGCCACGAGGCCCACTTCATCACTGTCTTCACGGCCGCCAGCCGTGTCGATGGCGACAAGGACGCGTGTCAGGTCTACGGCGCGGAAGGCCGCAAGGCTTGTGCGGTGGGTGGTGATCCACGGCCACTTCCATACTCCGCCTTCGAGAGGACGTGGCTGTTGCTGATAGAGGGCCCACCAGCCACGCTCGCCGACGTCCTTCTTGAACCGTGCCAGGTGCTTGTGTCGGAACCGTTCGGGCCACAAAGGTTCGCCGACCTTGCGGCCCAAAGGGTCGTTGTCGGTCAGAGCAAGGGCCGGCAGGTCCAGGACGGTCCATCCTTCAGCCCCGGACTGGAGGATGCGCCCGGCGAGGTCGTTCTCCGACCAGCGCGTTTGAATGACCACGATGGACCCGTTGGGTTCCATGCGGGTGTTGAGGACTTGTTGCCACCAGTCCCAGAGGTTGGCGAGCTTGACGGGACTGTCGGCCTCTTTGGCGTCTTTCAGGGGGTCGTCGACGATTGCGACGTTTGCGCCCATCCCAGTCAAGGATCCTCCGACGCCTGCGGTGACGAGGCCGCCGGGAGTTCCTGCGAGGTCGAAGCGGTTGGCTGCCATGGAGCCGTACCGCAGCTCGATGCCGATCTGCGAGCCCATCTCTTTGATGGAGTCGCGGATCCACCGGCCGTGGCCTTCCGCGAGTTTCGCCGCATAGGAGGCGATCATCACCCGGTGGTCGGGATGCCGGGCCAGGTACCAGAGGGGTGCCCACCGGGCGGCTCGGGCCGATTTTCCGTGTCGGGGCGGCATGTTCAACAGGATGCGCATGCGCTCGCCGTTCGCGATCCGCACGAAAGCTTTGTCAATCAGGTCGAGGTGGCGCGCCTGCCATTCGCGGCCACCGGTCAGCACGGCCGCCATGGAGCCGGGTGACCGCTCGATGGCCATCTTCTTCTCGGCCCACGCCAGAACCTTCCGCAGTTCCGGGTCGGCAAGGCGAGCCATGGCAGTGCGCTGCGCCGCGGGAAGGGTGCGATAGCGGGCGACTTGCTCCTCGATACGGCTGCTCACGTCCCGGTCGCCCCGTCGTCTCCCTCTTCGTCTTCGTCTGGGGTGGACGTGGCGGTGTTGCCAGGGTCGTCCTGGTTGAGGCGATCGGTTGCGGCAATGAGGGCGGCGAGGTCTTCGGGGCTGGCGCTGCTGAGCGCGAGGGGGCCGCCGTCGGCTCCGGTGACTTCGTTACGTACGGGCATGTCGAGCCCGTTGAGCTTGGCGCGCCGGTCCATGAGCTTGAGGACGGTGTCCACGGCCTTCAGGTCGATCTCTTGCCCGACCTCGTCTCCTTCCCTGTTGAAGACGGGGCGCAGCTCGGTGGCCATGGGCCATGCTGCGGCGAGGAGCGCGTCGAGGCGCTCGTTCTCCTCCTGCCGGTAGGCGGAGGCCTCGGCGGCCTGTTCGTCGCGGCGTTCGCAGATGGCCCGGTAGAAGTCCTTCGTCGCGGCACCGCGGGTGGTGTACCCGAGGTCGAGGATTCGGGGGTCCTCGAAGGGGACGCCGGCGCGGCGCAGCTTGATGAGGGTGGCGCGCCGTTCGGCGACTTCGGCCATCTTCGCTTTGGAGTGGGGCATGGCGGTCGGGGCTCCCGCTGTGTGGTTGTCAGGCCCCGCGCCTGTCTCAGATGATCCACGATGTTCGGCTTTGGGTTCCCCCTGGTGGGTGTGGGCTGTCACGATGCCCGGCATGAGACGTGTGCGAGCGGTGGGGTGGGCGGTCGTGGTCGTGCTGTGCGCGGCGGTGACTGGGTGCGGTACGGATGGTGGGGGGAGCGGCGGCGAGAAGCCGGTGGCGTCGCCAAGTGCGTCCGTGATGGGGGTGGACGAGGCCTTGGACGCGTACACGGCGGCGGCTGCTCCTGGGTGTGAGACGGCGGACGAGTGCCAGGACCTGGTGACGGCGAAGCTGGCCGCGGCGAAGGACATGCGGGCGGCGATGAAAGCTGAGGGCCCGGCGAAGTACGGGGAGCCGATCGGCTTCGTGGACCTGGCGGAGAAGCGCGCCAAGCACTACGGCATGGACAACCTGGGCGCGAAGGGGAACTCGCTCGCGGTGTCGCAGCCGTTGCAGCAGATGGTTGCGTGGTTCCGGGAGCACCCGGAGGCTTCGTAACGAAGGGCCCGGCACAGTGAGTCGAGGCAGATGGGCGGGGTGAGGCCAGCGTGTCGACGCTGGCCTCACCCCGCTCGGGTCAGTACCGGGCGATGAGCCAGGCGATGACCAGGCCTGTGGCGAAGTCGCCGAGCCTGTACGCCACGCCGCACATGAAGCTCGTCGGGACGCCGTATCCGTGGCTGGCCACCCACTTCCGCAGGTGACGAGCCGCTGATCTGCTGCACTTGGCGAAGCTAACGCACTGCTTAGTGCGTTGTGCGTTACTCTCCATACGGAGTCCTTCCGTCTTGCTGATGCTTGGACGCCGCGCAAGGAGCCCCCTCGACCCATGGCCTAGGAAACCGCGTCGAGGAAGCGGGGCTCCTTTTGCGTTGATGGGAAGTGTAGTTGGGCGGTGCGTCAGACCGACGACCCCTGCAAGGGGACTTGACAGCACCCGGGGGAAATTCAGGACATTCTAGTACAGCGTTGGCCGGATTCTCTGACACTGGGCATCACGAGATCTTCCGAGACTCACCGAGACCCACCGAGACCCACGGCCGACAGTGACTCCGATCACATTTTCTTGTCGCTCTCACGAAGGGCGTGTCGTGGCACGCGTCGGCCCCACCAGCTGGGGATGACTGGTGGCGCCGGGTTGAGCCGCTGTGCGGTTGGGGGTTGCCGCAGGGTGGGCTCGGGTGTGGGGTTTGTGGCACGGCCCGTTGTGCGTCATCCGGGCGCGGGGACACCAGGAGATTCGGCAGTCCGGGCCGTGCAGTACCAGCGTGGCGTACAAACCGCGGTTTGTCGGGGCCGGTATCCCCCGGGAGGCGCAGAGTCGGGCCGCAATCAGGCAGCGAGCAGGCGACCGGCGTCTGTAACGAGCTGGTTGGCGGCGGCGAGAGCTTGGTCGCGGGCGACCTCCAGTGCGGTGTGGTCGGCTGCATTCCGCATGGAGTAGACGGTGCGGGCGGCGGCGTCGACTGCGGCGGCCAGCTCGGGCAGCAGCACGGTGACGCGGACGCTGGGGGCGGTGATCGCCGCCCTGGTGGCGTGAGAGGTGGTTCGGGCCTCGGTCCAATCGGCACCGGTCAGCCGCAAGTCCTCCCGCCGCCACATCACCCGGCGGTGGTCGGCCAGTACGGTGGCCAGCTCGGAAACGGCGTCCAGCGCGTCACGGCGTCGGGCCTCAGTAGCGGCGGTGGCGCGGTCGGCGCGCTGGCTGCGTTGCTGGAGGAGCGCTGTCAGGAGTACACCGGCGAGGGTGCTGGACACTGCTATGAGGGACTGCCACATGGTCTTCTCCGAGGGTTACTGTCCGGCGTGGGAGGCGCGGCGGATGGTGGCGTCGATGAGGGTGAGCGCGTGGTCGGCGGTGCGTCCGGGTGCCCGGTTCCAGGTGCCGATGAGTCCGTTCCAGCCCTGGTGGCGAAGTTCGGTGAGGAGCCAGGCGCCAGCCCGGTTCATGGTGTCATCGGATCCGTAGCCAAGTCGGTGAGCGGTGAGCATCCCTCCGCAGATACAGCGGGCACCGCGCCCGTTCCGAAGCCTGTACGGCTGATTCATCCACCCCCAGTCCGTCAGGATCTGCCGGGCGTAGGCGAGGTGCGTGCTGGGCCGGATGTCGGCCTGCCCGATGCGGCGCCAGGAGTGCAGGCGGTCGGGAAGGATCGCACCAAGCCGGCCGGGCAGGGGGCGCTCGTCGGGCGGGGCGGCGGGGAGGGTGCGGATCGCGGTGTCGACGAGCTGGTCGACGGGGGCGGACAGCAGGTTCCGCCAGTCCCCCGGTGCCAGGCTCTCGGCCTCTTCGGTCGTTGCTCGCGGGGTGGGTTCGGGGGCGGTGTACTGCCAGTTGGTGACGATCTGCTGCCAGGCTGCGGTGTCGTAGAGGCGGGCGGCCTCGAGGTCGAGCTGGTCGGGGTTCAGGGTGGCGGTCAACGGGTCTCCAGTGGCTGGTCCCTTCTCGTGGTGAGGGGGAGGTCGATTCCTGCGGTTCGAAGCGCCTGACGTAGGGGGCTGTCGGGCAGGTCTGGGTTGAGTTGTGCGATGAGGAGCCGCCCGTCGGGGAGACGGGCGGCGATCGCCTGGTGCGGGGTGGTGCCGTGCATGGGGGTGCTACTCCCCCGTCGTGTTCGGTTCGTCGGCCCAGAAATAGATGCCGCGTCCGGGCTTGACGATGTTGGGGTGGTCGGCGAACCACTTCTGGATCGCCGTGTCTGACGGCGGGGTCTCGCCGGGGTAGAGAGCTTCGAGGCGGGTCCGAATGTCGGCGACGGTGATCCCGTCGTCGGCTGCCGCCTTGACCCAGTCGGTGACTTCGTCCCGCCGGGGGTGGCGGCGGTCCTTCTTCGGCTTGATGAGGTCGACTGCGGCCTGCTTGGTGAGGTTCTCGGCTTCTGTGAGGAAGCGTTCGAGTGCCGCAGGGTCGAGCTGGGGTTCGGTGGTGTCCTGTCGCTCCTGGTTCTGGTGCTGCTGGCTGCGCTCGAGGTAGGAGTCGATGGATGGCAGCGGGGCGATAGTTCCAGTGGCGGCTGCAGCTGACGGGCGGCTGGGCCGGGCCGGTCCTTGCGGGGTCGGGCCGGGTGCGGCAGGGCTGTGGGTGGGCAGGCCGATGGCGTCGAGGAGCCAGGCCATGCGCTCCTTGTCTTCCCAGCGGGTGGAGTACCCGTAGGGTTCGGCGTCGGTCTGGGACTGCTTGTCGAGGTCGGGTCGGATGTCCCAGCGTTCGACGGCCTTCTCCTCGATGACGCGGGCTTCGGTGCCGTCGGGGTGCTCGTCGTCGTCGTAGATGAAGTAGCCCTTGAAGCGTTCGGGGCCCATGCCGGTCTTGGAGCGCTGCTCGTCGAGGACGTAGAAGGCGCCGTTTCCGGGGAGCTTGGACAGGTCGACGCGCTGGTAGTAGTCGGGGAAGACGAACTGGCCTTCGGCCTTCTTGGGGAAGCGTCCGCCGATGACGGTGTCGTACTGGGACATGACTTCGCCGCCGCCGGTGTTGGGGCCGGTGCCGCGCTGGGCTGCGTCGATGTAGTCGACGGCGGCCTTGCGGCCCTTCTTGATGCCGCTGACCTTTTCCTGGATCGCTTCGGGGATGCAGGACATGAGGACAGGGTTCTCGTCGGTGATGACGATGAGGGCCGGCGTGTCGGCGGTGGGGCGGATCTTGCTGCCGGGCATGCGGCGGGCCCGTCCGTCGGCGACGGCGACGGATGCCTTGAGGAGGCGGACTGCTTCGTCGACCGAGGTGGCGACCCAGTCGAGGATGGGCCGGTCGATGAGCCTGCCGTGCTGGTCCTTCCACTGCTCGACCCACGGGCGCAGCCATCGCTTGGCGGTGTTCCCTTCGGCCATGTCGATCATCCAGATGACGGCGTCGGTGCAGCGGGTGATGACGCTGATGATGCAGTGGAGGAGGACGGACTTTCCGGATCCCTTCTTCCCGGCGATGAACACCGAGTTCTGCCGGAACTTGATCTCGAAGGGTTCGCCGGATTCGAGGATCCCGAGGGTGAGGGGTTCGGTGATGGTGAGGGGGTGGGCGTCGTCGGGCAGGTTGACGGACTCGGACAGGACGTCGCGGGTGGAGACGTACAGGACGGCGTCGGAGGCCATTCCGCTGTCGCCGGGGCGCAGGTCGAGGGCGCCGGTTCGCAGGTCGCCCTTCTTCGTCTCGATCATCGGCAGCATGGGAAGGATCTGGTTGTACGGGGTGCTGGTGAGCTTGAGGGGCAGGGCGTATCCGCTGCGGGTGGTGAAGGAGTCCGTCTGGACTTTGACGCCGCGGGCGCCGGCCTGTTCGAAGAGGCGCTCCCATTCGTTGCCGTCGACGACTTGGTTCTGCTTGGCTTCCTCGGCCCACTGGGCGGCGATGATGTCGTGGCGGAGGTAGCGGTCGACGGCGTAGGCGGGGGTGAGGGCTGCGGTGGCGATTGCGACGGTTGCGGCGGAGGCCATGGTCCACGGGGAGTCGTAGGAGGCCCAGGTGAGCCAGGCGTAGGTGGCGGTGGTCCAGGTCGCGGTGAACGCGGTGTGGAAGAGGCGTGCGGGGCCGGTCTGGTGGCGGGTGCGGAACCAGCGGGATGCGGCGGCGGTGACGATCCCGGTGACGGAGCCGAGCCCCATGAGAGCGATCGGAAGGCCAGTGCCGTCTGTGGCGAGGTCCATGGCGAGGCTGCCGGCGTACACGGTGGCCGCGGTGTAGAGCGGCGTGGTGATGGTGCCGTGCCGCCACGGGATCGGCTCGTGGTTACGGGGGCGGTCGAACATGGACACGGGGTGGGCTCCTTGGTGGGTTGGGCGGGGGTGGTGGCCGGGCCTGCGGGGTGCGGGCCCGGCCGGTGGTGCTGTTCAGAACTTGTCCTGCGGCGGATCGGTTGCGGGGCGTGCGGGTCAGTCGTTGAGGTTGGCGCCGATGTCCCACTTCGCGGCCTGCGGGGTGGGGTTCTCAAGGTTCTTGAGCTGCTCGGCGTGGACCATCCGGAACAGGACGGGGATCGCATCAAGGCGCTCGGCGAGGCTGTACCCGTACTGGGCGGTGTCGTCGTACGCGTCGCTGATGACGGGGTTGACCGCGAAGTTCTCGCGGGTGGAGGCGGCGGCGGCCTGGACGACCTGGCTGATTGCGGCCTGCACGTCGGACAGCTGACGGATGGTCGCCTCGTAGCCGGTCATGTTCTCGGCGGGGTTGATCAGGAGCATGATGCCCGCGTTGCGGACGGCTTCGGCGGCGTAGGCGAGCGGCATGGCTCCGGACAGGGAGGAGGACATGGCGGGTGTTCCCTTCGGTGATGGTGCGTCCCACGGGCTGTTGACTGCCTGGTGGGCGGCGTGATCGCGGATGACCGCTGCGGCGACGGCTGCCGGGGATACGGGCTTGAGCTTCGGACCGTTCGGGTCGGGCTGGGTGGTCGTGTTGCGGTACATCCACTTGTTGAGCCAGTTCCAGGACCCGGTGGCGTGGATGAGGCGGGCGACAGGGCTGGTGACGGCGTGCAGGAGCTTCGCGAGTGGCCTCACCCAGTTCGGGCCGAGGTCGGCGTAACGAATCGTGCCGAGCATCATGTGCGCCCGGTTGAAGGCGTGGGTGCCGAACCGCCACACGTGAGCGGCCGCCCGTGAGAAGCGGCGGGTGACAGGGCGGACGGCGGTACGGACACGTGCAGTGGCCGTCTTGATCCGGAGCTTGCGCAGGCGCCAGAGGTCAGAGCGTGCTTCCTTGAGCTCCGCCTTGTCCTTCTGGAACTGCTTGATCCGCTTGACCTTGCCGCGGGTCTTGTCGAGCCGGTCACTGACCCGACGCTGACGGCGGCTGCCTTCCGTCTCCTTCTGCTTCTTGGCGTTCTTGAGGATGTCCTTCGTGAGTTCCACGGCTGCGGCGCCGTTTTTGCGGGCGGCTTCCTTCAAGGCCCGGTTCTTCTTCGTCTCGTTCTTGCTGAGCGGCCGGGTGGGGGTGCTGGTCTTCGGGGCGTCCTTGAACGGCTTCATGTTCGGCGTGTTCTGGGTGCCAGAGGTGTTCTTCCGGTCGTGGATGCGGCCGAGCCGATCCGCGGCCGGCGACTTCCGGTTCGGTCCGCCCCGGCCACCGCGATTCCCCGGACCGGTGCTGGTTCCGACGGACCCGAGACCGGTGGACGTTGTGCCGCCGCGGTGCTTGGGCTGGTTCGGGATCCGGTTCTTTCCGCCACCGCCTGCACCTCCGGCACCGGTGCGGCCGGGTGCCGGGCTGAACGTGGCGCCCGACTTGCCCGTCCCGTTCTTGGCCGTGTTCAGGCCCGCAGGCTTCAGCGAGGCGGGACCACCCGACCGCCCGGGGCCTGTCGAGCCTGCCTTCCCTCCGCCCCCGAACCCGCCCAGCGACCCGCTGCCGGGCTTCCGGTTGCCGCCACGCCCGGAACCGCCGAAGGAACCTCCGCCCGCGGACGAGCGAAGGGACTGCCCGCTCCCGCCCTTACTGCGGCCAGGACCCGCTCCCCCGCCACCGCCGACGGCGCCCAGGGCGTTCTTCCGGGCATTCCGTACGGACCGCGTGCCGCGCCGGGCCTTCGCAACCAGGGCGGCGCTCGCGGCCAGGGCACAGGCGATGACGCCGGCGAGAACGGCGGGGAGGCCGAACTGGTGGATCATCCAGCACAGGCTGATGAGGCCGGTGAGGGCTGCGCCGGGGATGACGGCTCCGGCGACGGTGCCGTCGGTGGGGGTTTCGGGGGCCGCTTCGTTCTTCTTCTTGGTCTTCTTCGGGGTGGTGGTGTCGGCGGCGGCCTGGGTGGTGGTGGGCTGCGGAGCGGTGAGTGTGGCACCGGCCTCGGCGGGTGCCAGGTTGAAGCTGTCGGTGCTCACGGACGGGTCCTCTTTCTCAAGGCTCAGACGACTGGGGCGTTGCTGTGCGTGACGTTCGGAAGGCCAACTCGGAGATCAAGGTCAACGCCAACCTCAAGGCCAACCGACAAGAAAACTGCTGATCAGAGGGCGGTTTTCCGGGGGTTGGGGGCCTGGATGGGGGTGTGGGTTCCGAAGTTGGTGTTGGTCTTGGCGTTGGCATCACCGCTTCCGTCACCGTTCGTAACGGGGCGGTAGACGGGCTCTCCGACGTACCCAGAGGCCTCGTACGGGTGCTGGTGACGCAGGTCCTCGATGCTCTGCAGGGCTGCGAACAGCTCGTCGCGGATCTCCTCCATGTCGAGGTCCGGGATGCGGGCCTCGACCGTCTTCGCGGCGTCGGTTCCGGTGGGGCGGATGTCGGGGCTGGTGAACGCGGACGGGGCCAGGGACAGGGTCTGGGTGGTGGGCATCAGTCGTTGCTCCCCTTGCGGGCCTTTTCGAAGGCGGCGTGCATTTCGTTGTAGAGGTCTCGGAGTGTCTGGTCGGATTCGCCGTATCCGCGTTCGCGCCACAGCTTGATGAAGGCGCGCTGGGAAGGCTGGCTGAGGTCTGCGTAGACGCGGAAGGCGCGGGCCTTTCGCTCGGCGTCGGTCGCTGCGGGGCTCGAACGCGGCTGCGGCTTGTCGGGATGCGGCTCGTCCGTGTCCTCGGCTTGGCCGGAGGGTGCGGCTTCGAAAGCCGCGCTGGTCAGAAGGGTGAAGCCATGCGGAGCGGCCGCGTCCAGATCCTGCGATCCGGTGTTCGACCGCACTCCCCGCATCAGCGCTGTCTCGAAGTGCTGGCCGCCGATCTGCATGCCCTTCTCGTAGGCGATCCGGTCCACCAGGCGGGCTTCCGCCATCTGCCGGTTAAGCCCTTCGAGACCGTGCAGGGCAGCCCGGCCGGATTTCACCAGAGCTCGCCGGTACATTCGGTCCGTCATGCGCCGGGGCTTTCCAATGGAGTTCAGGTTCACGAACTGGTCGGCGGCATTGCTCCGGGAAATCGCTTCGGCGTCCGCACCGCGGGAGCCGATGCCGAGTTTGGATTCGAGGCGCTTGAGGCGGTCGCGCCAGGCGCGGGCGAGGAGCCCGTCGGACTTGATTTCGACCTTGCCGAGTTTCGCTTCGAGGCCGAGGAGCTTGTGGAGGCCGTAGGCGAGCATGACGGGGCCGACGATGCGGACGAGGGCGGTGCCGAGGTCTTCGCCTTCGAACCGGACGACTTCGATGGCGCCGATTGCCTGGGCGAAGACAAGGAGGTACGCGGCCCGGGTGGCGCCCTTGTCGTTGAACGCCCATGCGTACACGGACAGGCCGAGGACGATCGCTTCGAGGACGAGGCCGACGGTCATGTGCCAGGGTGCGTCCATGTGGAGGCGCTGCTGGGCGAAGCGGGCGGAGGTGTTGGTGGAGAGGGCGAGGCCAGCGACGACGACGAGGCCCATGCCGAGGAAGCCGATGATGCTGCGGCGCTTCTTGGCGTCGCGGGGCTTGCGGCGGCCGGCGCGGGCTCGGAGGTTCGGGGCGATGCGGTAGCCGAAGGCGAGGGTGACGAGGGCGAGCAGGACTGCCCATGCCTGCACGGGCACTTGCTCGACCGCGTTCTGCACTTGGGAGAGCATGGGCGGGTCCTTCCTGATCGGTGCTGGCGGGTGGTACGGGGTCAGGTGCGGTTGTTGCGGCGGCTGGAGCGGTATCCGAACCCGCCGGGGAGGTTCATGGAGGTGGTGCGGCGTCCAGTGCTGCTGCGCGTGTAGTGCGGGCCGCCCTTGGCGCCGAGGGTGATGGACCAGGAGCGGCGGTTGATGTTGAGGCGGACGCCGGGGAGGATCCGGATGCTCTTGCGGAAAGTGATCGGCATGAGGGCCTTTCGGGGGGCGGGATGGGTGGGTGCGGGGTCCGGGTGGTCCGGGCCTCTCTGCCGCCACCAGCCGGCTGGGGACGACAGGGCGGCCCGGGTCAGGCGGTCGGCTTCGGCATGGCGCGGCACTTCTCGGCGTGCGCCTGCGCCCATGCACGGGCGGCTGTATCGGCTGCACCCAGGTCGCGCACCTCGTCGTCGAAGGTCATGCGCTTGACGACTCGCCAGTGACTGAACTCCTCGGCCGCGTGGCATCCGACACAGGTGGCGAAGGTGAGGTTGCGGGTCTCGCCGATCCCGTCCTCCGTGGGGTAGTAGCGATCCATGTGTGCAAGGTCGACGGTGTCCCCGCCGACGGTGAGGTAGCGGGCGATGACGCCCTCGGGCCACGTGGCGGTCTCGGTCTGCGTGGTCATGGGTGGTCCTTTCGGAGTCAGTGGCTGCTGATGACGGCGGATGCTTCGGGTACGTGCTGGTGGTGCGGGGTCCGGGTGGTCTGGCCGCCCTGCCGCCACCAGCCGGGAGGGCTGGGGACGACAGGGCGGGCCGGGTCAGAGGGTGCGGGTGACGACTCGGGCGATGCGCGACTCGGGGAAAGCGACGGCGTACCCGTCGGACAGCTGGATCTCAATCCAGTCCCCCACCTCGGCGTAGGACTCAACGCAGACGGAAATGTTCGCGCCGAAGGACGCGGTCGTGACGGTGCCGACGGGGGCTTTCTCGCCCTTGCGGTAGATCGCCCCATCGATGGTGACGATCTCGAAGGACACCTCCTGCGCCGTGGTGGTCTGGGTGGTCTCGGTCTGGGTGGTCATGAACTCGCGTCCTTTCGGGGTCAGATGCCGTCGATTGCGGCAGCAGCTTCGGATGCGTGCTGGTGGAGGTCGGGGTGGTGCGGGGTCCGGCCTGTCGGCTCGGCCGAACCCCGCGGTGGGGTGGTCAGGAGTTCTTGATCCGCTCAGTTGCGATCCGCAGGTTCTCGGCGACGAAGCGCTGGTGGTCCTCCGGCGTGCACTGCTCTCGATTGCAGGTCACGGCCTCGCGGATGACGTCCGCAACAAGCTGTGCGGGCTCTCGGGTGTCAGGCATTTCGGCTCCTTCAGATGCCGTCGATGGCGGCGGCTCGGGTGCGTGCTGGTGGAGCTCGAGGTCCGGGTGGTCCGGGCCTCTCTGCCGCCACCAGCCGCGGGGCTGGGGACGACAGGGCGGGCCGGGTCAGCACATGTCGCGGTACTCGTCTGCCATGTCGTTGGCCCGGGCGAGGTACTCGGCGGCCTTGCCAAGAAGGACAGACCGCTCTGCGTTGTCCGTCGCGCCAGCGCCGTCGGCGAGGTACTGGGCGCCAGCCGCCAGCTCGTCACCGCCGTTGATGCCAGCGGCCTCGAAGTTCTCGGCGGCCACGGTCACCTGGTAGGTGAAGTCGCTGACCGTGGTGGCGGGCTTCTCCTCCGCCACGAACGCAATGTCGGCGGCGTACCGGGCGAGGATGCTCTCGGCGGTGGCGGGTGCGGTGGTGGTCATGGCGGGTCCTTTCGGGGTGTGCGGGGGCTGGCCTGTCGGCTCGACCAGCCCCCGCAGGGGTGGGGTGGTCAGCGGGTGTGCTGGTCTTCGCAGTCCTCAGCCCACGACTGGTGCGGCCAGCAGGTGGTGCGGTCGTCGGCGTGCATGCCGGCGTCCTCGCGCTGGTTGTCGCGCTCGATGGCGTTGTAGAGCTTCTGGGAGAGGTCCGGTCCGAACCTCATGTGCTTCGGCATGGCGGTGGTCCTTCGGGGTCAGATGCCGTCGATGGCGGCGGCGGCTTCGGATGCGTGCTGGTGGAGGTCGGGGTCGGTGAGGTCGTAGACGGCGGCTTCGCCGTGGCGCTGGGCCTCTTTCTGCTGGGTAAGGGGGAGGTTGTGGAGGGCGGGGTTGGTGTCGGCGGTGGACAGCCGGCCGATGAGGAGGGCGAGGGCGGTGAGGATGTCCGTGCCGTCGGACGACCCGGCGAGGGCTGCGAGGAGCGTCTGCGTCATGTCCGGGGTGTGCCGGTCGAGGGCGAGGAGGCGGATCCCGGACCGGATCTGGTCGATGCCGGGGTGCACGCCTGCCAGGTCGTCGAGGACGCCGACGAACTCGTCGTCCAGGGCCGGTACCGCGTTGCCTGCGGTGTGTACGGGGTTCGTGGTCACTGCTGGCCCCTGGTGAGTTCAGCGAGGCGTGCGGCGGCTTCCTGAGCTGCCGCGAGGTCGGCGGCGGCCTGGGCGCGGGCGGCTTCCAAAGCGGCGGTGGCCGCAGCGTGCGCCTGCTGCTCTTCGCTCGTCATCACAGCTCCCCGTCTTCTGCGCTGGGGTGCGGGATGTGGCCGAACCAGTCGTCGATCCTCCGAGTCACAGCCATGCGGTCCTGCGGGGCGGCGTTGCTCAGGAGGGTCTTGGTGAGGTCGACGAGGTCGATCTCGTCGAACGCGCCGGTGACGGCGGCGTAGATCTGCGAGTGGGTGTGCGCGACGGCGGCCGCGGACCACTCCGACGGCTCGGAGTCGATGGCGTCGAAGTGGTCCTCGATCTCAGCGATGAGGAGCGGGTCGACGTCGAACGGCATGTCGGCGGTCACGCTGCCACCGCCTTGATGGCGAAGGGGCGGTTGCCGCGCTTCACGCCGGCGGCGACGAGGCGGCGGGTGCGGACGGCCGGGGTGGTCACGACACGCTGGAGCGCCTCGTTGAAGTCGGTGTCGGTGGTGGATGCGGTGCGTCCGGTGATGCGGTTACGCTGATTCACGCGGATCGACCTCCTGTTGCGGCAGGTGGGACACGGTTCGTCGGGTTACTTCGGTGGCCCCGCCGGGCCCGGGTGGTGACACACCCGGGCCCTTTGGCGTTTCTGGACCGCCGCCGTTTCCGACAACCTCAATGTAGACCCATCGCGACCCTGAGCGCTAGTACTAGCGCGAGATGTTTACGTGGACTACCCTCAGGGGGACACCGCTGCACACGACGAAGTGAGCAGTCCACGACAGAGAAGGGAGGCAGGACATGTCCAAGACCCCTGGGTATGCAGAGATCGCTGCGCACTTTCGCCAGCAGATCCAGGACGGAACTCTTCAGCCCGGCGACACGATGCCGAGTTTCAAGAAGGCCGGCGACCAATTCGGCGTTGCGCATACGACCGTGAACCGTGCATACCGGGTCCTCAAGATGGAGGGGCTGACCCTCACGAAGCTGGGCGTCGGAACGATTGTGGCCGCGCCGGCCAGCACCAGCATCGGCACCAGAGTCGCGTTGCATGCGGCTACAGGTAGCGCTCTCGACAGCGGCGAGTCGTCGCGGATTCTCGAAGTGGGCACCGTCGGCGCTGACGCGCTGGTCGCCCTGCGGCTTGAAGTCCCGCCAGGCACACCCGTGCAGGTTCGGCGCAGGGTCGTAAGCAGGGGCGGTATGCCTGTGCACCTGAGCAGCAGCTACTACCCCGCCTACGTGATCGCAGTAACGCCCGAGCTCCAGGAACCGGTATCCACCGGCGCTTCGAGGGAGCTTGCGGCGTCACGTTTGGGCGTTGCCCAGGACCAGGTTCTCGAGGAGGTCACCAGCCGGCTCGCCACAACAACTGAGAAGGAAACGCTGGGGCTGACCGCCGCCGAGGTTGTCGTCACTCAGGTCGTCCGTACCGTCACGCTGGAAGACGGCCGGGTCGTCGAGGTGGCCGTCAAGGTTGCCGAGGGATCCACGATTCTCCGCTGGACTACGTCACTCCGAGCGCAGGAGGGGGCCGGTAACGCCTGATCTCTGACGCGTTCACGCAGCCAGCCTGAACGCACGAGCGGCCGACCGGTCATCACCCGGCCGACCGCCCCCATAGCCGCCGACCTGCGAAGACAAGCGGCTACGTGAACCGATCCGCGAAGAAGGGTTCGTTATGAGTCTATGGGCTTTTGCGAGACTCCGAAAAGGCCATGGGGGGTGTGCACCTCATGGTCACCACTCCCACCCCTGACAACCTCCCGCCGTTCGTGACCTTCGAGTCGGCCGCCAGGCTCCTCGTTGAGAACGGGCTCCTCCCGCACGCCACCGGCGACACCATCCGCTACCTCGCCCGTACGCGGGACGACTGGCCATTCGGCGAGGGGGAGCGACTGCCGTACATCCGTATCGGCAATGCCCGGACGATGGAGACCGGAATACTCCTGGACTACTTCCGGAAGCGCCCGGCGCAGCCGGACGTCAGAGGGCCGGACAAGAAGCCGCGGGCTCGGCGGCCGCGCCGCTCATGAGCCGGTTACGCAGTGGCATAGCCGCGGTTCGCGGCAGCCCTGGACATGCAAGAAGGCCGGAGAGTTCGCAGCTCCACCCGGCCTTCCAAGCACAACAGCGGGGTTCGAGCCCGCTGCACAAAGTCCACCTCGTGAAAGCAGGACCTCGATGAGCGTACCCGTAGCAGTCCATGTCACCGCAAGCCCACGCAGCGTGATCCTCTGTACGGCGGGGGTGACGGCATGAGCTTTCCGATCTTGTGGGCGCTCAAGATGGCGGCGGGCGCCAACACCCATGAGCGGCTGATCCTGATCGCTCTGGCGGAGGCGGCCCGCAGCGACGGCACGGGGGCCGCCTTGTCGAAGAAGGAGATCGCGGCTGTCGCCCTCGTGGACGCGAAGACCGTTCAGCGCCGCTTGGGAGCCCTTGCCGAACGTGCCCTGATCGCCGAGGGCGACCAGGGCGTGGTTGCGCACCTCCCTGAGTGGTCTCGGCCCAAGGTCTACGACCTCCTGATCCCCTACTCGGCCTTCCCTGACATCGATCAGGTCAATGCCGACCGGGCGGCTCGCGGCGAGGCTCCCTTGGGCCCCGAGGTGCGGGCGGATCTGGCGGAGGCGCCCGGCAGGCAGCGCCGGAAGGACTTCGGAACTGTCCTGGGGCCGAAGAGGCAGCGCACGGGCATCTCGGACGCGTTGCGCAACTTCATCTACGAGCGTGACGGCTACCAGTGCACCCGCTGTGGGGACACCGACGATCTCACCCTTGATCACATCCATCCTTGGGTCCTCGGAGGCGCAAACAGCGCCGACAACCTCCAGACCCTCTGCCGTCCCTGCAACAGCAGCAAGAACGCCAAGGTCGAAGACTCCGAGGTAACCGAATGAGCGTCGAGCACATGGCGATGGTGTTCGCCGCCGGCGGCTTGGAGGGCAGCGAGAAGCTGCTGCTCCTGGCGTACACGAACTACACCGACCCCCATGGATACTGCTGGCCTGGCGAGGAACGCCTCGCCGAGGACACCGGCACGTCAGTGAGCACCGTACGACGCACTAAGAAGAAGCTGATCAACAAGAACCTCGTGCGGTCGGTCCGCCGGGCGGAGACCAGCAATCTGGCGCGCGTGAACCTGCCGCTGCTGGCTTCGATGGCTCGGGCACGGCGGGCGTACGACGACAACGAGATCGACCGCCTATCGTTCGATGGCACCCCTGCTGCGCACGGCCCGGATACCGGCTCTGACCAGCAGACAGTTCAATCTGACCTGTACCCCCAGCAGGGCTCTGACCTGCGAACAGTTCAATCTGACCTGGACCACAGGTCAGATTGCTCTGATGGTCAGGTCAATGTGACCTGTGGCAGGGGTCAATCTGACCTGCAATCCATTAGTGATCCACCAGGTGAAGCCATTAGCCGTCCTTCCTTGTCTGCGGACTCGTCGAACAGCGGGTCGGGAGGGAAGGACGGCAGCGAGATGTCGAGTCGAAGTCCAGGTGTTGATCTGCTGCTCGCGATCGGCGCGAACAGCCCTCAGTTCCTGCTGACTGGGAAGACGCTCACCGATCAGGGCCTGACGGTGACCGGCATGCTGATCGAGGGCTGGACGGAGGATCAGCTTCGGCACGTCATCGCTGGTCGCCCTTTGCCCGACGAGGTGAAGACGTCGGTGGGCGCGATCGTGGCCCGCCGGCTGCGGGACGCTATCGCTTCTCCCCCACCGTCAACGGTTCCGAAGCTCCCCGCCCAGGCCGAGGATCCGTTCGGCCCTTCACGGGGCACCGAGGAGACGTGGACGCCCCCGCCATGGACAGACCAGCAGGCAATCGACGCTGCGCGTGAGAAGAACGAGTGCGACGGCAAGAACGGCTCCTGCGGCAAGCCTCGCCGGCCCGGCTCGTCCTTCTGCTGGGAGTGTTCCTCCGTGTACAGAGTCGGAAGCTCCGCCAGCGCCCTGAATTGACCATCGAGGTCGGGCGGGTGCGACCACCGCCCGGCCTCACCCTTCAAGAACGAGGAGAAACATGACCGAAAACCCCGATCTTCGGGCCGCGCTGAACCAGAAAATCCGGCATGTCATCACAGACCTGGAGGAGCTCGCCGAACAGTGCGTCTCGGGTGAGGATCTTGTAGAGGCCGCCAAGCTGGCCAACTGGCTCAATGTGATTGGCCGATGAGCGCCACGGGGCACCCTCTGAACGGAAAATCCCAGACCAGCTGGGCAGGCGGCAGCGTCTGTTCGGCGTCAGCCGGGCGGACGGGCTTGGAGTGGTTGTGGTGCTCAGACCGCAGTTTCTATGGGGGCGAGGGTGACCTGGTGGCCGAGGGCCTGGAGCTGGCGGACGAGGACTTGGGTCTTGCGGGCTGGGTTGACCAGGCGTTGGTGGTGGTCGGGCCCGAGGTCTTCGAAGCGGGCGGCGGGGTCGTTGATGATGTGCCAGACGATCACCAGCATTGACCGGGCCACCGCGACGACGGCCTTCTTATGGCCCCGGTGTTTGACGAGTCTGCGGTAGCGGGCTCCGAGGAAGGTGTCGGTC
>NZ_JBEYTM010000031.1:0-86232 GCF_040643055.1 Streptomyces sp. NPDC047515
TGCGTGCGATTCCAAGGCGCCGGGATGTCCTCGGATGGGGTCTCCCCTGCTCGAACGAAGCTGAGAGCTCGGGGATGGAGCTACCAGGGCATTTCAGCAACGCGGGAGGGGGTCCCCCCTGGCCCTTGAGGCCTTGGGGGAGTGCGTGCCAGGGCGTGGCCGCCCGATCAGAGGCCACCCGACAGGCTCTCAGCCGGCGGTCGGCGCGCCGGAGACGCGACGCTCGCCGCCGTTCCGCTCCTGCCACAACCGGTAGACGGCCACGGCGGCGTCCTGCGGATCGTGGCGCATCGGCAGCCGGCGCTCGGTGTAGTCCTTGGCGAACTCGTCGTAGAAGGTGGCGAGTTCGAAGTACTTGCGGTCGTCCACGTAGTGCGGCTCGTAGGCGTCCCGCGTGGCGAGGAAGACGACCTCGTCGGGGGAGCAGTAGTACAGCGACCCCAGACACATCGGGCAGGGATGGGCGAGCACGTAGATGGTGGTGCCGGTCAGGTGCTCGGTGCTGAGCTTCCTGCAGGCCTCACGGATGGCGAGGATCTCCGCGTGGGCGGTGGGATCAGAGGTCTGCGCGACCCTGTTGGGGCTTTCGGCGAGGATCTCGCCGTCCTTGACGATGACGGTGGCGAAGGGGCGCCCGCCCTCTTCGACGTTCTGGCGGGCGATGTCGATGGTGCGCTGGACGAAGTCCATACAGGTCCTCCGGGGGAATTCTGCGCCTGGCGGGCAGGCGGTTTCACAGGGGAAGGGAGAGGGCGGGCCGGAGACGGCCGTGGCGTGTGCGCCGGCCCGCCGTGGCCGTGCTGAAAACTCGTCAGAAGGGCTTGGTCGGCAGGTACTTGCCGTCGAGTGTGATGACGGCACGCTCGCCGCCCTCGGGGTCTGCGATCTTCTTCACGTCCAGCTTGAAGTTGATCGCGCTGATGATGCCGTCCCCGAACTGCTCGTGGACGAGGGCCTTGAGAGTGGTGCCGTAGACCTGGAGCATCTCGTAGAAGCGGTAGATGGTCGGGTCGGTCGGAATGCCGCCGGGGATCGATCCGCGGGTCGGGATGGTCTGCAGCAGCATCACCGCGTCGGCATCCAGGTCCAGCAGCTTCGCGACGGCCTTGGCGGCTTTCTCCGGAAGGGCGTGCTGGCCGAGGACGGCGGCGGTGACGAAGGCGACCGACAGGCCCGCGGCGTCGGCGATCTGCTGCCAGGTGAGGTCCTTGCGGGTCTTGGCCTCGACCGCGGTGGCGGCGAGGAGCTGGCGGGCGGTGGGGTCGAACTGGGCGTGTGTCATGAGGGGGATTCCTTTCTGCGGCACCGGCCCCGAGGTGTGGCCGGCAAGTTCAAAGGGGTGGCGGGTCAGGCCGGGGTCAGGGCGGCGTCGACCGTCTCCGTGGCGCCGCTCGCGATGTCGAACACCCAGCCGCGCAGGGTGAGCTCCCGGGCGGCCAGCGCACGGGCCACCGAGGGATGGGTGGCCAGGTTCTGCAGCTGCGCGGCCACGTTGGCCCGCACCAGAGCGTCCACCGCGGACGTGGCCGGTACGGCGGGACCGGCAGCGGCACGGGCGCGTGCGGCGTCCGCGTGTCGCAGCCAGCCCGCGATCACCGGCGCGGCGCTGAGGTCGTGGTCCTCGGCCAGCGCGGTCATGGCTCCGCACGCGGAGTGGCCGCACACGACGATGTCGCTCACGCCGAGCACGGTGACCGCGTACTCGATGCTCGCCGCGACCCCGTCCGGGACCGAAGCATGGGCCGGGACCAGATTGCCCGCGGTACGGATGACGAACAGCTCGCCCGGTTCGCTCTGCGTGATCAGCTCGGGGATCACGCGGGCGTCGGAACAGCCGATGAACAGCGTCCCCGGCCGGTGGGTCGTGGCCAGGCGGGCGAACAGACCCGCCTTGGCGGGAAAGACGTCGCGGCGGAAACGGGCGGGGCCGTCTGTGAGGTCGTGCATGATCACTCCCTTCGGTGGTTGCCGGCCCGACGGGCTGACGTACTTCACCATGCATGACCTTTACCTATAGTGTCCAAGACTCGTTATCCATCACATCTATTGATCACGTCTATGGCCTGTTGCGTGAAGCGTCCGTCAACGGCTCGGACGCTGATCGCCCCTCGGGCCGCGCCGCGCCGCGCCGCGCTGTGGTGTGCCGGGGTGCCGGGGTGCCGGGGTGGAGCGTCCGGAGGGCCGGCCGCCGGACACGGATGAGGGGTGCGGCGGGGCGCGGTACGGGCGGTCAGGGGTACGTGCGGGCCTTCACCTACGCGGTGGGAGTCGCGGTCAGGACTGCGCCGAACCGTCCTGGTCCCCGGCGGCGCCGGAGGACAGGTAGTGCATCGCGGAGGCGCGCGTGCCCGCCACGTGTGCGCGGGCCAGTTCTTCGGCCCGCGGCGCGTCGTGGTCGCGTATCGCTGTGTAGAGCCGCTCGTGCTCGCCGCACATCGGGTTACCGTCGTCGAGAGCGGAAGTGAGGCGGAACAGGCGCCGCAGGCGTGCGTCGAGGGGGCTCATCAGGTCCTGCAGCAGAGGGTTGCCGGACGCCTCGACGATCCGCCGGTGGAAGTCGGCGTTGTGGGCGACCGCCTCGCGCAGCCGGCCCGCTTCGGAGGCCTTGCGGCTGCGGGCCAGCAGCTGCTCCATGTCGCGCAGCTGGGCATCGGTGGCGCGGCGGGCAGCCAGGCCCGCGGCCAGGCCCTCCAGCTTTTCGCGTACGTCGAAGAGGTGCTCGGCGTCGTCCGTCCCGAAATCGGCGACCACCGAGCCGCGCCGGGGCTGAACGGTGAGGAACCCCTCCGACTCCAGCCGCTGCATCGCCTCCCGCAGCGGGATCCGGGACACGCCGAGTTCCTCGGCGAGTTCCCGCTCCACCAGCCGGTGCCCGGCCGGGTACTCGCCCTCGATGATCCGCTCGCGCAGCTCGGTGTAGACCCGGTCCCGCAGGGACTGATGGGTGTCGCCGATCGAGGTGCGGCGGTCGGGGCGACGGGTGGTCATGGGTGCGGCTCCATGCGCGGCTGGGCGGACCGGGGGCAAGCCCGGATGTCTCTGATCATCGCAGACCGGGAAAACCGATTCCCGACAACCATTGCTTGGTATTCGGTATACCAGCTAACTTGTCGATACCCGCCGCCCACCAGCATCTTCCCGGCCGCAGCCGGTGGTGAGGCATGGCGTGAGACGTACGAACAGTTGGAGGAACCGTGTCGCAGCATGCCGACACCCCGTCGTCGACCCTGCCCGCGCCGAGCGTCCTCGTGGACGCCGCCCTGGCCGATGGCCGCCGGGTCGACGTCTTCCTGAGCGACGGCCGCATCGCGGCCGTCGAGGACCACCGGGCGGCACCGCCCGGGGACTCCCGCACGGGAGGTGACACCGGGGCCGTCCGTCTCGACGGGGCCCTGTTGCTGCCCGCCCTGGTCGACGGGCATGCCCACCTGGACAAGACACTGTTCGGTGCGCCCTGGCAGCCGCACCGGACCACCGCCGGCCTGCGCGAGCAGATCGCCAATGAACGGGCCCTGCGCAAGGAGATCGGCGTCCCCGTGGCCGAACGTGCCACGGCCCTGGCCGAGCGCATGGTGGCGCTCGGCACCGGCCATGTCCGCTCGCACGTCGACATCGACCCGGACGTGCGACTGGAGAGCCTGCACGAACTCCTGGGCGTGCGCGAGCGGTTCCGCGACCGGCTCGGCATTCAACTGGTGGCCTTCCCGCAGAGCGGAGTGGTGACCGAACCGGGCGTCGCGGACCTGCTCGATGCCGCGCTCGCCGAGGGAGCCGACCTGATCGGCGGGCTCGACCCGGCGGGATTCGACGGCGACGTGAAGGGCCAGCTCGACATCGTCTTCCGGCTGGCCGAGCGCCATGGTGCGGGCATCGACATCCACCTGCACGACGGTGGCGAGACCGGTACCTTCCAGCTGCGCGCCATCGCCGAGCGCACCGCCGCGCTCGGGCTGGCAGGCACCGTCGCCGTGAGTCACGCCTACGCGCTCGGCGACGTCGACGACGCCGAACTCGACCGCACCGCCGACGCGTTGGCCGCAGCCGGGGTCGCGATCATGACCAACGGGCCGCGCCACTCCATGCCTCCCGTGCTGCGCCTGCGCGAACGCGGCGTGCGCGTCTTCGCCGGCTCCGACAACATCCGTGACTCCTGGTGGCCCTACGGCACCGCCGACATGCTCGAACGCGCCACCGTCATCGGCCTGCAGGGTGGCCTGATGAGCGATGACGAACTGCGGTACGCCGCTTCGCTGGTCACCGACGAAGCCGCCGCCGCACTGGGCCTGAACGGCTACGGCCTGGCGCCGGGGTGCCGTGCCGACCTGGTCGCGGTAGCGGCGGGCGAAGTGCCCGAGGTCGTCGCGGCCCACCCGCAGCGCCTGCTGGTGCTCCACGGCGGCAGCATCGTCGGCCCCGCACCGCACGCCGCCGCCCCGTCCGGTGGCGCCCCCGACCCGCGAGGAGAGCGATGAGAGTCCCACCGCGCCCGACGGCCGCCGTGAGCACGCCCGACACGGATGCACCCGCCCCCGCCGGTCCGGACGGGGTCACCGGCACGCGCCTCGCCGCCGGCCGGATCGGCACCTTCGACCTGGTCTTCTTCGTGGTCGCGGCCGCCGCCCCGCTCACCGTTCTGGCGGGCGTGGCTCCCTTCGCCATCGGGATCGGCGGCCCAGGGGCCCCGCTCGCCTACCTGATCTCCGGAGCGCTCCTGGTGCTCTTCGCCGCCGGATTCACCGCGATGAGTCTGTACGTACGCAACGCCGGCGCCTTCTACGCGTACGTGGCCCGTGGGCTGGGCCGCACGCTCGGTGTCGGCATCGCCTACGTGGCCGTCGTCTCCTACAACCTCATCACCCCCGGAGTCGCCGCCGCCTTCGGCTACTTCGCCGCCGGAGCGATCCACGACGCCACGGGAACCGACGTTCCCTGGTGGCCGCTCTCCGCCGTCTGCGTCCTCACGGTCGGAGTGCTGGGCTGGCTCAGGGTCACACTCAGCGCCAAGGTCCTCGGTATCGCCCTGGTGCTTGAGGTGCTCTCGCTGCTCGTCATGGACGGCGGCATCCTGGGCGAGCGCGGAACCGCCGCTCTCGACCTGGGCTCCTTCAATCCCACCACGCTCGTCGGCGGCGGAATCGCGGGCATGTTCGTGCTGGTCATCGGAGCCTTCACGGGATTCGAAGCGACCGCGATCTACGCCGAGGAGGCCCGCGACCCACGCCGCACCGTACCGCGGGCCACCTTCATCGCCATCGGCTTCCTCGCACTCTTCTACGCGGCGGGTGTCTGGCTGCTCATGGGCGCCTTCGGTACGGACGAGGCCGTGACGATGGCCCGCGCCGCGGCCGGCCCCGATCTCACGTTCCGGGCAGGGGAGACGTTCGTGGGAGCGTGGCTGTCCGACACCATGCACGCGCTCATCGTCGTCAGCGCCTTCGCCGCCGCGCTCGCCTTCCACAACGCCGCCGCCCGCTACCTCTACGCGCTCGGCCGTGAAGGACTCCTGCCCCGACACCTCGGCAGGGTCTCCGCGCGGCAGGGGTCGCCGAGCGGAGCGGTGATCGCCCAGACCGTCTTCAATCTGCTGGTCGTCCTGGCAGGCGCCGCACTGGCCGCCGACCCCTACACCGTGGTCTTCCTGTGGACCAACAGCACCGCGGTCCTGGGCATCATGCTCATGCAGGCCATGGCCGCGCTCGCTGTCTGGGCCTTCTTCCGCCGGGACCGGCGCGGCATGTCCGCGGCCCGGGTGGCCTGGGCGCCGCTCGTATCGTTCGCCGGACTCGCCGTGCTGACGGTCCTGGCCGTCTTCCACTTCGATCTGCTGACCGGTGAGACGGGAATGACGAACGTCGCGCTTCTGGCGCCGCTGCCCCTGGCCCTGGTGTCCGGCCTCTGCGTCGCGCTGCGCATCCGCCGGAACGATCCTCACCGGTACGCGTCACTGACCACCACCGACGTGGAGAAGGACTGACACGCGGGACGGGGCGGCCGGGGCGGCGTTCCCACGCCGCCCCGGCGCCCGGCGACAGGGTGCTCGCGGTGGGATCGCGTGACATGCCGGGCCATCGCCTGCGCCACTCCCGCCGGGAGCCTCCCGATTAGTCGCACGGGCAAGCGGGCAGGGGGCGGCCGTAGAGGGCAGTCGGGTCGTCCCGGCAACGGCGGCGTCCATAGGTCGCGTAGTGCGATTTCGGGAGTATCGATCGACCCGAACTATAATCCGGACATGGGTCCCGAACTGCGCCACCTCCGCTACCTGATCGCGGTGGCCGAACACGGCAACTTCACGCGCGCCGCGGAAGACCTGCGTATCTCACAGCCGACGCTGTCGCAGCAGATCAAGCAGCTGGAGCGCGTCGTCGGCGTCCAGCTGCTCGACCGCAGCGGCCGCAGCGTCCGCCTGACCGACGCGGGCGAGGTCTATACGCGACACGCGCGGCGCGCACTGCGGGAGCTGGCCGCGGCCGACCGCGCGGTACTCGATGTCGCCGACCTGTCCCGCGGTCATCTGCGCCTCGCGACGACGCCGACGTTCACCGCCTATCTCATCGGTCCTCTCGCGCAGGGGCTGCACACCCGCTACCCCGGTATCACGCTGGAAGTACGGGAGATGACCCAGGACCGCATCGAGGCGAGCCTGCTGGCCGACGAACTGGACCTCGGCATCGCCTTCGCTGGATCCCATCCGCCCGGGATCGTCGCGACCGCGCTCTTCACCGAGACGCTCAGCCTGGTCGTCACCGCGCAGCGCACCGGATCGCGCGGCGAGCGGCCGTTGCCGGTGCGCGAACTCGCCGACCAGCAACTCGCCTTGCTCAGCAGCGACTTCGCCACCCGTGGCCATATCGACAGCTACTTCGCCGATCATCACGTCAGCCCGCCGATCGCCGTGGAGGCCAACAGCATCCAGGCCCTCACGGAGATCGTGCGGCGCACCGGGCTGCTGGCCACCGTTCTTCCTGACGCCATCACCGACGATCACTTCCACCTCACCCCCATTCCGGTCGACCCTCCTCTGCCCACCCGCGTCGCCACCCTGCTGCGACGGGAGAGCGGCTATGAGAGCGCCGCCGCCCGCGCGTTCACCCGGCTGGCGCACGACCTGGTGCGGGAGCGTGGCTACGCGCCGGCCTGAGGACTCGCGCCATGTCGGCGCCTCATGACGTCGCGCTCGCACTCGCGGCGGGTGGCGAGCCGGCGTTATCCAGCCGCTGAACACTGACGCCTCGCCTTGCGCAGCGCCGCACGGCGTGCGGCTCGGACTCCCCGTGCGGTTCCAGCCCGGCTCACCCCCGCTCCACCAGCCGCGCGGTCACGGACATGGCCATGCGCAGCGCACTGTCGCGGTCCGCCCCGCCCTGGCCGAGGACCACGCGGGTGCTCAACCCGTCGAGCAGGGCCAGAAGTTCCAAAGCGCGGGTCTTCGTATCCAGGTCCGCGACGAAGCGGCCCTTCCGTACGCCCTTGGCGAGGAGTGATTCGAGGTCGTCCTGCCAGCCGCGGTCGATCTCGGCCTGGGCCTGACGCAGCGGCTCGTTCGACGCCGTGCGCGCCCACAGCTCGATCCACAGCGTCCAACGCGGGTCGCGCGGTCCACGGGGAAGATACAGCTCCAGGAAGAGTTCGAGCTTGCGCTCGATGCCGACCCGCCTGGTCAGCAACGCCCGGCGTTCATCGGTGAGCGCGTTCTCGCTCCACCGCAGCGCCTCCAGGAGCAGCAGGTCCTTGCTGCCGAAGTAGTAGAGGATGTGGCCGCCGCTGGTGCCGAGCCGCCTGGCGAGCGCCGACATGGTGAGCCTGGCCAGGCCGTCCTCGGCGATGGCGGCCATCGCCTCCTCCAGCATCCGCTCCCGGGCCAGGTGCCCGTCACGCCGTCGCGCCGTCGTTGTCACGCCGCGCCTCCTCCTCCGTGTGCCCGGTGACGACCTTAGTGGCCGATCTTCGCAGAGGTCTTGACGAGGTGGCTGGAACGCATCTTGAATGCCGTTCTAACTTCTAGAACGACATTCAAAGTGAGACGCCCGGCTGCCGGGCCACGCATGGACGAGGGGCGGGGCGTATGACGCAACAGGACACGACCACGAGGGCGCCGGGTGGGACAGCGGGCGCCGCCGATCAGGTCTTCCAGGTCGAGACCCACGGCATCGACCCGATTCCCGACGAGGAGCGTCACGGCAGCGCGAAGGACCTGTTCTGGCTCTGGTTCGGGTCCAACCTCACCTTCACCTATGTCATCAACGGTGCTCTGGCCGTCGCTTTCGGCCTGTCCTTCTGGCAGGCGACCGCTGTCGTGGTCATCGGTGGCCTGTCGTTCTTCGCCATCAGCGCGGCCGGGCTGAGCGGCGTCCGCACCGGCACCGCCACCCTGGTCATCTCCCGCGCCCCCTTCGGCGTGCGCGGCAACTGGCCTGCCGGAATGCTCAATTGGGTGGTCAGCATCGGCTACACGATCCTCAACACCGTCGTCGGCACGCTCGCCCTCGAAGCGTTCTTCGCGGACACAGGAGTGGGATCCGGCCGCACCGGGCGGGCCCTCGCGCTGCTGATCACACTCGCGTTGACCTTCGTCGTCGCGCTGTGGGGCCATGCCACCGTCCAGTTCGCAGAGCGCTGGATCGCGTACGTTCTCGCCGTCGGCTTCGCCGCGCTACTGGTGTTCCTGCTGCCGGGCGCCGATACGGCCGCAGCGGCCGTCTCTCCCGGGGCGTCCGGGTGGAGCCTGGCATTCGTCGTGATGCTGGCCGGGCCGTTCAGCTACGTTCCGATGCCCGCCGACTACACGCGCTACCTCCCGAGGACGACCTCGATGCGGTCGCTCACCTGGTACGGCGCCCTCGGTGGTTTCGTGTCGTCGGCCGCCCTGGGCATCGCCGGGGTGGCCGCCGCCACACAGACGGACATGACCGACGCCGTGGCCGGCACGGAACGGCTGCTGCCCGGATGGTTCCGGACGCTCTTCCTCGCCCTCGTCCTCGGCGGCTCGGTCACCAACTCGATCGTCACCCTGTACTCGTCGAGCCTGAACCTTCAGGTGCTCGGCGTCCCCTGGAGCCGTTCCAAGGCCATCATCATCAGTGCGGGCGTCACCGCCGCGGGCTCTCTCTGCGCTCTGTTCCTCACCGACTTCACCAGCTCGCTGTTGTCCTTCCTCTCGCTGTTGATCATCGTGTTCGCGCCCTGGGGCGGGGTGTTCCTCACGGACATGCTGATGCGCCGCTGCCACTACGACGGACCCGCTCTGCACGCCGGACCGGACGGTGCCTACTGGTACCGGTCCGGCTTCCACCCCGCCGGTGCGGCCGCGCTCCTGGCCGGCATGGTCTTCGCCGCGCTCACCTGCGACTCCGAGCTCTGGACCGGCCCGCTGGTGGCGCCGCTGGGCGGCGCCGATCTGACCCTGCTCGGCTCACTCGTCTCCGGGCTCGTGTACTGGGTGCTCGCCCGACGGACCGTGGCGCCGCACACCGACCTTTCCTGAACGGCCGCTGCGCGACGCCCGCATCGGGCCCGCGCGGCACGGCCCCACCGAAACACCCGCACCAGTAGGAGTCACCTCACATGGCCATGGCCGCCCACCTCGTCCTGCGCAACGCCCGTATCCACACCGTCGACCCGGCGCTTCCCGAGGCGCAGGCGATGGCGGTGGTCGACGGCCGCATCGCCTGGCTCGGTCCCGACGAGGACGCACCGGGATGGACGGGGCCGGACACCCGGGTGATCGACGCCGGCGGGAAACTGGTCCTGCCCGGGTTCATCGACGCCCACAACCACGTCCGGCTCGGCTCGGACGACGCCTGCGTCCAGCTTTCCGGAGCCCGTACGCTCGACGAGGTCCACGCCCGCATCCGGGCCTGGCGTACGGCCCACCCCGGCGCCGAGTGGATCGAGGCGGAAGCCTTCGACTACTCGGCCATCCCGGACGGCCGGATGCCGACCGCCGCCGATCTCGACCCCGTCACGGGTGACGTCCCCGCCTTCGTGCTGAGCTACGACGTGCACACCGCCTGGGTCAACACCGCGGCCCTGCGCCGTCTCGGCATCGACCGCGACCACACCCGTCTGCCCTTCGGCGAAGCCGCCACCGACCCGGCCACGGGGGAGCCCACCGGCTTCATCACGGACTTCGCCGTCAAGGGCCTCTCCCGCGACGGCCACCGTGCCCTGCGGACGCTCGGTCTGCCGTGGGCCTCGGCTGACCGTCAGTACGGACGCCTCAGCAAGTCCCTGGACGACGCCATCGGCTTCGGCATCACCACTGTGGTCGAACCCCAGAACTCGCTGGACGACCTGGCCCTCTTCACACGCGCACGTGCCGAGGGCCGGCTCAGGTCCCGGATCGTCGCGGCCCTCTTCCACCCGCGCGGAACCTCGGACTCCGACCTCGACGACTTCGCCGCCGCCGCCCACCGGTACGCCGACGACCGGATACGGGTCGGACCGCTCAAGCTCTACATCGACGACGTCGTCGAGCCGCGTACCGCGGCCCTCCTCGAACCGTATGCGGGCTGCCGGCACCACAGCGGCGACACCTTCTACCCGCCCGAGGAGTTCGCGAGCCTGCTGACGAAGCTCGACGCCCGTGGCTTCCAGTGCTTCGTCCACGCCACCGGCGACAGGGGGATCCGTACCGTCCTCGACGCCGTCGAGCACGCCCGCGCGGTCAACGGATCGAGGGACGCCCGCCATCAGATCGTCCACGTCGAGTGCCTCGACCCCGACGACACGCCGCGCTTCGCCGAACTGGGCGTGGTCGCGTGCATGCAGCCCCGCCACAGCGCCCCGGAGGTCGCGGGACCCGGCAAGGACTGGGCGCAGAACATCGGTGCCGACCGCTGGCACAAGGCATGGCCCCTGCGCAGCCTGCACATTGCGGGGGCCGTGCTCGCGCTCTCCAGCGACTGGAACGTGGCCGAGATGGACCCGATGATCGGCATCTACACGGCCGTCACACGGCGGCCCCTCGGCGGCGGGGAGCCCTGGATGCCGGGGGAGACGATCAGCGTGGAGGCCGCGGTCCACGGTTACACGATGGGCTCGGCATACGCCAACTTCCTTGAGGGCGACCGCGGTTCGCTGACGGTCGGCAAGGCCGCCGATTTCGTGGTGCTCTCCCGCGACATCCTGCGCGCGGCGCCGGAGGACATCCCCGGCACAGTGGCGGAGACCGTCGTCGTCGCGGGCCTCGTGGAGCACAGCGGCTGACCACCGGCCACGCCGGAACAGTGCCCGGCGGGACTCCGCGGCGCCAGGAGCGGCGCCGCGCAACGCCGGGATCGAGAGCCGGACCGGACCGGCGTCCGCGGCAAAAAGCAGCGGTCCGTCGGAGGCGATCGCCGCGGCTCTGTCCCGTCCGGGGCATGACCTGTCCGCATCGCGCGGACCGGTCATGCCCCGGACGGTTCTCCGCTCAACGGTTCTCCGCTCAGCGGCTCGCCGTCGCAGCGGCTGCCGCCAGGTCGCGATGGACGAGGCGGGCCGCCCCCTCGACCGTGGCGACGCCGTAGTCCATGGTGCGGTTGCCGGTCGAGAGGATGACCATGCCGTAGTCGTGACCGCCGCCGGTGAAGGCGCCCACGCTGTTCACCCGCCATCCGCCGGTGTCGCGCGGAAGCCAGCCGTTCTTGACGTGCACGGTCGCCGTGGCGGGCGATCCGGCAGGCACCCCCCATCTCTGACCTGCGACGACGTGATTCATCAGCCCGAGCGCGTAGCTGCGCGAGGAGGGCGCGAGCACTGCGTTCTCCGTCGTCGTCAGCAGCTGCATCAGCCGGAGCTGGTCGCCCGCGGTGATCTGGGTGAGGCCCCAGCTCCGCCCCGTACCGGGAACGGTGTGGTCCATGTGGGCCAGCGCGAGGAACTTCGTGAAGCCGGCGGAACCGATCTGCTCCCAGAGGGCGGAGGTCGCGTCGTTGTCCGACGTGGTGATCATGGCGGTGGTCAGTTCCACCTCACGCGAAGTCAGCTTCCGCTGTTCCTCCTCGGCCTGCCGCAGCAGTGCGCCGAGCACCGATACCTTGACCACGCTGGCGGAGTCGAAATGTGTGTCGGCCTTGAGTCCGCAGGTGGTTGCGCTGGCCCGGTCGTACAGGGCCAGCGACGATGTGCCCTGCCGCCCGTCCAGGGCACCGGCGATGTCGTGGGACAGCTGGGCGGCCAGGCCGGGCTTCTTCGAGGTGCAGACGACCTTCGAACCACCCGCCGAGGCGCTGACGGTGTCGGCCGAGGCCGGGGTTGCCATGGTGCACACGGTGAGCAGCGAGGTCGCGGCGAGGGCAGTGGCCAGACCGCGCCGCGAGCCGGTCATTACGCGTGATCCATACATGAGGGCTGTGTCCTGTCTCGCCGTGTGTCTTGGGTCGTGTCGCCGGACCCGCGGTCGGCTGCGAGCCGGGCCACTGAGGTGTCTGGTCACCATCGCTCAGTGACATGGGCTGCAGCGGGTCGCCCGCTCAGGCAACTGTTCGGGCCGCGGAGAACCATCGATGAGCGGGAGACGGGGCTCGGTCAAACCGGGTCGAATCCCAATTCGTAGGACACGGTGACCATACGGGGCCCGGAGATGAGAGCCCGTGATTTTCAGGGCGAAATGCCCGATATGTAGGTTTTGTCGAAGTGTGATGTTCGCCAAGTCTGTCCTGGCGCGTATTGCGTGATCCGTTGCTGCGCGTGTCCACTCCTGAGCGGGAGCAAGCTCCGGGGTGCGGGGACGACTCGTGCGGGCGGCCGAAGAGGGGCGGGTGGCTCGTGTGCCGTGTCAATGAGCCGGGGCGGCGCCTGCTCATCTCCCTGCGTCCGTAGGTGAGACGTTCCGCCTACAGCTCCGGCTCGCCCCATGAGCCGACGATCGCTCGGTCGCCCACGGACAGTTTTCCGGGCCGAAGCACGGCGAACTTCGTACCGAAGGCGACTCCTCCTTCGGCCGCCCGCCGGTAACCGGCGAGCGTGCGGAGCGGCTCGGGGCCCGCCTTTGCGCCAACGGTCTGGTCGACGACCGTGACGACGCAGCGGATGGCCGGTTTGGCGTAGCCCAACTCCGCGTCGCCCATGGTGATGTGGCGTGCCCGATCCTCGACGTGGGGCTCGTCCCAGCCTTCGATGACGATGTTCGGGCGAAAACGGTCCATGGGCGGCGGCGCGCTGCCTCGTTCGGCCATCCGTTCGTTGAGCAGGTCCAGAGAGGACCGGGAGAGGAGGTGTATGGCACAGCTGTCGGCGTAGCCGGAGGTGCCGGGCGTCCGGCCATCGGTTACCCGGTCGTGCTCCGGCGGCACACGCACCAGCCGGGCCGGCGCACCGAGGAACTCCGACAGCCATCCGGCGGCCTCGTCGCCCTGGTCGATGCCCTTGTGCGGGGTCCCGAACAACTCCACGTCCCGGCGCGCGCCGGAGATGTCGACATCGATGATCAGCCGGCCCAGGCCGGGGCCGCGCAAGGTGAGGCGCCCGCCGTCAGCGCTGATCTCCGGGCGGATCAGAGCCAGTTGAGGATGGCGGCGTTGACTGCGGAACACGCCGTCTGCGCCGGTGACCATGAAACTCCGGTCGTGGGCAAGCCCCGCGGGCGTCAGCGTCGCATCGTCCACCGAGATGCCGGCGCACCCCTTGATGGGGTAGTACGACAGTGCGGCGATCCTGGCCACGCTTCCCCCTCCGTCGTTTTCGGGGCTGCTGACGGCCCTCTGGCCCGACAGCATGCCGCGATCACGAGCCTACTCGTCCCACGGTCCGCGCCGCCGGGCGGATCCGACGGTCCGGCCCGGCCTCGAGTCGGACCGCAGCTCCTCCAAATGCGTTTCCGTCTCCTTGAGTTGGTACAGCTCGGGCAGGGAGACCTTGATCGGGTCTTGCGTGGTCCGTGCGATCACGACGACCACGGGCTCGTTCGGATCGGGGTTCCCTCGCGATGCGGGACGAACGGGGGGACAAGCAGGAAGTCGCCGGGATCCGCGGTGACCCGTACCTCTTGCGTGCCGTGGTGGAACACCGCACCCGTGGCCGCGGGAGTTCACCGAGCGGGCGGCACGAATGCCATCAGCGTGATGCGGACGCGTACACGTCTCGCACATTGTCCCTGGGCTTCGGCCTGGTCCGGCCGCACGGGCCCGCGGCGAAGGCGTGCAGCAGATTCTCCGTGGCACGGGTGACGAGAGCCCCCGTACGGGCATCCATGCCGTGGTTGCGCCCGTTCTCCTGGGTCCCCGCCATCAGGGCCTCGACCCATCTCATCGTTCCCGAGGCGAAGACCCCCGCTCCGCTCGGGACGGTGTAGTAGGCGGAGTCGGCGTGGCTGTGCGTGCCGTTGCAGACGAGAGGGGAATGGGCGATCACTTCGAGCGGCGCCGGGGTGGGCATGTCCGGTACGACCCGGTCGTACTCCACCCCGACCAGGTGGTCGAAGGAGTCGCCCCGCTTCACGCCGGTTCTCTCGAAGATCCAGTGGTCGCTGCCGTGGACGACATACGGGGCGTCCACGGGGTAGCCCTCGTAGAGGACACCGGTCAGGGAGGACTCGGGGGAGGCTCCGGGAGGCCGACGGAAGTCGTTGGTCGGCATGTCCGGGTGGCGGGCGAGGTACGGATCATCGCGGTAGTCGGTCTTGTAGCAGACGACGGTGCGGTCGGCTCCGGAGGCGTCCGGCTCCAGCCTGATCCGGCGGAAACAGGCGTTGGCGCCGAGGAAGGCCACATTGGTGCCCGCGTCACGGGCCCGGGTGACATGGGCCCGCTGCTGCGGCGTCCAGTACTCGTCGTGCCCCAGCGAGAGAGCCGCGGCGGCGCCCTGGAGAATGCCGGGGTCGCGGTGCACGTCCGTTCCCGTGGTGTAGGCGAGCGGGATGCCCAGCCTCTCCGCCAGGACCACCACCGCCCGTTCGTAGACCATGAACTTCTCCGCGCCGTTGCCGTCATAGGGGCGGTCGAAACCGACAGCGAGCGACCGCGTGCCGTAGGCACCGTTCTCGCCCTGGTAAAGGCTGTAGCCGCCCCACACGTTGTACGCCTGCCATGTCGCCACGGCGTGCATCAGCACGGTTCTGCCCGCCGCGCTCGCGGAGCGGACGATCAGTGGCACATAGCGCTGGTGGCCGTTGTCCGCGTCCAGCCGAAGCAGGTACGCACCCTCCGGCCAGCCGTCGGCGCGGACCCGGAGCGAACGCCGCCAGTCCGCCTGTACGGTGCGGGTGGCCGGGAGGATGCGGGGGCGGGCCTGGACGGACCCGGTGGCGCGGTGCGAGCGCCAGACCAGCCGTGCCTGGGCCCCGTCGTACCAGCCGACGCGGTAGGCCGAGACCCGGAATGCGGGGGCGGTGGTGGAGACGTACAGGCCGAACTCCTCACCCGGCAACACGCTCACCTTGTCCGTATAGCCCTCGACGGCTCCGGGCGGCCCCACCGAACGGACACGCCAGTCCGAATTGCCCGCCCGGGTCCTCTCCGCGTTCTCGGCGGCGCGGGTCGCGCCGGGCGGGGCGGACCCGGTGCCGGTCCCCCCGCTCGCGGAGGAGTGGCAGCCGGCCACCGCCATGCCGCCCGCCATCGCTCCGCCCGCCGCCGCGGCAGCGAGGAAGTGCCTGCGGTCCAGGCGGCCGGGGAGCCCGGAGCTCTGCGCCTCGCCATGCTTCATATCGCCCGCCAACCCGTTCCGCAGTGCCGTCACGGGCCATCGTCACCCGCCATCCGCCCGGCGACGAGCCGGGACGAGCCGAATCGGGGACGGGGCGCGCCGTCCGGGCCCCTCCGGCGTTCTCGCCGCCCAGTCGGCCGGACCCCGCGGACGTCCTGCCCCACCCTGCGGGCCTGCGGCGTCCGCACCTCCCGTGATGTGCGCGGGTCCCCGGTCAGTGCCGGGGACCGTTCCTGTCGCCTCGACGGATCCAGTGCGCCCGCCGCTGGTAGCGGGCGACCGGCGGGGTGACCGGGGGAGCGGGCGGTGGCGCGGACGCGTCGAGGGGCGCGGCCGCACCGGCCGGGGCGGGGGTGTCGCCGGGCGGGCGGAGCCCCTCCGCCGAATACCGCGTCGTCGCGATGCTCTCCACGAGTTGTGCTTCGGTGAAGTTCTCCGAGCCGGGCACATGGGGTACGAAGCCGATGAGCACACCGTCGCTGACGATCTCCGCGTCGAGCCCCGAGGCCCCGTCGACGTCCCACAGAGCCTCGATTCCCTCGTCGAGGACGACGCGGATCCCGAACTCGTAGACACCCGCCTCCACGAGGTGGGCCATCACATTACGGGCACGGAGCGCCGACACCAGACGGTCGGCACGTTCCGAATCCATACCGGGGGCACCTCCTTCACACTCGGAGAGAGGCAGCGCCCCTTCCTGGGGCGCTGCCTCCCTCACCCGGTTCAGCAGCGGGAGAGCGAAACAGGGGGCGTGCGGACCCTTGCCGGTCGGCCCCCGCAGGCCCGCTGTCGAACGGGCGCCACCTCTGTCAGCCCTCGACGTCCTCCGCCAGGCGCTCGCCCTCCGCCTGTGACGGCTGGGTACGCATCGTGGCGGGATGCCGCTCCTCGGACGGATCCACGTCCTCTTCGAGCCTCTCGCCCTCGGCCTGGGACGGAGTCGGGTACATGTCGTTCTCGCTCATGACCGCCTCCACGGTGGGATCGTTTGCCCACAAACCGAGCCTAACGCCTCGTTCGGTGGGAGGCTCGGGCTGTGCGCACCGTTCATTCCGTGAGCGCGCGGACGCATCTGGTGACACCCTCCCGGTGCGCGGTCCCGGTGCCGGGATGCCGGCAGCCCGCAAGACCGGGTCGGCCCTGTTGCCCGTCCGGGCCACGTCGGCGGGAACGCCCGCGCACGGCACGGTGCCCCGCCGAAAAGGGGCTCAGCGGCCCCGACCGCAGTCGGCCGACTCGTGCGCCGCCCAGGGGCGGTGCACTGTGGAAGACGTGGGCCTCAGTGAACGGTTTACCGATCTGCGAGAACCATGGCGGCCCAGCCATGCGCTGCTGACGATTCCCGTCGTGCTCATCGTCGTGATCACCGTGGTGGACATCCTCGCGCCGCAGGACATCCATCTGGGACCGCTGCTGGTCATCGCTCCGGCGATCACCGCCTCGTTCGCCGGCGCGCTCCCGACCGGAATCATCGGCCTCCTGGCCGTGGCGGCCCAGGCGTACATCGGCCAGCACTCCGGCACGCTGTCCTCCCGGAACGTACAGGTGCAGATCGTCGCCATCGCCCTGCTTTCGACGCTGACCGTGTTCTTCGCCCTGGTACGCGAGCGGCGCGGCCGGCAGCTGGCGCGCGTGCGGTCGGTGGCCGAAGCCGCGCAGCACGTCCTGCTGTGGCCGCTCCCGGACCGGATCGGCCCCCTGCGGGTCGCCTCGCTGTACCTGGCCGCGGAGGACGAGGCCCTGATCGGCGGAGACCTGTACGCGGCCACCCGTGTCGAAGGCGGAACGCGGGTGATGATCGGGGACGTGCGGGGCAAAGGCCTGGCCGCCATCGGAGAAGCCGCCCTCCTGCTCGGCGCCTTCCGCGAGGCCGCCCACCAGCACACCGGTCTGCCCGAACTCGCCGCCGCTCTCGAACAGAGCGTCACGCGCTACCAGGCCGACTTCGACTCCGAGGACGAGCCGGGGGAACCCTTCGTCACCGCTCTGCTCCTGGAGATCCCCGACGAGAACCACATCAGCCGCATGACGAGCTGCGGGCATCCCGCGCCCCTGGTGCTCGGCCCGGGGCACTCCGTCACCGTGCCGAGTCTTCATCCCGCGCCCCCGCTGGGGGTCGGCAGCATGGGCTCGACGTCCTACACCCTCGACGCGTTCCCCTTCGAGGCCGGTGACACCCTCCTCCTCTACACCGACGGGGTCATCGAGGCACGTGACCGGGGCGGGGAGTTCTACCCGTTCGCGGAACGGGCCGCCCGATGGACGGAGAGCTCCCCGGAGACGCTCCTGAACCATCTGCGACGCGACCTCCTCGCCCACGTCGGTGGGCGGCTGGGCGACGACGCCGCTGTCATCGCGATCCACCGCGCGGCCGTCTCCGACGTGCTTCACCATCGTGGCAGGATCGACCACTCCCTCTGACGGCTCGTGGTGCCCGCCCCGGCCATGCACCGTGCCCCTCGGGACCGAGCACGACGATGCCGGGCACGGCCGAGCCCCCGCCGCTCGGACAGGGGCTCGGGGTCACGGTTGCTCGCCGCTGCTAGTCGGGGGGCTCCAGGGGCGCGGTGCGATCACGGGCATCGCCCGTCTGCTTCTTGATCTCACCCTTCGCCTGGTCAAGTTTGCCTTCGGCCTCCTTGCGGCGGTCGCCGGCCATCTTGCCCATGGCTTCCTTGGCTTTGCCCTTGATCTTGTCCTTGCCGCTTCCATGAGCCATGAGGACTCCTCGGATAGACGACTCTCCCTTTCCAAACTAGGACACCTCGGGCAATGCCGCCTCGTGTGAGAGACGGCGAGAGAGGACGCGGGACGGAACGACCCCGGTCGCCGCCGGTCTGTGCGGGGACGGCGTGAACCCCGCCGGGCCCGTCCGCAGGCGTACTCTGGCCCTACGCCTGTGCACCGCGAGTGAGCGACGGAGGCGGCCCATGACCGACCCCTATGGCTTCCTCAAGACCCCCCGACGTCCCGTTCCGGCACGCCCCGTCCAGGAACGGCTGAGCGACTGGAACGAGGTCTACGCGGGGCAGGCGCGGCTGCCGCTCGTTTCCGCGCAGGCGGGGCGGTGCATGGACTGCGGCATACCGTTCTGCCACAGCGGCTGTCCGCTGGGAAACCTCATCCCCGAGTGGAACGCGTACGCGCGGAAGGGCGACTGGTGGGCGGCGGCCGAGCGGCTGCACGCGACGAACAACTTCCCGGAATTCACCGGGCGGCTGTGTCCCGCACCGTGCGAGGACGCCTGTGTACTGACCATCAACGCCGACCCGGTGACGATCAAGAATGTCGAACAGGCGATCGCCGACCAGATCTGGGAACGCGGATACGCGCCGCCGCAGCCGCCCGAGCGGCTCAGCGGGAAGTCCGTCGCCGTCATCGGCTCCGGACCCGCGGGGCTGGCGGCGGCGCAACAACTCACCCGCGTCGGCCACGCCGTCGTCGTCTACGAGCGTGCCGACCGTATCGGCGGACTGCTGCGTTACGGCATTCCCGCGTTCAAGATGGAGAAGCGCCACCTGGACCGCCGAATCGAGCAGATGCGGGCGGAGGGCACCGAGTTCCGTGCGGGAGTGGACGTCGGCGGCGACATCGACGCGGCGGAACTCGCCGGGCGACACGACGCGGTCGTGATCGCCGTCGGAGCCACGGGACAGCGGGAGCTGGCCGTCCCGGGCCGTGAGCTCCACGGCATCCATCAGGCCATGGACTACTTGACCCTGGCCAACCGGGTCACGGAGGGCGACTGCGATGTGCCGCTCGTCACCGCCGAGGGCCGGCACGTGGTGATCATCGGCGGCGGCGACACCGGTTCGGACTGTCTGGGCACGGTGCTGCGGCAGGGCGCGGCCTCCGCCGTGCAGTTGGACATCAATCCCGAGCCCGGTGAAACGCGACGGAACACCGAGCCCTGGCCCGTGTATCCGAAGGTCTATCGGATATCCCATGCTCATGAAGAGGCCCGTGGGGGAGCAGGCACGGATCCGAGAGTCTTCTCGTCCGCCACCCTCAGCTTCGAAGGGGACCGGTCCGGTCATGTGCGCGCGCTGCGACTGGCCGAGGTGGAGCCCGAGGGCAGAAGGCCGCGGCTGGAGACGGAACGCGTCATACCGGCGGATCTGGTCCTGCTCGCCCTGGGCTTCTTCGGTCCCGAACGGGGCACCGGTCTGACGCGCCAGCTCGGGCTCATGCTGGACGACCGGGGGAACTTCGCCCGTGACAGCGCCTTCGCGGCCGAAACGGCTGGTGCGGCCGGACCGGGCGAGCGGATGGCCCGAGCCGGGACGGGCGGGGTGTTCATCGCCGGTGACGCGGGCCGCGGGCAGTCCCTGGTGGTGTGGGCCATCGCGGAGGGACGGTCCGTCGCGGCGGCCACGGACCGCTGTCTGAGCGGCTCCACGGTGCTCCCGGCACCGATCGCCCCACATGACCGGCCGATGATCGCCTGAGTGCTCCGGTGCACCCTCGCCGGTGTGCGCTCATCCCGTCGGCAGGGAGCGGTGACGGGCGCACCGTTGCCCGTGTGCGGATCCCCCGTCGGCCGGCTCAGCGGTCTTCGTCACCCCGTGGGATGCGCGGCAGAGGGATCCAGTCACGGGATTCCCGCTGCACCACTTCCCGGCAGTGCGCGCGCAGCCGCCGGGGCCACCGGTCCTGCCATCGCTGCCGGCTGAAGTAGTGCGACGCCACCAGGCCGACCGCGGAGAGCATGGACGTCGCCAGCGTCGCCGCCAGCACGCCGATGACGCTCTCCGGGCCTTGCTCCGGCCCGGTGCCGGCCTCGCCGAAGACGCTGCGCGCCAGCAACAGGCAGGTGCTGAGCGTGACCCAGCCTGCCGCGATCAGCCCTGCGGCCAGCGGTGCGCGCCGGGCGCGGTTGTCGTGCCGCGTGCGGTGCGGCGGCAGGTGGCCGGACAGCCGCTCCGCATGAGCCGTACAGGCCGCTTTGAAAGCGGGTGAGCGGTCAGCGCCCGCACCGTCACCGGGTGCCCGGTGGACCACGAATCGAAGGTGAACTGCCCGGCATCCAGGGCCAATGGATGCATCGGAGGCCGCTCGCCCGCCTGGTCCGTCGTGGCGGACGGAACGAGCCGTGCGTCCTCATCGAGTCGTACCAGCCCTGCCGCGATCAGCGACCTCAAGGCCGTCTCGGCCGCTTCGCGTTCCCGCCCCCAGGGCGCCGACCTCCGGTATCCGGGCCCGATCAGCCATGCCGCGTGATACACATCCAGCTCGCCCGACGCGATGAGACGCTCCGTCGCCCGCACACCGTCGCGGTGACTCCACAGGGCCAGGGCGCCGATGCCCAGGTTCAGAACCACCACGAGCCCGCTCGTGCCCAGGGCGAGCGACGCCACAGCATTCATGGGGACAGGTGTAGACCACGTCCTCGGCCATGGCCAGAGCGCGTCACCAAGTCGGGTGCGTATACGACCGATTCCGCACCTCACCCACGTCACTTCGCACCGCCCCGATGCCGATCGACCTCTGGAGCCCGTGGTTCGGCCGGGCGTTCGTCGCACTCCCCGGTCGGCCGGGGACCGGACGTGCGCGCGAGTTGCCCATCGTCGACGACGTGGCTGCCCGGATCGCCGATGGCGTCTGCGCGGAACTGTCCGGCGGCGAGGACCCGGCGCGCCGGCTGCACGCCGCCGTCGGGGGCGTTCGTGACGAGTACGCCGGCAACAGCCCATTGCTGTGGGCGTCGCACCAGCACATCGGTCCCTGACCGGACGGTTCCCCTCGCACCACGCGCGGCGGACCGGCCTCCGGCCGAGGCCCGCCGCGCAGGACGTGGGGCCCGGCCGTGACCGGACACTGCCGACGCACGCGTGTCCGTGACCGGCCGGGTCCTTCATGTCCCCGGACCGGGGACCGTCAGGGGCTGGCCCCGTCGAAGCCGTAGCGCAGCGGCTGCTCCTTGGCCCGGGGGTCGAGCCGATAGACGTACAGGGCTTCCACGCGCATGCCTTCGGGTGGCGCCTCGACCTCGCACGGCCAGGTGACCTGAACCACCGGTGGCCGGCTGGTGACCCACATGCGCAGCCCGTGTGCGGGGCCGCCGTCGAGCATCGCGATCTGCTGTTTGGCCTGAGTGTCGGAGGTATCGGCATCCATGTTTACACTTTAATGGTTGCGCAATACCTGAATAGTCGTGAGCTGTGTCACGCCGGCCGGCGACGGCCCCGGCGGGCGCGCCGGGATCCGGACCGGTGGTCCCGAACGGCGCCGAGGTCACGGGCACCGGTCGGTCAACGGACGGCAGTCGGCGCCAAGGATGCCCCCAGGGCTGCGCGCACGGAGCCGGCCAGGGCCACCGGGTCGCCGGTGGGTTTCACCGGGTAGCTCTTGCGTTCCAGGTTCCAGGCGTTGTCCCGTGCGAACCAGTCGATCGCGGCCGGGGGCCGACCGGTGGTCAGGGCCGTGTCGAGGGAGTCGAGGTAGAGCGTCCAGCGCTTGGCGTAGAAGTCGGAGACCAGTCCCGACCATTCGCGGTTCGCGTAGTCGCGCAGCCCGCCGGACTCGCTGCCGGAACGATGGCCCCAGGTGGTGAGGATCGAGCGGGCGTCGAACTCGGCGGTGGCCCGCTCGGCATCAGTGCTGCCCCAGGACCTGGCGTCCTTGAGCCAGGGGCCCAGCATGAACCGCCGGTCGGAGGCCAGCAGCCGGTCCAGCAGGGCGAGGTCCCGCTTCCACTCCGTGGCCCGCTGTCGGTACAGGGCAAGGTCCTTCTCCTCGTACGCGGACCTGATCTGCGGCAGCATCGTACGGCTGCGATTGGCCAGGGCCTGCCGGGCCACATCCACGACATCGAACCGGTACGCATCCGACTTCCGTAGTTCGGGGGCGACTTGGAGCAGCTCCGCGAGTGCCCGCTGCACCGTCGACGCGTCGTACCGCATGGACGACGGGCTCCAGCTGGCGGCGGAGCCGGCGGTCAGTGCGGGGCGCGCGGTGAACAGGCTGTCCTGGGACTCGCTCCAGGTGCCGGACGGGGTGCTGTAGGGGCCGGCCCGCAGCAGTTCCCATGCCTTGGCGGCATGCCGATCGGCGCCACCGTAACGGCGCTCCGCGTAGTCGGCGAACCAGGCCGCGTGGTCGGACGGGGTGCTCTGCCAGGCGAGCTCGGTGAACAGTTCGTACGCGGCGGGGTTGCCGCCGGTGCCCTCCGGCAGGTAGGCGATTCCCCGGAGCGCGCTGCCCGGCTTGGTGCGCCATTCGTTGAACCGGGCAGTCCAGACCGCGGAGTTGGCCCCGATCGTGGTGTGACCCCCGAAGTTGGGGATGGTTCCGAAGGCGTACGGCGTGCCGTGCCAGGCGGCCTCCCGGTCGAGGCCGTTGTAGCGGTCGGCCAGTCCGTCGACGATGAACAGCCTGTTCCTGTCGACCGCGTCGATGAGCTGGGTGGAGGGATTGCTCTGCCAGCCGAGCAGAACCCAGGTTGCTCCCGCGTGCGCGGTCTGCAGAGCGTTCATGACGGCCCGAGCCGCCTCCGCGATGGGCACATCGCCAGGCCTGCCGCCTTCGTGCAGCAGATCCATCTTGTACATGGTGGAGTCGCCGAACAGCTTCCGCTGGTGACGGTAGAAGGCCTCGGCGACCTTCGGGAACATCTTGCCGCGCGGGTCCAGCCAGTCCGGCCGTTCGAAACCGACCCAGTCGCCCTGCGGGACCACGGGGCCCGTCGGATTGCGATCCGTGAATCCGGGCGGGACCGTGCCGTAGTAGCCGGGCAGGACCGGGGTCATGCCGAGCAGGCGCAGCCGGTCGGCGATCCTGCGGCCGAGCGTGGCACGCCGGTCCAGCAGCTTCTCGGTGACCGGGCCACCGAAGCCGGACATGTTCTGCATCAGCCACCACGGCTGGTGCGCCGGACCGGGAATCCAGGACGCGAGGTCCTTCTTCGCGTAACCGAACTCCTGGAACGTGTCGTAGTACACGGCGTCCGCACCCATCTGCACGAACACCTCGTTGACGCCGTGCAGGGCCAGGACGTCGATCTGCCTCTCGTACGAGGCCCAGTCCCGGTACGCGCCGGAGTAGCCGTCGTCCGTGTCGTTGAGGGCGAACCGGTGCGGCACCGAGGCGTCCCGGCGGACCGTGCCGACGGGTGCGGGGAGTCGCTTCGCAAGCCTCGACGTGCTGTCACCCGGCCAGCCGATGTCGACCTTCGCCGTGTACTTCAGATACCAGTCGACCCCGCTGAGCAGCACGGCGGGGCTGGTTCCCCGAACCCGCACATGGCCCGTGGTCCCGGAGACGGCGAAGTAGTCACCGGAGGCGGGACGGCTCACCGGAACGAGGTCGAACTGCCCGGCGTGCCGGGGGAGGAGACGGCGCAGGGCCGCCTCGGCCGGCCCGGCGGCGAAGGCGGGTCCGCTGCGGGCAACCGCCTCCGCGGGAGCGGCGGGAGCACTCGGCACCGCGGCCAGCACCGTGAGGGCGGTCGCGCAGGCGACGATCCAGGATCTGAGGCTTCTCAAGGCCGACCTCGTCCGACGAAGGGATGCGGGGGCTTGCCGAGCGCATGGAGCGAACGCGCATCAGACTTACTAACGGAGCATTCGTTAATATGGACAGAGCGTGCCGTGACCGTCAAGAGCGCCGACAGCCCGCGCCCTCGAAGTGTTGGGTACAGTGCCGACAGTGCGGTCCGGCAAGGGAGTTGACGACATGTCAGTCGAAGGAACGGCGGCCACCGGTCCGCACGTCCTGCGCCGGATGAACGTCGCCGCGGTCCTGACCGCACTGCGGGAGGGCGACGCCCCCACCGCCCGCGTCACGGACCTCGCCGCGCTCACCGGACTGTCGCGGCCCGCGGTGACCAGGGCCCTGAGCGAACTGAGGGACTGCGGACTGGTGGAGTTCACCACGGCCACCGGACCGCAGCAGCTCGGCCGCCCCGCCCAGTACGCCAGGTTCCGCGCCGAGTCGGGACACGTCGCCGGGGTCGACATCGGCCCGCACAAGGTGCTGGTGATGATCGCGGACCTGGCGGGCCAGGTACTGGCCACGCATCGCGTGGCTGTGGACAGGGGGACGGCCGGGCCGCGCCTGTTCGCCACGGTCCGGGCCGCGCTGACAGCGGCGGCGGCCGAGGCGGGCGTGCCGCTGTCGAACCTCTGGGCGGTGAGTGCGGGCACCCCGGGGATCGTCGACCCGGAACGTGGCGAGGTGCTGCTCGCTCCCAGCATTCCCGACTGGGCCGGGCTGCCCGCCGTCTCGCTGCTGCGCGAGTGGCTGCGCTGTCCGGTCTCCATCGAGAACGACGTCAACCTCGCGGTGCTTGCCGAGCGTTGGCGGGGCGCCGCGGCCCCCTCGGTGACCGGTGGGGGCGACGCTGCCGGTATGCGCGCCGACTGCCTGGTCTTCGTCCAGTGGGGAAGGCGCATCGGCACCGGCATCGTCATCAACGGCCGCCCCTACCGGGGGAATTCGGCCGCCGCCGGTGAGCTGGGATTCATCGACCTGCAGGAGGGCTCCGGCACAACCCCCGGACCGCTTCCGGCCGATGGCATGGGGCCGTTCGAACGGCTCGTCGGCGCCGAGGCCATTCACCGGCTGGCCCTGGAGGCCGGTGCTCCCGTCGGCGACGCCCACGACATCGCGCCGCTCTTCGCGGCGGCCGAGGCGGGGGACCGGACCGCCGTCGACGTGGTGGAACAGGTGGCCGCCCGGTTCGCCCGCGGTCTCGCCGTGCTCCTGCTCGTCCTCGATCCGGGCCGGGTGGTCGTCGGGGGCGGTGTCTCGCGTGCGGGGGACACCCTGCTCGACCCGGTGCGCAGGCACCTGCGATCCCGCACCCTGGTGCCGGTGGAACTGACTACGTCGGTGCTCGGTGAACGGGCCGTCGCGCTGGGGGCGGTGCGTCACGCCCTGGACGTCGCCGAAGAACGCGTGACAACGACCCACCGAGGAGTCATGTAGCGACGGGGCGGGGGCGGTGCGCGGCGGACGGCGAGGGGCGCCGGGCGAAGGGACGGAGGCGTACCGACAGCCGCTGTCACCCGGACGGTCGGCCCGCGTCACCCCGTTGCTCTCCGGGCCGTGCCACCACCGCCGGCCCCGGTGACGCTGGGTCCGGCGCCTTCCCTCCGGTGGGGCGCCCCAATCCCTCGTCGGTGCCGTTCGTTTGCTGGGAGAGCGTGATGGATCTGCGTCTGACAGGCAAGGCGGCCGTGGTCACCGGCGCCGGCCGGGGCATCGGCCTGGCGGTGACCCGGGCGCTCGCCGACGAAGGCGCGCGAGTGGTCGCGGCCTCCCGTACCCTCACCGAACCGCTGTCGGAGCTGACGGCGCGCGAGGACGTCCACTTCGTGCGGGCGGACCTCACCCGGCCCGACGGCGCCGAGGAACCGGTGGCGGAAGCGGTCGCCCGGTACGGCGGCCTGGACATCCTCGTCAACAATGTCGGGGCCGTGCGTCCGAGAGCGGGCGGTTTCCTGTCCGTCGGCGACGACGAATGGACGTGGGCGCTGACGGTCAACCTCCTCACCGCGGTGCGCACCACACGCGCCGCACTGCCCCACCTGATCGCAAGCGGTTCGGGCTCGATCGTGACGGTCGGGTCGGTCTCCGCCTTCCTGCCCGACCCCTCGGTCATCGACTACGGAGCGAGCAAGGCGGCCCTGAGCAACTTCTCCAAGGCCCTGTCCAAGGAGGTCGGCCCGCACGGGGTACGCGTGAACACCGTCAGCCCCGGGCCCGTCGCCACCGACCTCTGGCTGGGCGAGGGAGGCATCGCGCAGACCGTCGCGGCGGCCGACGGCAGCGCCCCGGACGATATCGCCGAGGGCTTCGCGTCCCGGTCGGTGACCGGGCGGTTCAGCCTGCCGGAAGAAGTCGCCGATCTGGTACTGCTGCTGGCGAGCGGCCGGTCGGGCAACGTCACCGGATCGGACTACGTCATCGACGGAGGACTCGTCACGACGCTGTGACGGGCAACGGCCTGTGACGGGCAACGGCCTGTGACGGGCAACGACCTGAGACGGGCAATGGCCTGTGACGGGAAACGACCTGTGACGGGAAACGACCTGTGACAGGAGGGGACCGGCGCGGGAGAGGGGCCTGCTGTCGGGAGACCCACGCGCCCCGCTCCGGTGAGCTTCCCGCCGGCCGCGGCGCGCCACGGGCGTCGACAACCATCGGAAGCTGTCCGGGTCCGCGTCCGCGTGGCGGAGGACCCCGAACGGGAACGGGGCATCGCATGCCACCATCACTCGGCCGCCGCGCCCTGTTGCTCGGCACCGGCGGGCTGCTCGCGGGGCCCATGGGCTGCTCGGCGACGTCCCGGACGGCCGCCGGCCCGTCCACGTCCGTACCCCCGTCCCCGCTACCGCCTTTGCCGACGACCACGGGCTGGCGTCCCGACCGCGGCGACGTGGAGCCCGACGTGAAGCTGCGTGCCGTGCGGGTGGTGGAGGCGATCGGCGCCTGGCCCGCCGGGCAGGGCGGCGCGGCCGCGGCGAAGAGACGGATGGCCACGCTGGGGGCGGAGCCGTCACTGGTCGACCGGGCGGGTGCGTTGCGCCCCGACGCGGACCGGGCCGCGCTCCAGGTGATCGACGCGCAGTACGGCGGGATTCTGGCGGACTCGGCCAGTGTGCTGGTGGTGTGCCGTCAATGGACGCCCGGCCACGCGGGTGGCACGACCGTCGACGTACGGCTGAGCCGGGCCCGGCCCCACTGGGAGGTCACCGATCTTCACCCGGCCCGCCCCGGCGCCGCCGCAGCCGCGCTGCCCGCGGAGGCGAAGCGGGTGCTGGCCGAACCGCGGATCGGTCTGCCGCCCGCGGCCGAGGCGGACATCCGCAGCGGGCACGTCCACCTGAGCGTGCTGCGGGCCCTGCTGAGCCTGGTCGGCACGTACCGGATGGACCTCAGCGTGATCCGCTCCGGGCACCCGCTGTACGTGTTCGGCACCGACCGGCCCAGTGATCATCCACTGGGCCGGGCCTTCGACGTCGCGCGGATCGACGGGCACATGGTCGTCGATCCGGCCACGTCGCGCCGGTTGATCGAGTCGTTCATGCGGGACGCGGCGGCGGCCGGCTCGTACAACGTCGGCGGGCCGCTCCGGCCCTCCGGCGGCGCGACGGCGAATCAGTTCTTCACCGACGCCACCCATCACGACCATGTCCACGTGGGATTCACGGCCTGACGACCGTTTCGCCGCTCAGGGGCGCTGGTCGAGACCCGCGCCCAGCGGTGGCTGCGGGGCGTCGAGCAGCGAGCTGTCCACCTCGCCGACGCCCCAGCCGTACGCCAGCTTGTGCACTTCCAGTACGAAGAAGGAGTCGGTCGAGACCATTCCGTCGATCTGATGCAGTCTGCGGTTCATCAGATCGGTGAAGTGGTCGGTGTCCCGGCAGATCACCTCCGCCATCACGTCGTAGGTACCCGCCGTCATGATCACGTAGGAGGTCTCGGGCAACTCCCTCAGCCGTCGGCAGACCTCCTGGGCGCTGCCCGGCCTCACCCGGATGCCGACCATGGCGAACCGGTCGAAGCCGATGGTCAGCGGGTTGGCGATGCCGACGATCTGGAGGGTGCCGTTCTCCTCCATACGCTGGACGCGGTAGCGCACGGAGGAGGCGGGGATGTCGAGTTCCTCCGCGATCTGGCTGTACGGGCGGCGGCCGTCCGCTTGGAGTGCGGCGATGATCTGGCGGTCGGTGTCGTCCAGGGGGCTGCCACCCAGCGTGCTCATGCAGTTGCTCCGGCTCTCATGTACGGCCCATCACGGCGTGCGGGCCCGGTTCTTCGGTCGTACGGCCTATCCTGCCCGGCTCAGGAATCGAAACCGAGGCCGAGTCGGTCCAGGGTGCGCAGCCACAGATTGCGATGGCCGTGCGTGTCCTCGCGGGCCATGGACCAGCGGGTGGCCTCGACACCCAGATACCGGACCGGCTCCGGCGGGAAGGGCACCGGGGGACGGCGGATCATCGTCGGCCGGAGCCGGTCCGTGCGCCGCCCCGAGAGCAGGTCCAGCATGACCTCGGCGCCGTACCGGGTGGCGCCGACGCCGAGTCCGGTGAAGCCGAGTGCGTAGGAGATCCGGCCGTGTGCCGCGGTGCCGGCGAACATGCAGAAGCGGGTGGTTGAGTCGATGACACCGCCCCAGGAGTGCGAGAAGCGGACACCGGCGAGGGCGGGAAAGGCCTCGGCGAACTGGGCGGCGAGGGTGTCGAAGGTGGCGGGTCGCTGGGTGAGCCGTTCGTCGACCCGGTTGCCGTAGTGGTAGATGGCGTCGTAGCCGCCGAAGAGGATGCGGTTGTCGTCGGTCTTGCGGAGATAGTGGAACTGGTTGCCCGCGTCGGTGATTCCGTGGTCACCGGTCCAGCCGATGGCGGCGAGCTGCTCGTCGCTCAGGGGCTCGGTGGTCAGGGCGTAGTCGTAGACCGGAATCATGCTGAGCGAAAGGCGCTTGAGCAGGGGCCGGTAGACGTTGGTGGCGAGAGCGACCTGCCGGGCCCCGACCGCCGCGTACGGAGTGGCGAGGCGCACCCGCCCGGCGTGACGGGTGGTCAGCGCGGTGACCTCGGTGTGCTCGGCGATGCGGACTCCGAGGTCCAGGCAGGCGGCACGCAGGCCCCAGACGAGCCGGGCGGGGTCCAGGAGCGCGTAGTCGGGGGACCAGAGGCCGGCGGTCCAGCCGGGGGAGTCGACGTACGCCCGCAGTTCCTCTCGGTCGAGCAGCCTGGTCCGCTCGCCGTACCGGTGGGCGAGCGCGTGGGCGCTGTTGAGCCCTTCGGCCTGCCAGGGCGTGGCGGCGACGGTGACCTTGCCGCCGCGTACGAATCCGCAGTCGATGCCATGGGTGTCCAGGTCGCGCCGGAAGGCGTCGAAGTTCTCCATGCCCAGGCGGTGCAGCAGCCGGGCCTCGGCGGGCCAGCGGTCGGCGCCGTTGGCGAGGCCGTGGGTGAGGCTGGGTGAGCAGAAGCCGCCGTTGCGACCGCTGGCCGCGTGGCCGCAGGTGTTCTGTTCGAGGACGAGGACGTCCCGTTCCGGCTCGGCGCGTTTGGCGAGCAGCGCGGTCCACAGGCCGGTGTAGCCGCCGCCGACGACGGCGAGATCGCAGGTGGTGTCGGCGGTCAGCCGGGGCAGGGGCGTGGGGTGCTCGGGCCGGTCCAGCCAGTAGGGGGCGGCGTTCGTGTCACGCAGACGGCTGCGGTGGTCGGAGGGGCGCGGGGCGGCGGTGGTCATGTGGCGGGTACCTCGTTGCCGGCGTGGTGGGGCAGCGCGGGCCGGGGCCCCGAAGCTGGTCGGGGCCCCGGTCGGCGGTGGGTGGGAGCGGGCGGGGCGGTCAGAGACTGATGACGCCGGTGCGGGTGTCGGTCATGTCCATGAGCGTCCATTTGCCGCCGATGCGGCCCCAGCCGGTGGACCGGCTGCCGGCGCCACCGAACGGCATGTTGATGTCCCACCAGTTGTTGCTCTCGTTCACGACGACCTGGCCGACGGCCATTTCCTCGATGAAACGGAACGCGGAGGTCATGCTCCGGGTGAAGACGGCGCCCTGGAGGCCCAGTTTGTCGTCGTTGGCGATGCGGAGCAGATCGTCCTCGTCCTGTCCGGTGATGATCGGGACGACCGGTCCGAAGGACTCCTCACGGGACAGCAGACTGTCCTCGGGAACCCCGTCCACCACGGTGAATTCGTAGTAGAGGTCGGTGGGGTGGCCCGAGGCGCGCTTGCCGCCGAGCAGGACGCGTGCGCCCCGCTCGCGGGCATCGGCCATGTGGCGGTCCATCTTGGCCGCGACACCCTCGTTGTTGAGGGGGCCGAGAACGGTCTTGGGGTCGAACGGGTCGCCGAGGGTGATGCGCTGGGCCTCGCGCAGGACGGCCTCGACGAACTCGTCGTGGATGTCGGCGTGCACGATGACGCGTTCGGTGGCGCAGCAGACCTGTCCGGCACACGGGTAGGCGCCGTCGACGGCGGCCTTCGCGGCGGCCTCGACATCGGCGTCGGCGAGGACGACGAGCGGGCCGTTGCCCGAGCACTCCATGATGGAGCGCTTGAGCCCGGCGGCGGACTGGATCTTCGCCCCGGTCGCGGAGGAGCCGATGAAGCCGATCGCGTGAATGCCCTCGTGACGTACCAGCGCCTCGCCGGTGTCGCCCTCACCGGGCACGATGTTGACGAGGCCGTCGGGCAGCCCGGCGGCGACGAAGGCATCCATCGCCCTGAGGACGGTCAGCGGGGTGTTGGCCGGCGGCTTGACGACATGGGCGTTGCCGGTGGCGAGACCGGGGGCGACGAACTCCGCGAGCATCAGCAGCGGGAAGTTCCACGGCGTGATGATGCCCCAGGTGCCCACCGGGCGCTGGAAGGTGAACATCCGCTTGGTGTTGTCGGTGGAGGGCAGCGTCTCGCCGTGCAGCCGTACGGCGTCCTCGGCGTGCAGATGGAAGAGCTTGGCCGCCTCCTCGACGTCGGCGACGGACTCGGCGAGCGGCTTGCCCTGTTCCAGGGACTGGAGACGGGCGAGTTCGTCCACGCGCCTGCCGAGCTCCGTACCGATGCGGTGACAGAGCTCGGCGCGGGTCCATACATTGGTCGCGGCCCAGGCCGGCTGGGCCTCGTTCGCGGCACGCACCGCGGCGTCGACGTCGGCGGCCGTGGGCAGGGGGAAGCTGCCCACGAGTTCGCCCGTCGCGGGGCTGATGACCTCATGGGTCTTCCCGGAGGTGCCGTTGGTGAAGGCGCCGTCGATGAAGAGCTGGTGCCGGTCGGCGGTCGAGGTGGTCATGCGTTGGCCTCTCTGTCCTGTCCTGACCGGGAAAGGGCGCGCCGGCTCGGAGCCGCGCCGTCCCGGGTCCGGTGCGAAGCGATGACTGGAGACTCGCCGAGCAATCAGGAACTGTCAAGACTGCTGAATCAGCAATCAAGCAATCGGATCATTGCTGATTCATGAGTATTGACAGGAGTTTTTCGCTTCCCTTATAACCAGGCCACATCGGCACTCCTGCCTGCTCCCACCCTGAGGGGAACGCCATGTCATCCCAGCCACAGACTCCAGCCCCGCCCTCGTCAAACCCTTCGCACTCGATGGGTACGGCGGCCCCCGTACTGCCGAAGAAGATGAGCTGGTTCGACGGATTCGCGATGTCGCTGACCATGCCGGCGGCGCTGATCGCCTCCCTCGGCGCCTCCATCGGCGGTCTCGGTGCCTGGGGTGCCATCGCCCTGTGGGCCGCCTCGATGGTGCTGGCCACGGCGACCAACTGGATCTACACCGAACTGGCCGCGATGTTCCCCGACTCCTCCGGCGGGATCGCGCACTACGCGACCGAGGGCTGGAAGAAGCGGGCGCCCGTGGTGGGCCCGATCGCGAGCATCGGCTACTGGTTCCCCTGGACCACGGCCCTCGCGGTCTACTCCGGGCTCATCGGCTCCTTCGTCCGGGCCCAGTGGTTCCCCGGCCAGGACTGGAGCGTGGAGTTCGGACCACTGAAGGTGGACTTCCCCATCGCCGTGGGCCTGCTCGTCATGCTGCTGTTGTTCGGCGCCGCGATGATCGGCCTGCACGTCGCCATGTGGGTCGTCTACGTCACCGGCGGTGCGCTGCTGATACCTCTCGCCGTCTTCATCGTCCTGCCGTTGTTCTCCGGTGACTGGAGCGCACAGGGTCTGCACTGGAACCTGCACGGTGCGGCGGGACTGCGCGAGGCCCTGGTATGGCTGTACGTCATGGCGTGGACCTCGTTCGGAGTGGAGGTGTGCGCGACCTTCGCCCCGGAGTACAAGGACACGGTGCGCGACACCACCCGGGCCCTGCGTGCCGGGGTGCTGTTCTCCCTGGGGGTCTTCATCCTGCTGCCGCTGACCCTGTCGGGATACGTCGGCGAGAAGGCCATCGGCGAGGAGCCCACCACCTTCTTCGTCGGCGCCTTCCAGGACCTGGTGGGCGGCGCCTCCGACCTCATGGTGGTCTTCCTGATCGCCTCGTTGCTGCTCATCATGATCACCGGCCTCGCCGACGGCTCCCGGGTGCTGTACGAGATGGGCAAGGCGGGACTCACCATCAAGCAGGTGGGGGTGCTGAACCGGCGCGGTGTGCCGGCTCGCGCCCTGCTGGTGGCGCTGGTGCTGAACGTCTTCGTACTGACGGTGCTTCAGACCCCGCTGGCCATCATCGTCACGGGCAACCTGGGGTACATTCTCACCCATGTGCTGGCGGTCTCCGGCTTCGCACTGCTGCGCAGGGACCGGCCCGACGCCGTGCGGCCCATCCGGCTGCCCCGGTTCTTCGTCCCGCTGGCCTGGGCGCTCGCCGGCTTCCTCACCGTGGTTCTGGTGGTGGGCGCGACCGGATTCTCCATCACCGGCTACGGCGGCTACACCGAACTGGGCGTGGCGCTCGCCGTCCTGGTGGCGGCGGTGCTGCTGTGGCTGTACCGGATCAAGGTGCAGGACCGGCGGCCCACCGACGACCGGCCGGCCTGACGCGGGCGGCGTCCGCACCGCGTCAAGGTGCCGGAAAACAGGCGGAAAGTGGTCCCCGGAAACAGGCGGAAAGTGGTCCTGCGGGCAAGAGGTGGCCCTCCCTAGGCTCGGGCTCATGCGTGTACTTTTCGCCTCGACCGGCGGATCGGGTCACTTCCATCCGATCGTCCCCTTCATCGACGCGCGCACGGCTCGGGGCGACGACGTCCTCGTCGTCGCCCCACCGCGGCTCGAAGCGTCACTGGCGGCCAGGGAACAGCCGTACCGCATCGGCGGGGAGCCGTCGCGACGAACTGACGCGGGTGATGAAGCGCGTGCTGGAGCTGCCCGCGGACGACGGCGTTTCCCTACGGGTACTGCTCACCGCGGGCCACGGCGCCGATCTGCCGGGTATCGGACAGCTTCCGCCCCACGTCCATGTGGAGGCATGGGTGCCGCAGGCCGATGTTCTCGCCGGCGCCTCGCTCGTGGTCTGCCACGGCGGGTCGGGCACGGTCTTCGGGGCGCTGGCGGCAGGTGTCCCGCTGGTCTGCGTCCCCCTCTTCGCCGACCAGCCGGTGAACGCCCTGCTGGTAGCCGAAGCGGGTGCGGGACTCGCGGTGACCCCGACCGGTGGTCCGGCGGACGATTCGGCGGTGCTCGGCCCCGACGACGTCTCCCGCATCCGGTCGGCCGCCCGACTGTTGCTCAAGGAACCGTCGTACCGTGCGCGCGCCGGCCGACTCGCCGACGAGATGCGGGCCACCACCACATGCCGGGAACTGATCAGCACTCTCGACCCGTGCTCCTGAGCCGCGACCGCTTCGGCCACTCGAACGGCACGCGTGCGAAGGATGCCCGTCCGAACCGGCCGGGCACGTCCGTACGGTGGGGTTCGGTGAGCCGGGGCGCTGCGACGGCGTACCGGCGGGCATGGGAAAGAGATGCCAGGAGTATCCGCACCCGTGATCAAGCTAGTCCGGCGTACCACCGAGCCGGTCGGAGCGCAGACCCTGCGCTCCACGGCAGCAGCCGTCATCGCCTACGTCGTGGCGGTGTGGACCCTTCCGCATCCGGCGCCGCTCACGGCGCCGCTCACCGCGCTCCTCGTCGTACAGGTCACTCTCTACGCCACCCTCACCACGGGGATCCGCAGGGTGAACTCCGTCGTCGTCGGCGTGCTCATCGCCACTGCGTTCAGCTCCCTGGTCGGCCTCAGCTGGTGGAGCCTCGGACTGACGATCTTCGCTTCGCTGATCATCGGGCGGCTGGTGCGCGTCGACGAGTTCGTACCCGAGGTGGCGATCAGCGCGATGCTCGTACTGGGCGTGTCCCAGGTCGCCTCCACCGCGTGGGACCGTGTGCTGGAGACCCTGATCGGCGCCGGAGTGGGACTGCTGTTCAACCTGCTGTTCGCGCCGCCTGTGTGGGCACAGTCGGCGGGCGCCTCCATCGACAGCCTGGCCACGGCGATGGGGCGGATGTTCCGCGCGATGGGAGAGGACGTGGCCGGGCACATCTCCGTCCAGCGGGCGGCCGACCGGCTCCATGAGGCCCGCCGGCTGGACCACGACATCGTGGAGGTCGACGCCTCGCTGCGGCAGGCCGAGGAGGGGCTCACCCTCAATCCGCGCGTCAGGCAGGGACTGCTCTACCGGGTCGTGCTCCGAACCGGTCTGGACACCCTGGAGATCTGTGCCGTGGTGCTGCGGGTGTTGTCACGCACGCTGACCGACCTGGCCAAGGCCCGTACCGACGAGACGCTGTTCCCCGCCGACGTGGCCGAATCCCTCAGGGAACTGTTCGGACAGATGGCCGACGCCATCGAGAGCTTCTCGGAGTTGATCACCACTCCGGTCGCGGAGAACGCGGAGGAGGCCGAGGACCGGCTGGCCCGCGCACTCGCCGTCAGCCGCGCGACCCGGGACCGGGTGGCGGACCTGCTCCTCGAAGACGTCCAGGAACACCCCAGGCAGTGGCAGTTGCACGGGGCCCTGCTCGCCGAGGTCGACCGGATTCTGGACGAGCTCGACATCGACAAGCGCACGGAACGCCTCGGCAAGGAGCTCGACCGGCGCTCCGCGCAGGTGCACGACCGTCATCCCTGGCTGCACGCCGTGTCGCGACGGCTGCGAGGCACCCGGAACTGAGACGGCGCAGGCGGCACTATCCGGAGGCCGGAAGCCGTTCGATGGCGACCATGGCCGCGTCGTCGCCCAGACGACCCCCGGCGTGGCGGACCAGGTCGGCGCAGAGCGACTCCAGCAGCGGGCCCGGCCCGCTGCCGCAGTGCGACGCGGCCCGTTCCGGGAGCGGGTAGAAGAACCCTGACCGGTCCCGGGACTCGATGACGCCGTCGGTGTACAGAAGCAGGGTGTCGCCGACGTCGAAGGTGAACGTCTGTGCCATGTGTTCGGTGACCAGCAAATGCGCCAGCCCGAGCGGCGGGGCGGGTACCCGCACATCGAGCGGGATCACCTCTCCGGCACGCAGCAGGAGCGGCGGTGGATGACCGCAGCTGACCAGGCTCAGTTCGGCTGCGGCATCGGGGATGTCGAGAACGGCCGCGGTGACGAAGGACTCCGCGAGCTCATGGTCCCCGTCCCCGTCCCCGTCCGTGGCAACGGCGTACTGCTGGTCCGGCGCGATGCTCGCCTCCAGACGCGCCACCAGGTCGGGCAGGTGCGACTCCTGGCGGGAAAGGGCGTGGAACGCCCCCAGGACACTGGCCGCTTCGCCGATGGCGGCCAGTCCCTTGCCGCGGACATCACCGATGATCAGGCGGGTTCCGTCGGCAGTGCGGGCGGCGGCGTAGAGGTCGCCCCCGATCTGGGCCTCCGCCTCCGCGGCCAGATAGACCGAGGCGATGCGCAGGGGGCCGCTCCGTGCGGGCAGCGGTCGCAGCACCACTTGCTGCGCGGCCTCGGCCACCGACCGCAGCTGGGACACCGCCTGTTCGTTCCGCTCCCTCAGCCGGGCGAAGAAGGTGACGAAGACCGAGATGAGAACGAGTGCGACGATCTGGTAGGTGTGGTTGAGGTCGTTGATGCTGCTGCGCATGACGGCCACCCCGGACTGGGCCAGCACGGCGACCGCACCGACGAAGGCGGTCATGCGCGGCCCGCTGAACGAGGCGGTCACCGCGGGAGCCGCCACCAGGAACGGGCCGAGATGCACGTCCGGTGGCGCGACGACATCGACCATCGTGACAATGGCGATCAGCGCGAACGGCATCGCGACGAGAGCGTTCCTGCGCCTTGGGGTCTTCCGGAACAACTGCAGGAACGGCTGGGAACCCATGCTTCCGGGATACCGCACCCGGTTCGCCGCCGCGCCCCGTAACAGCGGATCGGCGCGGCTCGGCAACATCCCCTCGTCACTCTGCGTCGTCCGGGGCTCACCCGGACGGTCGGCCGCTTTCACCCGTCTGCTTCTCGTGTCGCGCCGTTCCGGCCGGGTCCGGAAACGCTGGGCCCACCAACCGCTCCTCGACGAAGAGAGAACAGCATGACCGTCTCGGCCTTCCTCGCCCCGCGGACACGGATACCCGGACGTCGCGCGCGGGTCGTCGCCGCCACACTCACCGCGGCGGCGCTCGCCACGGCCCCCGCGGCCCCTGCGGCCGTCGCGGCCGACGGCGGCGCCGACGCGGCCGGCACCAAGCCCACGGTGGTGCTGGTGCACGGTGCGTTCGCCGACGCCTCCAGCTGGAACGGCGTGACGGAACGACTGCAACGCGCGGGCTACGACGTCATGGCCCCGGCCAATCCACTGCGCGGGCTCGCCCATGACTCCGCGTACATAGCCAGTGTGCTGAAGAGCATCAGGGGCCCGATCGTGCTGGCCGGGCACTCCTATGGAGGCGCGGTGATCAGCGACGCCGCAGCGGGGAACCCGCAGGTGAAGTCGCTGGTGTTCGTCTCCGCGCTCATGCCGGACAAGGGGGAGAGGCTGGCGGATCTTTCGGCGAAGTTCGCGGGAAGCGAGCTGAACGCGGCGCTGAAGCCGGTGCCGTTCCCGGACGCCGAGGGTGGGGAAGGGGCCGACCTGTACATCCGGCCCGACAAGTTCCACGAGGTCTTCGCGGCGGACGTGCCGTCGGGCACCACCGCTGTCATGGCCGCTGCTCAACGCCCCATCAACGGGGCCGCGTTCATGGAGAAGGCGGCGGGGGCCGCCTGGAGGACCATCCCGTCCTGGGCGCTGGTCGCCACCCATGACAAGGCCATCGCCCCGGACCTCGAACGCTACGAGGCCAAGCGGGCCAAGTCCCGCACCGTCGAGGTCGACTCCTCGCACGTCGCGATGGTGTCGCGCCCCGACGCCGTCGCCGATCTCGTCCGGAAGGCCGCCGGAGACAACACACCCGCCGCGTCCACCATGGCCTCGACGGGCACCAGCACGCTGGCCCTGGTCTGCCTCGGCGGACTCGCGGGCGTGACCGTCCTGGCCGGCGCGAGCCTCGTGACGGCCGTCCGCAGGCGTCGGGCCGCCGGCAGCGGGCCCGACGCAGCCCTCTGAGACCCATCGGTGAGGGCCCGGGAGCGGGCCGGTCCCCGGGATCGGCCCGCTCCGCTCACGTCCCACGCCGCGGCGGGGGCCCAGCTGTCACAGCGTCGGTGTGCGACTGAGCGGTCATTCGCGCTCCCCCGTCATGCGGATCCCGGGTCCGGACGGACTCCAACGCACCTGTCACCCGGTCGCGTTCGCCCACCGGGGCGCTGCACGACAGTACGTGTGGCCGCCCGGAAGAGGAGTCGGCGCGTGCGCACCGACTCCTCCGGCTCCTGCCGACGAGCCCCGCCCCGGCCTCGGACCGACGCGGCAGCCCCGGATGTCTACGGAACCAGCCGGGACTCCGACAGACGGGGCGAGGGCGGCGCCGCGCCGTCCAGCGTCGCGGAGTACAGCGTGGCGTGCTCCTCGCGGGACACCGCCGACCGGCCGCCGCTCAGCGTGAGCCGGCGCCCCTGTGGCGTCGTCCAGCGGACCTCGGCGCAGTTGCCGACGCTGTCCACCTCGGGGTTCGGCACCTGCTCCCGGGCCCGCCCCGTGGCGGACGGCACGAGGGAGAGGGACCCCGCCGCGAAGGTGTCGCCCAGCGTCGCCCAGTCCAGCTCCGCCGGGCTCGCGCTCTCGAAGAGGACGACCTCGATCCGCATCCCGTCGGCGCGCGGGACCAGCCGGACCGTCGGCCCACGGCCGCCGAAGCTGCCCCCGGCCAGCCTGAAGGCCAGCCGTGCCGTCCCCAGATCGAGATCGACAGCGCCGTCGACCGCGGACGTCTCAGGCACCGGCGGTGCGCCGATCAGGTCGACCACCAGCCGCAGTGAGCGCGCCCGGAACCGGTCACCCGGCCGGATCACGTCGAGGTGGTGGTGCCGGTCGCCCGCCGGGCAGGCGAAGCCCGTCAGCCAGGCGACGTGCGGGCCGCTCTGCACGGTGGAGATCACCCCCGAGGCGAAGTCGAAGTCCTCCGCCCCGTCGTCCTTCAGCAGATGGACGTGCAGGTGCCCCGCGGTGCCGTCGGGCCGTACCCAGTGGCCGAACAGCGGGCGCCGCTGCAGCCAGGTGTCCTGGTGGTTCACGCTGCCCAGCGTGGTGACCGCGTCCAGCCACGTGGTTCCCGTCTCCGGCGACGGGTTTTGGGCGAAGAGCTCCCGGTGCTCACGCTCACCGTCCGGCTCCAGCAGCCGCGGCAGGGCCCAGTCGGGCACGCGGTAGTCCACGCAGGAGTCCACGCCGACCGACAGCTCCCCGCGGACGGGGTGGACGTCCGGGGTGCCCAGCACCCCGCGCACCGCCTTCACCAGGAACGGCGGCACGCCCAGATCATTGCTGTAGCAGCGGGCCATCGGACCGGAGAGCTGACGGGTCGGCGGATGCCAGCGGGCCAGGAAGTGCAGCCAGAGCCGGTCGTGCAGGCGGTCGTTGAGGACCAGCACCTCCTCGTCCCGCACATGCTCCCTGATCAGGGTCAGGGTCTGGAGGACGACGCCCCAGTAGGACGGGCTGTTGAACTCGGTGAAGCTGCCGGTGCTGTCGATCGCCTCGCACAGCCGCACCATGCGGTCCTTGCCGTACGCGAACAGCTTCCCGTCGTCGAGGAGTCCGCCGGCTGCGAGCGTGACGAACGTGCCCATCACGGCGACGTTGGTGTACGACATGGGGACGTTCCTGCGGACGATCGACGCCGCCGCGTGCCGTACCGACTCCCGGATCTCACGCAGCACCGCGGGGGGCAGGTGGTCCCCGTGCCGGGCGTGCACCAGCAGCAACTGGATCCCGAGGAAGTCCGCCCAGTTCCAGTCGGCCGGGTCCATCTCGGCCGCGGTTTCCACGGCGTAGTAGCCCCAGATGCCGTAGGTGGCGCTCTCCACCGACCGGTCCTGGAGCTCCGCGATCCGCAGGATCACGTCGTGCGCGCGTTCGGCGTCGCCCGCACCGCCCCGTTCCAGCAGGAGCAGCGCGTACTGCAGGGAGTTGCGGGTGGGGTGGGCGAGACCGCCCTTGATGTGTGTGTGGATGGGGTTGTACGGGGCCTCGACCCGCAGCAGGTTCGCCTCGGGGTCCCAGCAGCGGTCGCCTTCGGAAAGGGCCGCTCGCAGCAGGGTGCGGTCGTACTCGGCGGCCGACCAGGGTGCACGGGAAGTCCTCCAGCTCGCGACCGTCGGACCGACGATCTTCGACAATGCTTGGGAAACGCTTTCCAGAGGCTAGGCCGACGTCACCGCCCCGGCAAGGGGTTCTCGGTGAAGTCAGGGGCCGGAAATCCGCTCCTCACCCCATTGACGCGGCGATATCGGGCGGTGCAAGGTGACCCCGGCTGGAAAACGCTTTCCAGTCGGTTTCCGGTCTGCCCCTGAATGGAGTCCCCGATGAGACCCTCCCTGCGCATCGCCCTGACGGGCGTCACCGCGGGTGCGCTCGTCTGCGTGCTTGCCTCGTGTTCCGGTTCCGGCAGTGACAACGCCGCCGACGGTACGGTGACCATCACGGTCTCCGGGCGCCCGCCGGCCACCAGCGCGGCCGCGCTCAAGATCTTCAACGCGCGGGTGGCGGAGTTCGAGAAGGCCAATCCCAAGATCAGGATCAAGACGAACGAGTACCAGTACGACCAGCAGAGCTTCCAGACCAAGGTGGGCGGCGGCAGCCTGGAGACGGTCGTCCGGGTGCCGCTGACCGAGATGTCGAGCCTGATCAAGCGCAAGCAGATCGCCGATCTCACCGTGGACTTCAAGGGGCTGAAGCACAGCGAGGACTTCAATCAGGTGGTGCTCGGCGCCGCGAAGGGCCTGGACGGCAAGATCTATGGCATACCCACCGAGGAGTATGCGCTCGGACTGGTCTACAGCCGGGATCTCTTCGAGAAGGCCGGACTCGACCCCGACAAGCCGCCGACGACCTGGCCCGAGGTCCGTGCCGCGGCCAAGGCGATCTCCGAGAAGACCGATGCCACCGGCTACGCCCAGATGACCAAGGAGAACGCCGGCGGCTGGATGCTCACCGCCATGGCCTACTCCTTCGGCGACCACATGCAGGAGGCGTCCGGCGGCAAGTGGGCCAACACCTTCGACCGGTCCGGCAGCGGCGCCGAGAAGTCCCTGAAGGCGCTCAAGGAGATGCGCTGGACGGATCAGTCGATGGGCAAGAACCAGCTGCGCAACATGACCGACATGGAGAAGGACTTCTCCGCCGGAAAGATCGGCATGACGATCGCCGGGCCCAGCATCATCAGCCACTACATCCTGCAGTACAAGGGCGACCCGGAGACCATCGGGCTCTCCGCCATGCCCACGGACGGCAGCAGCAAGCGGACCCTGGCCGGCGGCGCCGTCGCCGTGATCAGCCCCAGGGCCACCCCGCAACAGCGTGAGGCCGCGGCGAAGTTCATCGACTTCTACTACCTCGCTCCCAAGTACGACGTCGCGCTCGGCGAGAAGGATGCGGCGTCCATGAAGAAGGACGGCGCCGTCATCGGTGCGCCGACCGTCCCGTTCTACAAGCCGGCCATCGCCGACCCGGTCCGGGCCGCGATCGACAAGCAGGCCAACGTGCCGGTCGCGCACTTCGCCCCGTACACCAAGGCGCTCGACGAGTACGAGCTGGCCATCGAGCCGCCCGTCGAGGCGCAGAACGTCTACAAGGCCCTCGACAGCGCCGTGCAGGCCGTACTGACGCGCGAGAACGCCGATCCGGCCGAGCAGCTGAAGAAGGCCGCCGCACAGGTCAAGTCCCAGGTGGAGCGGGCGCAGAACTGAGACGTGCCCGGCACGTCAGGCACTGAGCACAGCACGAGGAGAGGCGACGAGACGTCGATGAGCAGGTCACAGGCGCCTGTGGCGCCCGCCAGGAACCGCACCCGGAAGAACCGGACGAAGCAACGGCCGTCCGCCGACCCCTCCGCGCCTCGGCCACAAAGCTCGGACGGGCCGCCGCCGGACACCTCCCCGCGTCGTGGCGGCCCGGCAGAACGCCTCGTCCGCTGGGTCAGGCAAGGAGGTGTCACCACCGTCCTGTTCGGCCTCCCGATGGTGCTGTGCTTCGCCTACTTCTCCTGGTGGCCGATCGTCCAGAGCGTCCGGCTCAGCTTCGAGCAGACCAATCTGGTCGGCCCCGCGGAATGGGTGGGCCTGGACAACTTCCGGCATGTGCTGGAGGACCCCCTGCTGTGGACGGCGGTCGAGAACACCGCGCTGTTCGCGTTGCTCGCGCTGGTGATCGGCTTCCCCGTGCCGCTCTTTCTCGCGGTGCTCATCGCCGAACTGCGGCGTGGCGGCACGCTGTTCCGGATCCTCGCCTACCTGCCGGTGGCGATCCCCCCGGTCGTCTCCGTCCTGCTCTGGAAGGTGTTCTACGACCCGGACGCCGGTCTGTTCAACCAGCTGCTGGCCCATGTGGGCCTCGGCCCGTACCCGTGGCTCCAGTCCACCGACACCGCAATGCTCTCGATCGTCCTGGAAGCCACCTGGGCGGGCTTCGGCTCCACGGTGATCATCTATCTGGCGGCGCTCGGCTCCGTACCGGCCGAACTGTACGAGGCCGCCGAGATCGACGCCGCGGGCATCTGGCGCCGGGTCTGGCACATCACCCTGCCGTCGCTGCGCGGGGTCGTCCTGATCATGCTGCTGCTCCAGATCATCGGCACCCTGCAGGTCTTCACCGAACCCTTCGTGATGACGGACGGCGGCCCGGAGGACTCCACTCTCACCGTCCTGATGCTGATCTACAACTACGCCTTCCAGAACGGCGACTTCGGAGCCGCGACCGCGCTCAGTGTGATGCTGGCTCTCGTGCTCGGCGCGCTCTCGGCGATCTATCTGCGGGCGACGAGGAGCTGGAGCAACTGATGGCCGTACAGACCCCCCTTCGCACCCGCCGCAGGAACCGTCCCGAGGAGAGCGGACGCGGACTCCTGTCCAACGCCGACCGGCGGCGGACCTCCGTACGCGTCTCGCTCCGCTCCGTGCAGGCCCTCTCGCTCCTGCTGCTGCTCGCCTTCGGAGCCGCGCCTCTCTACTGGACGTTCAAGGGCGCCGTCTCACCGACCCAGGAACTGCTGCGCGATCCGCTGGCGCTCTGGCCCGGCCACGCGCAATGGGACAATCTCTCCCGCGCCTGGAACGAACTGCAGGTCGGCCACTACCTGTGGAACACCGTGGTCCTGGTCACCGGCTCCGTCGTCGCGCACCTCCTGGTCGCCACCACCGGCGGATACGTGCTGTCCGTGCTGCGCCCCAAGTGGGCGGCGCCCGTACGGTGGATGGTGCTCGCCACCCTCTTCATCCCCGGCTCCATCTCCCTGGTGGCCCTCTACCTCACCGTGATCGATCTGCCGGGCCTCGGCATCTCCCTCGCCAACAGCCCGTGGGGCGTCTGGCTGCCGCACACCGCCGGCGCCTTCACCGTACTGATCGTGATGAAGTTCTTCGACGGCATCCCACGTGAACTCTTCGAGGCAGCCAAGGTCGACGGTGCGGGCCCGTTCATCATCTTTCGCCGGATCGTGCTGCCCATGTCGCGTCCGATCCTCGCGGTGGTGACCCTGCTGACGGTCGTGAACTCCTGGAAGGACTTTCTCTGGCCCCTGATCGTCATCCCGGACACCGAGAAGCAGCCCATCTCCGCCGCACTGCCACGCCTCGCGGAAATGGCGGAACAGTCGCTGCTCATCGCCGGGATGCTGCTCGCCATCCTGCCCCCGCTCGTGCTGTTCCTGATCTTCCAGCGGCAGATCGTACGCGGCGGGGGAGGCTTCACCGGCCTCAAGGGATGAGTTCGACCCGGGCATACGCGCGGACCCGGTCCGCGCCGGCCGACGGCGGCAGCGGTGCGCGCCGACGGCACACGGGCCGGTGTGCTCCGCCGGGGTACAGCCGACGGAGCACACCACCACCCGGGACCACCCAAGGACGCACCGCGCCGATCCGATCGAGAGGACGCCTCGATGGAACAGAACGGCATGATCCGGCCAGGGCCCCTGGCACCGGCCAGAATAAGGGGCCGCTCCACGCGGCCCGTCGCATGGGGCGGCGCCGCCGCCCTGCTCGGCTGCCTGCTGGTGGCGGCGCCCCTGTCCGGCACGGCCCCGGCCGCCCACGCGGCCGCGGGCACCCTCACCGTCACCTCGCCCGACCTGATCTTCGTCAAGGGCCAGGCGAAGATCACCCTCACCTCCGACCAGGCCTCGGTGGCCTGGCAGGCCGTGGACGACCAGGGCCTGACGGTCGCGTCGGGCACCGCACCGGTCTCGGGCGGCACGGCCACCGTCGACGTCACCCAGCTCGGCAGCGGCTACTACACACTCACCGTGACGGCGGGCGCCACCACCCGTACCGCCAATTTCGGCGTGCTGAGCGCGCTGGCCGGCCACGAACAGAAGGACCCGCGTTTCGGCACCGGCATCCACTACGGGTGGAACGACGGCGACGACCAGAAGCTGCTGCGCTCCGTCAAGCTGATGGGGATGCACGGGATACGTTCCGACATCAACTGGAGCGCCATCGAGAAGACCGCCGGCGAGTACACCTGGAGCAACTACTCCACCGACCAGCACATCCCGTACGCCAAGACGCAGGGGCTGACCGCCCTGCCGATCTCCGGCTACCGGAACCCCCTCTACGACAGCAATCGGACACCGGCATCCGACGCGGCGCTGGAGGCGTACGGGAAGTACACCGCCGCCGTCGTGGAGAAGTACCAGCAGTCCACGAAGGAGGTCGAGATCTACAACGAGTACAACTCGACCGGCTTCAACAACGGCACCTGCGGCATCACCGCCGACTGCTACCTCAAGCTGCTCAAGGCGAGCTTCGGCAAGGTGCACGCCAAGGTGCCGGACGCCACCGTCGTGGGCGGCGGCCTGGCCGGTCTCCAGACCGACTGGCTCAAGCGGCTGTACGCGATCGGCGGCCTGGACCACATGGACGCGCTCAGCGTCCACGAGTACGGCTATCCGAGGCCGCCCGAGGAAGCCCTGGCGAAGCTGCCGCAGGTACGCGCCGATCTGGACGCGGCGGGCGGCAAGGACTTCCCGCTGTGGATCACGGAGAACGGATACCCCACCCACAGCGACGGGGTCACCCCGGCCGTGCAGGCGGAGTACCTGCCGCGTGCCCAGATCTTCTCGTTCGCCTCGGGTGTCAACCGCTACTACTGGTACGACCTCACCAACGACGGCACCGACGCCACCGACAAGGAACACAACTTCGGTGGATTCAAGCGCCCCACCGCCGACGTCCTGGCATGGCAGCCCAAGCCGTCCGTCGTCACCGAGGGCGTCCTGATCCGCCAGATCGCGGGCCGCGCCTACGCCGGCCGTGACGACGCCGGTTCCGATGCCGTGCGCTCGTACCGCTTCGGCACCGGCACCGACACCGTCCGTACGCTCTACACCACGGCCGCGACCCCGGGGACCGTGGAGCTCTCGGCCACCGGACCGGTCACCGTCACCGACCAGTCGGGCCGTGCGAAGACCTACACCCCGGCCGGTGGCAAGGTGCAGCTCGGTGTCGACGGACAGGTGCTGTACGTCAAGGGCGCGGTGAGCGCCGTCAAGGCCGTGACCGCGCCCGTCTTCTCCCTCGCACTGCCGGAGCGCTCGAACACGGAGGAGACCGTCGGCGCGGTGCTCCAGGTGGACCGCACCAAAGGGCACACACCGATGCCGCCGCGCGTCGACTTCCGGATCGCCGGGACCGAGTACCGGTTGATCGCGCGGCCCGGCAAGGTCACCCGCAAGACCGTGGAACTGCCCACCTCGTCCCTGACCGGGGCTCGTTCGGTCAGTGGCACGGTCGGAGCGGGACCGCTCACCCTCGCCCGTCTTACGTCCGACACCGAGGTGGTGCCACCCACCGAGGTCACCTTCGACCCGGTGGTGAAGAACGCCGCACCGTTCACCGCAGCGCTGAGGATCACTGTCACCAACAACCGCGCCCGCTCGGCGCTCGACCTCACCAAGCTGGACTGGCAGGTGAACGAGGGCACCGCCTACCTGGACCGGGGCAGCATCGACGGACCGATCGAGGTCGGCACCGAGTCCAGCACCTCGTACACCGTGGACGCGCGCAACATCAAGCCGTGGAACCGCTACTGGACGGCCGCGTACGTCAACACCCCCGACGGCACCAGGACCCCTGCGGGCAGCTGGAACGGCTGGGGAGCGGTCCAGCCCGCCGGGACCGACACCACCACACCCATCGACGTGGCGGCTCAGGGCTCCCTGCACTACACGGGCGGCTACCAGGGCGCGGCCGACCTCTCCGGCACCATCCGGCCGCAGTACACCGACGCCGGACTCGTACTGAAGGGCGAGATCACCGACAACGTCCTGGCCCAACCCGCCACCACCGCCGAGAACATGTGGCAGGGCGACAGCATCCAGTTCGCCGTCACGCCTCAACTGCCCGGCCGCAGCCGGCAGTACGTCGAGGTCGGCGCCTCGCTGGTGGGCGGCAAGCCGCAGGTCTACACCTGGCGGCCGCCGTCCGGTCAGTCCGCCGGCCCGACCCCGGGTGCCACCGCAAGGATCAGCCGTGACGGCACCACCACCCACTACTCGGTGACCGTACCGTGGGCCTCGCTCGGCCTCGCCGGCAAGCCGACCGCGTCCATCGGACTCGGCGTCGTCGTCAACGACTTCGACGACGACGGCCGGGGGCGCGGCTGGTCCGAGTGGGGTTCGGCCATCGCCAATAACTCCAAGAGCGCCACCGGCCTGCGGGCCGTCCAACTGACCGACTGATCTCCGATGAACGGGCGGGGCCGGGTGCACCTGACAGCACCCCCCCGCCGCTCCATGCGAGACCATGGCCCGGCACATCACGAGGAGAACAACATCATGGCCCTGTTCGACCTGCCGCTCCACGAACTGCGCGACTACCGGCCGCGGATCGACGAACCGCACGACTTCGACGCCTTCTGGTCGAAGACCCTGGCCGAGACCCGGGCCCACGACCCCGCCGTCTCCTTCGAACCCGTCGAGACGGGACTGACCGGCCTGCGCACCTGGGACACCACGTTCGCCGGCTTCGGCGGCCATCCGGTCAAGGGCTGGTTCAGCGCCCCCGCGCACGCCGATGGCCCGCTTCCGCTCGTCGTCCAGTTCCACGGCTACAACGGAGGCCGCAGCCTCCCGCACTGCTGGGGCCTGTGGCCACTGGCGGGCTTCGCCCACTTCATCATGGACGTGCGCGGTCAGGGCAGCGGCGGCAACGTCGGTGACACACCCGACCCGGTCGGCTCCGGCCCCTCCCACGCCGGTTTCATGACCCGGGGCATCGAGGACCCGGAGAACTACTACTACCGCCGGGTCTTCGCCGATGCCGTGCGCGCCGTGGCAGCGGCCCGCTCCCATCCGCTCGCCGATCCCACCCGCACGGTCGCTCTCGGCGGCAGCCAGGGCGGTGGCATCACCCTCGCGGTCGGTGCACTCGTCCCCGACGTGGCGGCCATCGCCACCGACGTACCGTTCCTCTGCCACTTCGGGCGGGCCGTCACCCTCACCGACGCCGACCCGTACGCGGAGATAGCCCGCTACCTCAAGATGCACCGAGGCAAGGAGGGGACCGTCTTTCGCACCCTGTCGTACTTCGACGGGGTGTCGTTCGCCGCGAGGGGCCGAGCCCCCGCGCTGTTCTCCGTCGCCCTGCAGGACCAGACCTGTCCGCCGTCCACGGTCTTCGCCGCCCACAACGCGTACGGCGGTGAGAAGAGGATCGAGGTCTACCCGTTCAACGGACACGAAGGCGGCGCCATGTTCCAGGAGGCCGCTCAACTCCGTTGGGTGCCGAAGACCCTGGGAAAGGCCGGCTGAGCCCCTGTCGCGGTCCGGCGGGTGCTGTGGATCACGGACAGACGGTGAACAGCACGTATATCGTCCCTCGGGGCACGTCATGGCCCTGCGACACGGCAAGGACGAGGGCGGACAGTGCGGCAGAGAGCCTACGGGCAGGTGATGCGGGCCGTCGCCTGCGCGCTGATGGTGTGGCAGGTCTGGATGATGTGGTACATCGCCAGTCACGAGGCCGTCTCCGTGCAATGGACCTGCGACATGACCGGCGGCTGCGCCAGCGACCAGTTCGCGTCGGCGGCCCCGATCGTCGGAATGGGTTCGGCCGTCGTCCTGGGTCTGCTCTCCGCCCGTTTCCTGCACCGTGCCACACCCGGGGCGATGGTTGTGCTCTGTGCCGTCGCCGCGATCGCCGGCTGGCACGACGCGCTGGCGGAGGGCCTGGTCGAGCACGGCACCACCACCTCCTTCCACATCTTCTTCCCGTTCGGTGAGTTCTCCGTCTCCGCATGGCTCACCTTCCTGTGGTCCGTCGCGGGAGTGGGCTGCCTCGCCGCATGGTGGGGCGCGGCCGTAAGCCTGCGGCGAACCGCGGGACTGCGCAGGCTCTCCCGTCGCTGCACCACGGCCGACGCGGTGCTGGAGGGCTGGCGGGCGGTGGGCCGCAAGTACGGCGAGGTCACCGTGGTCTTCGACGACACGACCGGGGTGCGCCACGAAGTCCCGGCCGTCGTGGAACGCGTCGCCCTCAGGCGGGATGTCCTCGCCCTGTACGACGCCGACCGACCCGACGACCCGGCCCACACCAGGGTCGTCATTCCCCGACGCAAGGTGCTGCGCCTCACATGACCACGCCGACATCCCTCGTTTCTTCCCTGCGCAGGTTCTTCACCCTGCTCAGCCTGGTGTCCGCGCTCGTCACCGGGCTCGCCCTCGCCGCGGTGGTCCAGGGAGCCGTGGACGGCCCCCGCTGGCTGCTGATGACCGGCCTTCCCGTGACGGCCCTGGCCCTGACGGCGTTCGGCAAGGTGGCCGAGGACTCGAAGTCGGGCGTCGCCGTCCCCGGGCTGCGCTCCGGCGGCCCGCGCGCCTTCGCGCCCGCCGTGGTCAACGGGGTGAAGGCCGTGAACAAGGAGAACGGCCGGCCGGCCGCCGACGGGCAGGCGGTGGACTCCGTGTTCGCCTTCGACCTGACGGTGGTGCCGGACGATCTGCCTCCGTACCGGGTCGAGGTCCGTCACCCCCTCGACCTGCAGGGGCTGCTGCACAAGTCCAGGGCGGTCGTCGAGTACGACCCCGAGCAGCCCTGGCGGGTCGTCATCCCCAACAACCCGCCGCGCGAGTGGCTGGCCCGCGCGCACGGCCTCACCCCGCCGGTGCTCGCGGTGAAGCGTCGCGCGGGCGGTCCCCCGGCCGGGTTCAGGACGCTGGTGGTGGGCGTGGCGATCGCGGCCGTGCTGCTGGTGCTGATGCGGCAGGTCGGCTGACCGCCGCCCGGGTCAGCCGCCGCGCGGATACTCCTTGAGCACCTTGCCGTCGATGTCGGCCCTCAGATAGGCGCCGCCGTACTCGTCGGAGACATAGACGCTGAGGGTCGGCTGGTAGTCGTCGAACGGGGAGGCCGGATCGATGTCCACGTAGTGGCTGGTGGGCTTGGTGACGCCGAGAACCTTGTCCGCCCGGCGCATCAACGCCGGAAGGGCGTCCCAGTCGAACTTTTCGAGGTCCACCGCCTTGCCGCCCGGCGGGAGCGTGCCGCCCGCGCGTTCCCGGGCGGCCTTCCCGTCGCGGTACGTGTAGACGTCGTACAGGCTCTTGTCGCCCGCGACCGGGGCCTCGGCGCTGGCGTGCACATCGAACAGCGAGAACGAGGTGATCCGGCTGCCCCCCATCACCGGCTTGAGCGCGGCGATGACCGACCGGGCCCCGGCGGGCGTCAGCAGGTTCTTCGGCTTCGTCTCCGGCTGCTTCGGCGCCGTCTCCTTCGTCCCGTCGTCCCCGGCAGCCGAGGGGCCGCGGGAGACCCGGTCCGGGGCGGACGGGGTGCTGCCGGAAGCACGCGTGTCCGGGCCGGGCAGCAGGGTCCACACCAGGACGCCGGTCAGGGCGGTCCCGGCGAGAGCGATGGTGACCGTGGTGGCACGGCCCCGCCGGACCCGGCGGCGGATCTCGCGCGTGCCCAGCGTCGCGGGCTCGGGACGCATGGGCGTGCCGAGCGGCCGGCCCCCCGCATGGGACGGCGTCGCCGGGCGCCGGACCGGGGCGGTGGGCAGGACCGTGGTCGGGCCGGCCGGTACCGCGTCCCGCAGCGTGGGCGGCTCCTGGCGCGGCGGTACGGCATCCTGCGCGACTTCGGGGCCCTGCCGGGGCGCTGCCGCGACCGGCGCACTCACCGCCGCCAGCATCCGCTCCAGCTCCTCGGGGCCGGGTCTCGCCGCCGTGTTCCGGGTCAGCAGCGCGGTCAGCACGGGAGCCAGTGGGCCGGCCTGCCGGGGCGGCGGGATCTTCGCGTCGAGCACGGCCGCCAACGTCGCCAGCGTGGTCGCCCGGCGCAGCGGATGCACGCCCTCCACGGCCACGTACAGCATCATGCCGAGCGACCACAGGTCCGACGACGGGTCGCCCTCCTCACCGCGAATGCGTTCCGGCGCCATGTAGTCGGGGGAACCGATGATGGAGCCGGTCGCCGTCAGGCTGGTCGACTCACGGATCGCGGCGATACCGAAGTCAGTGAGGACCGGGCTGCCGTCGGTCCGCAGCAGTACGTTGGCGGGCTTGACGTCACGGTGGAGGATGCCGGCGGCATGGGCGGCACGCAGCGCGGACAGCACCCCGCGTCCGAGTTCGGCGGCCTCGACAGGGTCGAGCGTCCCCTCGGCCAGACGCTCCGCGAGCGAGGCACCGGGCACCAGCTCCATCACGATCCACGGGTACGCGTGCTCGCCGCCGTCCACGATGTGGTGGACCGTGACGACACCCGGGTGGTCGAGCCGGGCCAGCGCGCGGGCCTCCCGCAGCACCCGCTCCCGCAGCAGCCGAGCCGACTCCGGATCGTTCTCGGCGAGAGCAGGGTCCGGGGGCCGCACTTCTTTGAGCGCCACATCGCGGTGCAGAGCCAGGTCATGGGCCCGCCACACCATGCCCATGCCCCCGCTGCCGAGCCTGTTCACCAGCTCGAAACGGTCGTCGATCACTCGGCGCACAGGCCCCCCAGCGTTCATGGAAAAGAGGGTACGGGGCGGGACCGCAGCGGTGCGCACCCACCCCGAACCCCTCACACGTCGTCGTTCGGCGTGAGCCGCAGCGTCACGATCTGGAACGGCCGCAGCCGCAGCCGTACCGCATCGCCCGCCACCTCCGCGGACTCCTCGGCGAGCGGACGCTCCAGCAGATCCGTGACGCTCGCCCCGGCCAGTGGGAAGCCCGTGGTCAGACGCGCCGAAGCCCGTCCGCCGAGGGCCTCGTGGAGCCGGACCACCACATCCCCGCTGCCGTCGTCCGCGAGCTTCACCGCCGTCACGACCACCGCGTCGTCGTCGACCGCGACCAGCGGGGCCACCGAGGCACTCCCCGGCACACGGCGCTCCGGAAGGCTGAACTGCCAGCCCTCACGTACCGCGTCACCGATCGTCGCCCCCGGCAGCAGCGCGTACCGCAGCCGGTGCACCCCCTGATCCGTCGCCGGGTCGGGATAACGCGGTGCCCGCAGCAGCGACAGCCGCACCGTCGTCGTGGTGGAGCCGTCCTCGCGGACCGTACGGGTCACATCGTGCCCGTACGTCGAGTCGTTGATCAGCGCCGCGCCCCAGCCGGGCTCACCGACGTGCAGGAAGCGATGGGCGCAGATCTCGAACTTCGCCGCCTCCCAACTGGTGTTGGTGTGCGTCGGGCGTCGGACGTGCCCGAACTGGGTCTCCGCCGTGGAGTGATCGGCGCGCACATCGATCGGGAAAGCCGCCTTCAGGAACTTCTCCCGCTCGTGCCAGTCGACCTCGGTGTCGATGTCCAGACGCCGGGCCCCGGGCCGCAGTGTCAGCAACTGGGTGACGCGGGACGAGCCGAAGGTACGCACCACCTCCACCCCGTCGCCGCTGCGGCGCACCACGTCCGCCTCGGTCAGATCGGTCACCGTGTTGCGGTAGAAGGCATCGACGTCCCAGGCGTCCCAGCGGTTGGGCAGATCCGGATGGAGCTGGAGCAGATTCGCCGCACAACCCGGGGCGACCGTCTCGCGTCCGGCCACCAGATCGACGACCGAGACGACCAGACCCCGCGCGTCCACCGTCACCCGGAGCAGTCCGTTGTCCAGCCGGAAACCACCCTCGTACGACTCGGCCTCCACCGCCCGCTCCCGCTGCCCGGACACGGGTGCCGCCCCTCCCGCGACGACCCCGGCGCGGCCGTGCGGAGCGGAGTTGAAGACAACCGTGCCAGCGCCGTCGGGAGCGCCCGCCAGAGCCTGCTGCGCCCCCTCGATCACCGCTTCGAGCTCCTCGGCGATCCGGGCGTACGTCGCCTCCGCCTCGCGGTGCACCCAGGCGATGGACGAACCCGGCAGGATGTCGTGGAACTGATGCAACAGCACGCTCTTCCAGACCCGCTCCAGCTCCTCGTACGGATAAGGGAATCCCGTCCGCACCGCTGCCGTGGCCGCCCAGAGCTCCGCCTCCCGCAGCAGATGCTCGCTGCGCCGGTTGCCCTGCTTGGTCCGCGCCTGCGAGGTGTACGTACCCCGGTGCAGCTCCAGATACAGCTCGCCCAGCCACACCGGCGGCCGGTCGTACTCGGCCTCGGCGGCGGCGAAGAAGTCCGCGGGCCTCTCGATCGTCACCCGGGGCGAGCCCTCCAGATCCGCGAGCCGCCCGGCGCGCGCCAGCATCTCGCGCGTGGGGCCACCGCCCCCGTCCCCCCAGCCGAACGGCACCAGCGAGCGTGTCGCGTGCCCCTTGTCGCGGAAGTTCCGCTCGGCGTGCGCGAGTTCCGCGCCGGACAGCTCCGCCACATAGGTGTCCACCGGCGGGAAGTGCGTGAACACCCGGGTGCCGTCCAGCCCCTCCCACAGGAAGGAGTGGTGCGGGAACGGATTGGTCGTGTTCCACGAGATCTTCTGGGTGAGGAACCAGCGCGAACCGGAGAGTGCCACCAACTGCGGCAGCGCCGCCGAGTAGCCGAACGAGTCCGGCAGCCACACCTCCTCGGTCTCGGTCCCGAACTCCTCCAGGAAGAACCGCTTGCCGTACACGAACTGCCGGGCCAGTGCCTCCGATCCCGGCATGTTGGTGTCCGACTCCACCCACATCCCGCCCACCGGCACGAACTGCCCGGCGGCGGCCTTCTCCTTGACCCGTGCATACAGCGCCGGCTGGTGCTCCCGCAGCCACTCCAGCTGCTGCGCCTGCGACATCGCGAAGACGAACTCCGGATGGTCGTCCATCAGCGCCACCACGTTGGAGGTGGTGCGGGCGACCTTGCGGACCGTCTCCCGCAGCGGCCACAACCACGCGGAGTCGATGTGCGCGTGCCCCACCGCCGACAGACGGTGGGCGGAGGCGTGTGCGGGGGAGGAGAGCACGGGCAGCAGCCGCTCCCGGGCGGCGCTCGCGCTCGCGCCCACGGCGTCCGGGTCCAGCGCGTCCAGACAGCGTTCCACCGCGCGCAGGATCTCCCAGCGGCGGGCCGAACCGAGCGGCAGCTCTCGCATCAGCTGGTCGAGCACCTCCAGATCCTGGACCAGTTCCCAGACCCGCCGGTCGAATACCGCGACGTCCATCCGCTCGACGCGGTACAACGGCTCGCCGCCCGCGGTCTCCCGGTCGCCGAGCGCGCCGACGCCGTCCAGGATCTCCGGATTGGCCGCCGCCTCCAGGTAGTACGTGAACTCCTCGCCACCCGCGACCGGTTCACCGATCCTCAGCCACGTGTTGCGCGGATTGAGCGCCTTGACCACGCTGCCGTCCGGCCGGTGGGCCAGCGCCTCCGCGGAGAACCCCGGCCGGTCGCGGGCGAACCCGAGGTCGATCACCGCTTCGACGGTCTCACCGGCCCACTCGGCCGGGACGTGGCCGGTCACCCGGAACCAGCTGGTGCCCCAGGCCGGTCCCCAGTCGTCGCCGAGCGCGGCGGGCTCGTAGGCGGCGGCCACCGCCTCGGCGAACGGCACCGGTTCACCTGGGGCGTGCCAGACCTCGAACTCCAGGGGCGCCGAACGGGGATGGACGGCGGGGCGGATGCGCTCGCGCAGGGCGCGGTCGAGCCGTTCCTCGGTCAGCGTGCGGTCGTCATGCATGAGTGCGGTCCCCTCTGAATGAATGTGTGCGACGGGGTGGCGGTTCACGGGAGTTCGTCGAAGCCCACGCAGGGCAGTGACATCCCGTCGGCCAGGGCCAGGAGTTTCTCCAGCCTGGACGGGGTCACATGGTTGGCCTCGTGCGCCTCGGCGACGCAGTGGGCGTAGAGCGTGGTGACGCCGCCGTCGGCGGCGGTCCTGCACAGCGCCGCCTCCACGCCGGCGAGATCGTCCCCGTACGCGACGGTCCCGCGCCCGGAGTCCACCGAGCACCCCAGCAGGACCCGCCGGGCGGGGACGTCGGCGGCCGGGACACGCAGCTCGTCCGCGAGGCACGGATCGGCGCGGCGGTCGGCGGACACACCGCCGCGCAGCCGCTCGAAGAGCGTGAGGAGCAGCCGGTCGGTGCGCTCGTCGCGAGCACTGCACGGGTAGGCGAAGCACCAGGCGGGAAAGCCGAGTCGGCGCAACGCATCCAGCGCGGGCACCACCTCCCGGTCGAGATAGGCGCCCGCGCCGTGCGCGGCGATGAACTCGGGCGCCCGCTCGTGCCGCAAACCGTGGCAGCCGACGGTGTGGCCGTCGTCCGCGAGGCGGCGCAACAACCGCAGATCATCCCGGTCGAGCCGGTCGGGCTCACAGACGAAGAAGGTGACACGGGCGCCGTAGCGCGTGAACAGCGGTGCGGCGGCGGCCCATTCGCGTATGTGCCGGTCGTCGAAGGTGAGCAGCAGCGCGCGGTCGACGTGGTGGTCCTGGTCGTGGTCCCCGTGCTCGGTCACCGTCCCGGCTCCTCGGGTGCCCAGCCGGGCACGGAGCCGTGCAGAGCCTGGTAGAAGGGGTCGCCCGGCACGATCTCACCGGTCAGGACGGGGCGGCCGGTGAGCGCCGCCTTGTACATCGCGGTGATCAGTTCCAGGGAGCGGCGGCCGTCCCCGGCACTCGCCCTGGGCCGCCGGCCCGCCCGCATGTCGGCCAGGAGCGAACGGAGTTGGGCAGCGTGCGAGCTGGGGACGTCCTCGGCGGGGGAAATCCAGCCGGCCACCCGGCCCGGCTCGACGCCCGGCGCGGGGGTGTACGTCCAGTCGCCGTTCTCGTACCCGTACAGATGGTTCAGCTCGATCGTGGCGTCCCGCAGGTCGATGCGCAGATGGCTCGACTGACGAGGTGAAAGGGCGCTGTTGACCACGGTGGCGAGGGCGCCCGAGGCGAAGCGCACGGTGGCGGTGGTGACGTCGTCGGTCTCGACGTCGCGGGCCAGCCTGCCTGCCATGGCCCGGATCTCCGCCCAGTCCCCGAGCAGTTCCAGCAGCAGATCGATCTGATGGATGCCGAGCCCCATAGCGGGGCCCGCGCCCTCCGTCGCCCACTTTCCGCGCCAGGGCACCGCGTAGTACGCGTCGTCGCGGTACCAGGTGGTCTGGCAGTGGGCGACCAGCGGCGTCCCCAGCTCGCCGGAGGCGATGAGGGCCCTGGCGTGCTCGGCGCCCGACCCGAACCGGTGCTGGAAGACGATCGGGGCGTACGGGCCGTCCTCGCCCTCGGCGGTGGTCATGGCGTCGTACTCGGCGAGGCTGAGCGCGGGCGGCTTCTCGCACCACACCCAGGCACCGGCCCGCAAAGCGGCGACGACCTGCTCCCGGTGGGCAACGGGCGGCGACGCGACGACGACGAGATCGGGACGGACCTCGCTCAGCGAGGTGGTGAGATCGGTGGAGTGGTGGGGGAGCGCGAAGTCGGCGGCGAAGGAGCGGGCCGTGGCGGGATCGGCGTCGACGGCGCCGACCACGCGGAAGTCCGAGGGGAGTTCGAGGAACGCGGGCATGTGGACCGCGCGGGCGATGTTGCCTGTGCCGACGAGCAGTACACGGTAAGGAGACACAGTCACAGGGGGCCGTCCAGGCTGAGGGCGTGAGCCACCGGATTGGTAAGCGTTTTCCAGGAGTCCGTACGCTGCCCTTCCCGAAAGGAGGGCAGCTGGTTTCAGAGAGTGGCGTAGAGCGCCCCGGCGCTGGTCACAGGTCCGGTGCGGAGCCCGTCCGGCCAGTCGAGGGCGAGGCCGAGCGAGTCGCTCAGCCGGTTCTGGAAGGAAGCGAGTCGGCGTTCGGCCCCGCGGACCGCGCGCGGCGGCAGCCGGTGCTCCAGGCAGTAGGACACCAGTGCCCCGACGGCCTCGCCGATGCTCCACTGACCCGCGTGCCCGCCGAGCGCGGGTGCGCTGAGATGCGTGGCGCCGATGTTCCGTCCGGCCGGCAGGAGGTTCTCCACCCGCTCGGGCAGCAGCGAGCCGAGCGGCAGCTGGAAGGGCAGACACTCCAGATCGAGGCCCGCGCCGCCACCGGTCCCCGGATACAGCGTGATCCGGGAACGAAGGGTGCCCACACTGTCCGTGAAGGTCTCGGCGCCCGGCGCCCCGGCCCGTGCCGCGGCGGTCAGATGATGTTCCAGGAGGGTGAACTCGGCCCGGATCCGGCGGGATTCGCGTACATGCGGCGTCTTGGCGAACCCGTCGGGAGTGCCGGTGGCGTCGGGTCTCAGGCGCAGCTCGGGGTAGCCGTGGCCGCCGTCGTGCCGGGGGGCCCGCGTCTGCATCCAGTACAGGAACGACAACGCCTGCTCGCGTGCCTCCCGCTCGGCCAGGGCCCGCACCTCGTTCCCCGGCCCGGCGAGAGGCAGCCGCGTGTAGGCCGTCTGCTCCCAGTCGACCAGGGTGATGTCGCTGTCGAAGGTACCGGGCAGGTACCGGCTCCGGGCGAACGCCCGCGACTGGTGCCAGCGGTCATTGGGCGGCGCGGCCCAGGGCGGGACCTCGTCCGGATCGTGCAGGAACAGCGGTACGGAGCGGGTCGGGGAGCCGCCCGGTTCCGCGGTGTCCCAGGAGAAGGCGTCGGACCACCGGGCGTAGCCGGCCGGCCGGTCGACGGTGTGGTCCTCGCCGGGGCGGTGGTCCAGGGCATAGGCCCAGGAGACCGGCTGCTGGTCCAGCGGATCGGCGACGTCCGAGGCGTGCGGTTCGCCGGTCTCCTCGCGGGACTCGGCGCCGGTCACGTGTTCGACGCCCGCGAGGTCGAGCAGCTCGCCCAGATCCGTCGCGTCGACGACATACGGGGCGCTGACCGTCAGCAGCTCCCCGTCCGCGGCCTCCAGCGTGACCGCGGTCACCCGGTCCCCGTCCGTCTCGGCCGCGACCGGACGGTGGCGGAGCAGCAGGGTGAGCCGGCCCGAGGTGAGATGCGGGGTGAGCAGCTCCTGGACGACGGCGAGCGCGGCGCGCGGTTCATGGCTGAGATGACCGGTGGTACTGAGGCCGGGATCAAGCAACGGATCGGCGTACGGACCCGGGCACAGCGGATAGTTGCGCCGGTAGAAGTCGCGTATCCGCTCACGCAGATCGCGGTAGCCGGGAGAGCCGGGGTCCAGCTCGATGCGGTGGCCGTCGGCGAGCGGCACGGCCTGCGCGGTGAACAGCCCACCGGGCCAGTCGGTCGCCTCGGTGAGCACGACGCGGTGTCCGAACCGGGCGGCGGTCAGCGCGGTGGCGAGACCACCGAGACCCGCACCGACCACCAGGACATCGGTCCCGAGTTCGCGGGTACGGGGTGTGGGGGCGGCGAACACAGGAGTCTCCTCCCTCAGGGCCGACGGGCGGCGACGGTACGGAGCCGGACCGGAACGGACTCGCGCGTCCTGATCCGGACGGGGAGCACGATCTGCTCGGCGCTGCGGTACGGGTCCTCGCCCGCCGTGCACTCCGCGATCCGGCTGACCAGCTGCTCGACCGCCCGGATGCCGATCTCTCTGGCGGGCAGCCGAGCGGCGAAGCTGGTGAGCGGCAGCAGGTCGTAGGGGCCCGCGTCGTCCATGCCGGCCAGCACGATCTCGTCGGGCACGGCGATGCCGAGCGAGGCCAGATCGGAGGCGGCGGTGGCGACGGCGAAGCCGTGCGCGCACAACAGGGCGGTCGGGGGCTCGGGCGCGGCGAGCAGTTCGGACAGCAGCTGCCTGCGGTCGTCCTCCGGCAGCGCCGTGTACGAGCGCAGCGCGGTCAGCCGGGGGAGCAGGGGCTGGTCATGGGCGCGCAGCGCCTGCTTGTGCCCGGTCATCCGGTCGTGAACGCTGGTGCACTGCGTCTCGCCCCAGAGCGTCGCGATGCGTTCATGGCCGTCGGCCAGCAGATGTTCGGTGAGTCGGTAGCCGACGTCGTAGTTGTCGGCGGTCACCGCGTCGATGGCGAGGCCGGGAAAGTAGCGGTCGACCAGGACCATCGGGAGGCGACGGCGCCTGATCTCGCCGAGCACGTCGAGGTCGGGCGCCCCCTGGACGGGGTAGAGGATGATCCCGTCCACGCGGTCCTCGACGGCCTGGTGCAGTGCCCGGGTCTGGCGGGCCAGGGACGCGGCGTGATCGGCGTGCCCGGTGTCGGTCATGTGGACCGCGGAGTCGGAGAAGAAGAGCCGCAGCCCGCGCTCCGAACAGCCGGACTCCACCCCGCGCAGCACCTCGGACTGGTACGGGCCCTGGCCGCTGATGATGCAGGCGACCACACCGGACCGGTGGGCCGGCGCAGGCTCCCCCGTCCGCTCCGCCGGATCGGCGACAAAGGTCCCCAGGCCGCGACGGCGCACCAACAGACCTTCGGCCACAAGGTCGTTGAGGGCACGGACTGCGGTGGTGGAGCTGACTTTGAAGCGCTCGCGCAGCTGGTTCTGAGTGATGAACGGAGCGCCGGCCTCGTACTCGTCGCGTGCCACCTCGGCCCGCAGCTCGTCCTTGATGCGCTGGTACTTGGGCCCGGACGTACCCATCCAGCCACCACCTTCCCGGATTTACGCGTCAATCGGCGTTGATCTCAGTGTGGTGGTGGTTAACGCGTTATTTCAAGGGGGTTGCGTCGCAAACCTCGGCAATTAGTGCGTCAAGGAGGCGGGTTGCGGATTCAACGCGTCAATCAATATCACTCACACGGGAGTTGCCGACCGGGCGCGCGGGGCAACAGTCGGTCGAACGGTCGGGAGACGGGGCGGCGGTCGATGAGGCAGCGGTCGACGGGGCGGCGGGCGCCGGGCCGGCCTCCGGTCAGTCGGTCACGCGGGGCGGCGGGGCGGTGCTGGCCCGCACCACCAGGCGCGACGGCACGGCGAGTGTGCGCGGCGAAGCGGTCGCGTCACCGAGGGCCAGCAGCAGCGCCCGGCGGCCGATCTCTTCGAGCGGCAGCCGTACGGTGGTCAGCGCGGGCGTGACGTCGCAGGCCACCGGCAGATCATCGAAGCCGACGACGGAGACATCGGCGGGCACGCTCCGCCCGAGGTCGTCACGGAGCGCCGCGAGCGCCCCGAGAGCCATCGCGTCATTGAGCGCGAAGAGCGCCGTGATCCCCGGCGACTTGCGGAACAGCCGGACCGTCGCCGCCCGACCGCCGTCCCGGGTGAAGTCGGCCTCGACGCGGTGGTGCTCCTGCACCAACACGCCCAGTTCGGCCGCCCGTTCCAGGAAGCCGTGCAGCCGGTCCTGTACCGAGACCAGCGCCAGCGGTCCGCAGATGACGCCGATCTCCGTGTGGCCCAGCCGGGCGAGGTGCTCGGCGACCGCCCGGCCTCCCTCGCGGTTCCCCGGAACGATCGTGTCCACCGGGAGGTCCTCGTGCGCGACCGCGGTCACCCGGCCGCCCTGCGCCGCGAACGCCTCCAGCTCCTGGGCGAGCGCGGGGCTCCCGCCGGTGAAGCCCGAGCCGGCGAGGACGACGGCGCGGGCGCGCTGCGCCCGCAGCCGCGCCACGTACTCCGCCTGGAGTCCGGGCTCGTGGAAGGTGCCGGCCAGCATCACGAGGAGCTTGTGGTCGCGGGCGACCTCCATGACGCCGGCCGCGATCGCGGAGCAGTAGGCGTCGTTCACGTCGTGCACGATCAGGCCGACGATGGACGTCGTGGACTGCACGAGCGCGCGGGCCGGCGCGTTGGACACGTAGCGGAGCCGGGCGGCCGCCTCCAGGACGCGCTCCTGCAGCTCCTGGGTGACGTTCCTGTCGCTGTCGCTGAGGACGCGCGAAGCCGTGGCGAGAGAGACCCCGGCGTCCTGCGCGACCTGCTGGAGCGTCACGGCGGACGGGGGCCGGGAACGGGCGGAACGTCGATTGACCTGGCTCGGCATAGGGCTACGATAGCCGCACTGAAAGCGTTTTCCCATTGCGTGCGAGCCGATCGCTATCGCCGCCGGTACCGTCCCCAGGTCAGCCGGTGCTGCACTGAGGCGCCGTGGCCGGACAGCGCGGCGAGCTGCGGCCGACGGAGAGTTCGAAGGGAAGTTCCGCGTACGGGCCGAGGCGGTCCCTGTCGTCGTTCACCACGGGTGCGCCGCGAGATACTCGGCGATGTGCTCCCGGTCCCACACCCCGTCCGCGACGGTGACCCGGTAGCGGCGGGACAGGGTGTCGCCGGGGGCCAGCTCCAGTTCGTCGTAGAACGCGAAGGAGGGGGCGACGGCCGCGAAGGGCTCGTTGCGGACGAACCAGTGCGCCGGGTGGGTCCCGCCCTCTCCGGTGTGATCGTTCTCCGGGGCGTGCCGGAAGATCAGTGTGGCGTGGCCGTCGGCACCGTCGTGCTCACCGCCGTAGGCCAGCCACGGCGCCTGCGTCCCCATCAACTCCGGACCCGCGCCGTCCGGTCCGAGGATCCGCCCGCCCCGGAAGGCGCGCGGTCCGCGCCAGAAGAGACCGGTGTAGCCCGCCGCTTCCCGGCCGTGCGTCGTGGGGCTGCCGAAGCGCAGCGGCTCGGTGCGCAGATTGGTGACCGCGCTCGACCAGGTCAGCGTCCAACTGCCTCCGGTGCCTGCCGCGCCGGCGTCGGAATCGGCGTACTCCACGTCATGCAGCTCGATGCGCCGCTGCTCGTCCGCCCAGTGCGTGCCGTTGTGGTGGCGCCAGCTCAGCCGCTCCGCGATGACCGCGTGTCCGCCATCGGCCGCCACCTCGTCGAACCCGATGTGTGCCATCGATCCGACCCGTTCGGGCAGCGGCCGGTAGTCCAGGCCGTGCACATAGGTGTTGCCTCCCCACAGGTTCTGCCCGGACAGATGGGAGGCCGTCATCTGGAGGCCCTTGTGCCAGCGGTGATCATTGGGCCGATAGTCGGTGACAACGTTATCGGCCAGTGTGCGCATGGGGTGGACGTACGGTTTCGGAGCCTCCCAGGCCGCCTCCGGACGGTAGACATAGCTGATCAGATCGATGCCGCCCCGCTCCTCCGTGACCGTGATCCGGTCCCTGTGGGTGTGCGTGATGCGCAGTGGACTGCTCATGTCCCAAGTCTCCCGAGTGCGGCTGGAAAGCGCTTACCGCAAGCTAGGCCCTGCACCGAAGGAACGTCAACAGGCCTGGTCATGACGCAGGGTGAGCGACAGGGCTCTTCTCCGTCGGCCGAAGTGTCGACGGGGCCTTTCTCCGTCGGCGAAGCGTCTCAGGACGTGAGGTAGGAGTGGAAGATACCCTCCGGGTCGCACCGGTCCCTCAGTTCCTGCAACCGTCGCCAGTCGCGCGGCGTGTAGGACCGCTCCGCGCGGGTGGGACGGGCGGTGAGGTCGGCCTCGCCGATGTAGTGCCCTGTCCCGAGGGGCTCCACGGCGCTCATCGTCTCCTGCAGCCAACCGGCGTTGATGTCATCTTCCGCGGGATCGTCCCAGATGGCGTACGGGACGACGTAGCTCGATCCGAGCACCGAGAACGCCATGTCGCGCAGCAGTTCCTCATGGTGTGAAACGGGCGATACGGGTGCCAGGATGAGGGATTTGTCGGAGGGGGCCCTCTCCATCGCGTCGCTGAGCGTGGACAACAGCGCCCCGAGGCCGGAGTCGGACCACAGGGTGTCGGCCGCGTAGCGGTGGTGTGCGGGCCATACGTTGCCGGAGGCCTCGTAGAGAGCATTGAGGGACATCGGTTCGTCCGTCTCGCGAAAGACGGACCGATCGGCCAAGGGACGGCTCCGGAGCGGCCCGAGGGCCTGGACGGCCTGCTCGCGCGAATCCGCGAAAAGCGGTGGCGGCGACGGTGACCACCTTCGGCCGCGGTCTCGCTCTCGTCATGTGCGGTGCGGCTGTTGCGAGTACGAGGGACAATTCCACGGTCGGTTCGAGAGCGCGCGCGGCTTCGGTGGCCCAGTTCGTCACCTCTTCGAGATCTACGAGGGGAAAGGTGAACGTGGTCGACATGACCGCCCCGGGAAGCCGGTGCAGGCGAAGGTGAAAACGGGTGACGACGACGAAGAAGCCCGGACCTGCTCCGTGCGCCGCCCGGAGCAGGTCGGGATTCTCGTCCTTGTTGCACCGGACCGTTTCTCCGTCCGCGGTCACGGCTTCGATTTCGTGGACGCTCCGACAGGCCGGCCCCAGGGGACCGGAATTCCATCCGAGGCCTCCGCCGAGGAGATATCCGCCGACCGCGACCGACCCACAATGCCCCGTGGGAAAGAAGAAGCCGCGCTCCGCGAGTTCCGGAGCGAGGTCACCGCCGGTGACAGCCAGCTGCACAACCGCCGTCGCAGAAGCCATGTGGATCTCGCACCGCCGCAGCCGGGAGAGGTCGATGAGCATGCCGTCGGAACGGACGGAAGAACCGCACCAGCTGTGCCCGCCCGCCCGCACCGCGATGCGGAGCCCGAGGCGACGAGCCAGCCCGACGGCCCCGGGAACATCCCGTTCCGAAGCGGCACGGACGATCAGTTCCGGGAATCGCTCGGGCTTGCGCCCGTTCCACACCATGCCTGCCAGGATCGCGTCGTAGTCGGCATCGCCGCGCTGGACGAGCTCCCCTTCGATCCCTCTGGCCAGTTCTCTGTCACGCATCGCAAGACTCCCGGACTTGCACGGCTACGGCTGTGGACGAAGCTGAGGATGCGTGCGCCGCGCCCCTAACTTGTGGTCAGGCCGAAGATGGCGATGATCACCAGGTAGCACACTGCTACGAGCGAGGCTCCCGCTACGTGGACACGGATGGAGCGCGCCCTGGCGGGCAGCAGCCAGAAGGCGAGCGCTCGGGTGACCAGCGGCATCAGCAACCAGGTCAGCACACTGACACTCAGTACGTTGCTGATGAACAGGGCGAGATACCCGGGCACTCCCAGGCGGCCGAGCCAGTCACCGACCGTCAGGTTCAGGATCATCACCGTGGGATACAGGGCGAGCACCACGGACATGGCCTGCTTCCAGTTGGACGGGGCCTCTTCCTCCGCGCCCTCGCCGAAGCGGAACCAGGCGCCGAACGCCGATCCGATCTTGCGCACGTCGTAGGAGCCGAAGTATTTGCGACCTTCCGTCAGAAGCCTTTCGCGCGCCTCGGATCCGAGCCATTCATCAAGGTGTTCGCGTGTGTCGAAACGGAAGGCGACCACCCAACGGTCCTGAACTCCCTTTACCGGCCCGAAAAGCTCCGACCCCATGAAGCCAGGATGTCTCTCCTGTTCCTTGAGGATTTTGTCCTGCCAGTGCATGAATTCCTGTTCGCGCCCCGGCCGTACTTCGTGCGATACGACCGCCGTGACGACATCCTCGGTCGGCGTGCCACCGGAAAGCACCTCTTGCGTGGGGGCTCCGTCGAACAGCGGGCGGCCTTCGTCGAGGAGTTGCCGACGCGCATTCGAGTCCAGCCACTCGGTCAACTGCTCGACACGGGAGAAGCGGAACACGACGACCCACTCGTTCTCCTCACCGGAGGCCGGCGGGTACAACTCCGTTCCCTGGAAACCGTCAAAGCCTCGCGCGACCTCGTTGGTCTTGTCCTGCCAGCGCTTGTAGTCCTCGTCCCGGCCGGCCCGGACTCTCTGGGAGATCACGACCGTCGCGCTGCCGCTGGGGCCACGGCTTGCACGGGTACTCATGCGGAGTAGTCTAGTTCGAAAAGAAGTTATCGGACAAATAGTAGAATATTCCGCCCTGGTGAGCGGGAGGATCCTGGTGAGCGGGAGGATCTTGAGATGGGACACAAGGAGTTCATGGCCGAAGCGGTTCGTCTGGCCACCGAGTCCGTCGACAACGGCTGGGGCGGGCCGTTCGGTGCGGTGATCACCAACGACGGCGAGATCATCGCTCGCGGGCAGAATCGTGTGCTTCTCACGGCCGACCCGACTGCGCACGGCGAGGTGGAGGCCATCCGCAAGGCGGTTCAGCTGCTCAATCCGGAGGCGCCCAGCATTTCCGAGGCGCACCAGGACGCTTACACCCTGAAGCTGGTGCCTCGCCCGGAAGGTTCCCCCGATGTGGTGCCCGAGCGCGCTCGCATGCTGCAGGGGTGCTCGATCTACACCAGTGGCGCCCCGTGCCCGATGTGCATGAGCGCCATCTACTGGTCCCGGATCGGCGCCGTCTACTACAGCTGTGACTGGAAGGCGACTCAGGCGATCGGCTTCGACGACGTCTTCCAGTACGAAGACTTCGCGAAACCCCCTGGCCGGCGGAGCATCACTCTCGAACAGCTCCACCCCGAGCTGGGGGCCACGTCCTACGAGGCGTGGATGAACAAGGCGAACAGGCACCCGTACTGAAGCGGCTCGGGACGGGAGGCCGATCGCTGCGTTGCCGATGGGCCGGGATATCGGGGCCGGACGGCCGACGGCTTGCCACTCAGCCATGGAAGAGCGGCAAGACGTCGGTCGTTCGTGTGAGACAGGTACTACGTGAGGCGGGTGCTGCGTGCGAAGGTGCTACTTGGGCGGGCGGATGTTGCCGCCGCCCATGTTGCCGCCGCCGCCCATGTTGCCCTGCTGCTCACTCTGCTCCTGCAGCTTCCGGGCCTTCTCCTGAAGCCGCTGGCGCTGCTCAGGGTCAGTGGTGCGCTCCGCGGCCTCGGTCATGTGCCGGGCTTTGTCGCGCAGCTCCTGCGCACGGTCACCGGATTCACGTGCAACGCTCATCATCGCTCCTTGTGCGGTTGGGAAGAGCGGGCTCCATCAGAGAACCAGTGCCGTCGCGTCACCGCACCTCGAATCGTCACTCAGTGTCACGATGTGTCGGAGGGGCGGTGTGGCGCTGGCATGATCAAGGGCATGAACGAGAGCATCATCGCCGCGTGTGACGGCGCATCGAAGGGCAATCCGGGGCCTGCGGCCTGGGCGTGGGTCGTGGCCGACGCACAGGGGCGTCCGGAGCGCTGGGAAGCGGGACCGCTGGGAACCGCCACCAACAACGTCGCCGAACTCACGGCACTGCGTGAGCTGTTGGAGTCCACGGACCCGTCCGTGGCGATCGAGGTGCGGATGGATTCGCAGTACGCGATGAACGCCGTGACCAAGTGGCTGCCCGGGTGGAAGCGCAACGGCTGGAAGACCTCGGCCGGCAAGCCCGTGGCCAACCGCGACCTGGTGGCCGGGATCGACGCCCTGCTGACCGGCCGGGCCGTGGACTTCGTCTACGTGCCCGCCCACCAGGTCGACGGGGACCCGCTCAACGCCCTCGCCGACCAGGCGGCCAGCGAGGCGGCGGTGGCACAGCGGCCGGCCGGTACCGCGCACGGTTCCGCGCAGCTCCCGACGCCCGCCCCCGCGCGGGCGACCGAGGGGCGGGGCAAGGGCGCCCCGGTGAAGAGGGCAGGGGGCTCGGCACGCCCCGCACGCTCCGGCGGCACCATCCGGGCCAAGTTCGCCGGCCGCTGCCACTGCGGAAAGCCTTATGCGGCACAGGAGATGATCGCCAAGAACCCGAAGGGCTGGGGCCACCCGGAGTGCCGCACCGCGCCCGCCTGAGCTGCGGCCCCCACTCGGGCCGTACGGACGGTGCGGCCGGTTCGGGCCGGGCGGGGCTTCGGGCCGGGCGGGGCCGGATCACGGACCGGAGCGGGCGAGTGGCCACGCGCATGCGGACCCGCATGCCATGATGCGGCTCCGACGGCGGTGTCCGCGGCGCACCGCCGACGCCGCCGGGGCAACAGGGACACGCTGGGGGGCGTATGGGAAACACGGGCACGGTGCTGCGTGAATTGCGCGGTGCGCAGAAGACGGCCAAGGGGGTGTCGCTGTACTCGCGGTACGTGAACCGGCCGGCCGGGCGGGTGTTCGCGGCAGGTGCGTACCGCATCGGACTGACGCCCAATCAAGTCACCCTGCTCAGTGCCGCATTCACCTTCGCGGCCATCGCCTCGGTGGCACTCGTGCGACCGTCCTGGGGGCTCGCGGTCACGGTGTACGCGGGTCTGGTCGTCGGCTTCGCCCTCGATTCGGCCGACGGCCAGCTGGCCAGGCTGACCGGCCGGGGAGGCCCGGACGGCGAGTGGCTGGACCATGTCGTGGACTGCGCCAAGATGATCCTCGTACACACCGCTGTACTGATCTCGTTCCAGCGGTTCTTCGCTCTGCCGTCCGACGGCTGGCTGCTCCTGCCACTGGGCTTCCTGTTCACCGCCGTGCTGACCTTCTGCGCGGGGCTGCTGCGCGAACAGCTGGGCAGGGCGGGCGCACGGCGCGCACCGGGCGACGGAGCCCCGGCCCCGGTGTCCCGGGTGCGGGCCGTGGCACTGCTGCCCGCCGACTACGGAGTGTTCTGCCTGGTGTTCCTGCTGCTCGGCGACCGGACCGCGTTCCGCGTCGGCTATGCCGCGCTCGCCGTCGTGCACGCACTGTTCCTCGTGGCATTCCTCGTCAAGTGGTTCAGGGAGCTGAAAGCGCTCCGGACTGCGGACTGACGAGGGCGTCCAGCGCCCGGCGCAGCTGGGTGCTGGACGTGTGCACGGTGTACGGGAAGTAGACCACCTCGACGCCGACCTCGGCGAAGTCGTGCTCCAGCCGCCGGCCCTTCTCCGTGTCCCGCCAGTCGTCCCCCTTGAAGATGACGTCGAACCTGACCTGCTGCCAGGTCTCGACCTTGTCGGGCACGGTCTCGACGAACGCGGCATCCACATGACGGACGCTGCGCACGATCTCCAGCCGCTCCGGCAGCGGAATCACCGGCCTGTGGCCCTTGGCGAGCGCGGCCATCTCGTCCGAGACGACTCCCGCGACGAGGTAGTCGCACTGACTGCGGGCATGCCGCAGGATGTTGAGGTGCCCTATGTGGAACAGGTCGTAGACCCCCGGCGCGTAGCCGACCCTGTGCACCATCCGTTCTCTCCCCCCACGGTGAACGTGATGTCCGTGTCCCTGGGCAGTTGTCCGGACATGGCATCCGGTGCCGCGGGATATCGGTATCGGTGTTGATGGTGCAACGACCTTACTGTGAAGACCACTTGCGCATCTCGTGAACGGATAAGCTCGCTTTTGGGGCTGTTCCTTGGGGGGAACACAGAATGTTCCGGGGGGGAAGGCGAGCGTCCATGCCCGATGCCGATCGTCACAAGCCGTTCGAAGGCCGCACGCTGCTGGTCGTCTCGACGAACTACGCGCCGGAGCTGACGGGCATCGGCCCGTACGCCGCGCAGCTCGCCGAGCACTGGGCCGCGTCCGGGGCCGACACCCATGTACTGACCGGCATGCCGCACTACCCGTCCTGGCGGACCGAGGCGGAGTACCGGGGCGTATGGCGGGCCGTCGAGACGCGGGCCGGGGTCACCGTCCACCGGCGAAGACATTATGTGCCGTCCCGGCAGACCGCTCTGCGCAGGGCCGCGTTCGAGGCCACGGTGCTCGGTCACGGGCTGCTGGCGCCGCCCGTCTCGCGTCCGCCGGACGCGGTGATCTCCCAGATGCCCAGCCTCGCGGGCGGGGTCGCCGGAGCCCGGCTGGCACGCCGCCACCGGGTCCCGTACATACCGGTCGTACAGGATCTGATGGGCGCGGCCGCCGCGCAGAGCGGAATCCGGGGAGGCGGCCGGGCGGCGGCCGTCGCCTCGGCGGCCGAACGGTACGCGCTGCGCGGCGCCGCCCTCGTCGGAGTCATCCACGAGACCTTCGTCCCACGCGTCACCGCGTACGGCGTGGACCCCGGCCGTATTCGCACCGTTCCGAACTGGTCGCACGTCCGGGCCCCTTCGGCCGACCGCGCCGGCACGCGGGCCAGGCTCGGCTGGAGCGAGGGCACTCCCGTGGTCCTGCACTCCGGGAACATGGGGCTCAAGCAAGGGCTGGAGGTCCTCGTCGACGCGGCCCGGCTCGCGCCGGAAATCCGTGTCGTGCTGATGGGGGACGGGAACCAGCGCGAGGCGCTGCTGGGGCGCGCGGCGGGCCTGCGCAACCTGGACTTCCTGCCGCCGGCCGGCGCCGACGAGTTCACGGACATCCTCGCCGCCGCCGATGTGCTCGCGGTGACCCAGCGGGCGTCCGTGCTCGACATGAGCGTCCCGTCCAAACTCACCTCGTACTTCGTCTCGGGCCGGCCCGTCGTGGCCTCGGTCGCCGACGGGGGAGGGACGGCCCAGGAGGTGCACCGGTCCGGCGCCGGGATCCTCGTCGCGCCGGAGGACCCCGCCGCGCTGCTGTCGGCCGTACGCAAGCTCGTCGAAGCGCCGGCCGGGGCGGACGCGCTCGGCGCCAACGGGCCGCGGTACGTCGCACGTCACCTGAGCCGGGAGGCGGGCCTGGCCCGCTTCGACGCACTGCTCACCGAGGTTCTCGCCGACGCACGAGGGAGACCACACCGATGACCCAGCCCATCCGCGCCCTGGAGGACCAGGACGAACCCGCCCTGCTGCGGGACCAGTTCCGCCAGCTCCTGCGCTACCGGGCACTGCTCGCCTCCGGCGTGGTCCTCGGGCTGCTCGGCGGCGGCTGGCTCGCCCTGAGCGGCGAGGACAGCTACACGTCGACGGGCGAGGTGGTCGTGCGCTCCGCCGCCTCCGATCCCTTCGCCGCGGGCGCCTCCGCCGACAAGGGCATCAACATCGGCTCCGAGCGGCAGACCGCGGTCAGCGACACCGTGGGCACCCTGGCCGTCGGTGTTCTGGCCCGGCACGGCGACAGCGTGGAGGTCGGGACACTGCTGTCCGGACTCCAGGTCACGAACCCGCCGAACACCCTCGTGCTCCGCTTCTCGTACACCGGCCGCACCCCCGCCCTGGCGAAGGCGCGGGCCGAGGCGCTCGCCGACGCCTATCTGGAGATCCGCAGACAGCGCACCGAGGACAGCATCGCCAACATGGTCGACGGCTACCGCGCCCAGCTGAAACCGCTCACCGAGCAGCGGGACCAGCTGGCGGAGCAGGCCGTCGGCAGCAACGACGTGACCAGCGCACGGGCCAACCTCGTGGTCTCGATTTCCGAACTCAGCAGGAAGATCTCGGAGTTGCGTGCCCTGGACACCACTCCCGGCTATCTGACGAAGAAGCCCGTGGCGCCCACGAAGCCCACCGGTGCGGGGCTTGCCCTGCTGCTGGGACTCGGTGGAGTCGTCGGGCTGGCGTTGGGGCTGCTGCTGTCCTGGGTGCGCCTGGTCTTCGACCCGGCCGTGCGCTCCACCCGGGAACTGGTCCGTTCCCTCGGCGCCCCGCTGCTCGGCACCCTGCCCAGGGAGCGGGCAGCCGCGGGCACGCTGCTCGCCATCGGGCGGAGCGGGAGCCGGCTGGCCGAGGAGTACCGGGCGGTCGCCTTCCGGCTCGCCTACGACCCGTCGTTCGCCCAGCGCCGCAGACTCCTGGTCACAGCCCCGCGCGGGGACAGCGCCGCGGCGGCCGCCGCCGCGGTCAACCTGGCAGCGGCCTTCGCCGAGATGGGACGCGACGTACTCCTGGTCGAAGCCGATCTGCGCACCCCCTCACTGGCCAGGGACCTCGGCCCGGCCGTGCAGGGCGCCCGGCCGCGCTGGGCGACGGAGGGCGAGCGGGCCTGGCCGTCGGACAGCCGGATGAACGTGGACGTACCCGGGTCGGGCGCCTTCACCCTGATAGCGGGCCGACGCACGGACAATGTGCCGCGCGCCCTCACCTCCGCGCCCGTCGGACGGATCGTCGCCGAGGGCGACCGGCCGGACGCCGTCGTCATCGTGCTCGCCCCGCCCGTGCTGTCGTACGCCGACGCCGTCGCGCTGATCGACCGGGTGGAGGGTGTCGTCGTGGTCTGCGACCCGCGCGAGGTGCACCGCAGCGACCTGGAAAGGATCCGCGAGATCATCGAGGCGGCCGGCGGAGCGGTGCTCGGCGCTCTGCTGCACCCCGGCCGGAGCCGCCACGAACGCAGGGCCCGCACGAAGGCGGGCAAGCGCCGCGCGGAAGGTGGCCGGTCCGGCTCCGCGCCCGGCCGGGGCGACGGGGACGGCCGCGGTGGCCCCGGGCACACCGGCGACCCGGCCCAGACGCTGGGCCTGCGCACCTTCGACTCCACCGCGGGACGCAGATGAAGGCACGTAGCGCGATCGTCTGCTCGGTCGCGGACCAGGGCGTGGCGGCGCTCACCAACATCCTGGCACTGGTGGCGGCCGCCCGCCTCTCCACCGTGGCCGACTTCGCCCGCTTCTCGGCGGTCTATCTCGTCTTCACGGTGCTCCTGGGCGTCTTCGGCGCCTACACCGGGCAGCCGCTCGTGCTGCGGCGCGGCGAGCACGACGAGGTGGGCGGCGCGTGCCGGTCGGCGGTCGCCTTCACCCTGCTCGCCGCGTCCGCGCTCGGCGCCCTGCTCGCCGCCGTCTGTCTGCCGCTCCCGGGGGCCACCGCACGCGCCCTGATGACGCTGGGACTCGTCCTGCCGGTGGTCCTCGGACAGGACACCATGCGCTACGCCTTCTCCACCCTGCAGCTGCCACACCTGGCGCTGGGCGGCGACGTGCTCAGACTGGCCTGCGTACTGGGCGCGCTGGCCATGCAGCCGTACGGCGCCCCGGCGGCCCGGCTCGTCGCCGTCTGGGGGCTGTCCGCGCTGCCCGCCCTGCTGCTGTCGGCCGCCCTGCTGCGCCGCAGGGTGGCCGGCACACCGCTGCGGCTCAAGGTCCTGCTGCGCAAGGGGCATCTGGGGCGGCGCTTCGTGGTGGAGTTCGGGGTCGGCAACGCCACCAGCCAACTCTCCGTGCTCGGACTCGGTGCGGTCGGCAACCCGCTGGTGGTCGGCGCCCTGCGCGGCGCGACCACGCTCTTCGGGCCGCTGAACGTGCTGTTCACCTCGGCCACCGGCTTCGGCCCGCCGCTGCTCGGAAGGCTCCCCTGCGAACGGCGCCGGGTACGCGCCACGGCGATGCTCGCCGCAGTCCTGGCGCTGACCGCAGGGGCCTGGGCCACGGCACTCGCCCTGCTGCCCGACGGAATCGGCCGCCACCTGCTCGGCGACACCTGGCCCACGGCGGCCGCCCTGCTCCCGGCGACCGGCAGCCAGTACGCGGCCATGGCCGTCGGGACCTGCGGACTGCTGGCGCTCCGGATACTCGACCCGCGCACCACTCTCTCCATCCAGGTGGTCTTCTCGCTCGCCGCGGTCGTCTTCCTCACCTGCGGCTACGCGTGGGGCGGGGTGCCGGGTGCGGCCTGGGGCCTGTGTCTGGGGTCCGTCTGCAAGGCGGTGGCCACCTGGACCCGGGTCGCCCGGCTGAGAAGCCGTACCGCCGTGGCACAGGCGCCCGTCAGTGCGAGCGCCGTCCGCTCCCGTTCCTGAAGCTGGAGACCAGCAGCAGACAGAGCGCCCCGATCGCCAGCTTCCCGACGGACTGCAGCAGCGGTCCGCGCAACAGAATGAAGGTGTACCCGGCGATCAGTGGAGCGGCGACGGCCAGCACGCTGCCGGGGCCGTCCCGGGAGACGGCGCGGGCGTAGCGTCGGTCGGTGCGCGCGGCGGCGTACCCGATGAGCGCGAGAGCGCCGACCATGCCCGGGGCACCGAAGTCGACCCAGAGCTCGGTCCACAGCGGTGCCGACAGGTTGGTCATGTTCATCCCCATCCACTGCCCGACGCGCACCCCCGTGTCCTCCGGTTTGCCGCTCCACACCGACCGGGGCACGAAGAAGAGGGCGGAGCCCGCCAGTTGACGTCCGTACGTGTGGCCGCGCGTGTCGACCCAGGTGATGGTGTTGGCGAACATCACCGTCTGGTCGTAGTCCTTGGTGGCCAGCGGCTCGAAGGCAGACGACGACTCCACCGGCCGGTACCCGGCGCTGTCGTAGCGGAACCGGTCAGCGTAGGGGAACAGCACCAGCGCCCCGACCACGCCCATGGCCAGCACCGACCGGTACATCGCCGCGCTGCTCGGGAACGCCGTGAACAGCAGCGAGACCAGCACGGTCAGGAACCAGTAACGGGCGTTGGAGATCGGGTTGTTGACGATGGCGTTGAGGACCAGCAGCGCACACCAGACAAGCACGGTCGAGGGGGAGCGCCGGGCCCTGCGCGAGGTCACCAGACGACGGGTGCAGAAGAGCAGCCCGATCAGCGCGGGCACCGTGCCGAAACCCTTGAGGAAAGCTGATCCCACATTGGACTGGCTCGACGTCACGCCGCTGACCGCGACCGAGGCGCTGATCTCCTGACGGCTGGTGAAGAAGATGGCGGGCCCGCCGAGCTTCAGGACGTAGTAGCCGCTCGCCGCGAACGCGAGCAGCACCAGCAGCCTGAGCCGGCCCCGGTACGCGGTTGCCGGACCGTTCCCCGAGCGAGCGGTGGTCCGGCGGCGCAGCGGACGCCGGGACGCCAGCAGCGCCCCGAGGTCGAACGCGGCGCACCCCACCAGGATCAGCGCGATGGCCGTCACCAGATCCGACCGGGGTCCGACCATCTGGGTCGGGGTCAGGCCGATGACCACCTGCGCGAAGGGCGCCACGCCCATCGCGATGTACACGAACATCCAGAAGACGCCCTGCAGCAGACGCCGCCGGGTGGACAGGATCATCGTGGCGAGCCGGGCGCCCGCGTAGCAGGTCAGCACGAGCTGCAGCCAGTACGCGGTGTCCCGTACGCCCGCACCCGGCTGCGCGGCGATCACCGCGGGCAGGAAACAGACCAGCCCGAGAATGAGCGGAACGGCCAGGGCGCGCGACAGCATGGCCCACGACATGGGCTTCGCCGGCGGCCGGACCGGGTCGTGCTCCGCTACGGGGGCGGTCGCCGCCGCCCCGTGCACGGACGTCATGTGCTCCCCGTTCCGTGGACCTGTGAATACTCTAACGAATCACCAACTTGGGGGGTTTGGATGACTAGTGCCCCTCCCGGCAAGCTTTGCCCCGTCGCGCCGCCCAGCGCGCACGCTCGCCGCGTTGGCCAAAAGCCCTGGTAGCTCCGCTACAAGGACTTCCGACCGCCTTGCGATCGCACGCACTGGACGACGCTCCTTCCGGGCAAACATTGCCGGTCGCGGCACTAGTCTGTAAAAGATCGGCCGAGGTTGAGGGGAACCTGGTGAAGATCCTGCACGTCGTCACATTGCACACCCCGGATCACGCGTTCGGCGGCCCGACCAGGGTGGCGCTCAACCTGTCGAAGGTCCAGCGGGCCGGAGGCGACGACGCCCGCATCATGGCACTGGGCGACGGCTTCGAAGGGCCGCTGCCGCGCGAGGTCGAGGGAGTACCCGTCCATCTCTTCCCGGCCCTGCACGTGCTGCCCGTGTTCGAGGTCAGCGGAATCACCTCCGGCGCGCTGCTGCTCGCCGCCCGCCGCATGATGCGCGGCGCCGATCTCGTCCATGTCCATCTGATGCGTGACCTGGTGACGCTCCCCGTCGCACTGCTCGCGCTGGCCTCCGGCACACCGCTGGTCGTCCAGACGCACGGCATGGTGGACCCGACCGAGAAGCGGGTCGCGCAGCTGACCGATCTGCTCGGGGTACGCAAGGTGCTGCGCGAGGCCGACGCCGTACTGCATCTCACCGAAACGGAACGGCTCGATGTGAACGCCGTCGCCGCGCCGGTTCCGTTGACCCGCACCGTACGGCTGGTCAACGGGGTGAAGCCGCAGGAGCCGCGGCCCGTCCGTACGCCGGGGCGGCCACCGACCGTCCTCTTCCTGGCCCGGATCCAGGAGCGCAAGCGTCCGGAGGACTTCGTCGCCGCGATGCCGTCGGTCCTGGCCGAGCACCCGGACGCCCGGTTCGTGCTGGCCGGACCCGACACCGGAGCGCTGTCCGCCACGCTCGAACTCGCCCGCGGACTCGGGGTGATGGAGTCACTCGACCAGGTGGGTCCGCTCGGCCACGAAGAGGTGCTGGCAGCGGGACGACGGGCCGATGTGTACGTACTGCCGTCGATCGAGGAGCCCCTCGGCGTCTCCGTCCTGGAGGCGATGTCCGTCGGAACGCCCGTCGTCATCACCCGCACCTGTGGTCTCGGCCCCGATGTGGCGCGGGCCGGGGCGGGCCGGGTGATCGACAGCCGGGTCGGCGAGGACGGGGAGAATGCCCTCAAGGTCGCCCGTGCGGTGCTGGAGCTCCTCGAACCCGAGGTCAACGCACGGGCCGGCAAAGCCGCCTGGGACCTGGTCAATGAGCACTTCACCATCGACGTCGTGACCCGGACCCTCCGGCGGACCTACGAGGACGTGGTCCGCCGGCGGGGCCGCAGGCCGGCCTGAGTCACACGGCCTTTCCCTCACGGGACTTGAGCGCGATCTGCCAGCGGTAGAAGCTCATCGCCAGGGCGAAGTCGAGCCCCGCCCGCCCGTCGAGGAATCCCCGCCGGTACACGTACATGTACGCGAACGACACCAGGGGCTTGAAGGGCGCCTTGTGGAACAGCTGTCCCTGGCGGGACTTCACCCTGCGCACCTGCTCCTTGACCTCCGGATGATGTTCCAGCCATGCCTCCCAGTCCGAGTACCGGTTGTGCCGCTCGAACCAGGCGGTGACCGGGTCGAGGTCCTGATGCTCGATCGGATGGCGGAGCGAGCCGACCGACTCGGCGACCGGCTGGTAGTGGCCTTCGACCTCGCCGATGCCCGGCGCCTCCAGATCACCCACCTCCGGGTAGCGACAGCGGGTGCGGTCGGTCAGTGACCGCTTGCGGATGGTGTAGCCGTGCCGCAGCCGCTTCCCGGAGAACCAGTAGCCCAGCGGTATGTCGTACGCCGCCGGTCTCGGCGCCCCGGGATCGGCGAAGATCTGCCGAAGTTCGGCCAGCAGACCGGGACTGAGCCGCTCGTCCCCGTCGAGCAGCAGGATCCAGTCCAGGTCCGTGCGGACATGGTCCAGGCACCACTGCTTCTTGCGCGGATGACCGCCGTCCCAGGTGTACGTGATCACCTCGGCCCCGCACTCCTCGGCGATCTTCGCCGTGTCGTCCGTACTGTGCGAGTCGACGACGACCACCGCCTCGAAGTGGCCGAGCACCGATGTGACCGCCTCGGCGATGTTGAGCCCCTCGTTCTTCGTGGGGATCGCCACGGCTATCGGCAGCTTGCTCATCCACGGTCTCCTTCCGGCAGCCAGGCGTAGCAGCCTGTGGAGGTGAAGGCACGGGCCGCCTTCGGGACGGTGATCCCGGTCCGCTTCCCGGAGGAGCCCGACGCCAGGGTCCTGCCGTGCGCCCCGGTGATCTGCCAGGTGCAGCTCTCGGTGGGAGTGACGTCGTGGTAGCGGCCCGGCCGGATGCGCTCGCCCTCGTACATGCCGTCGGCGTACCCCCGTGAGGCATCCCGCACCAGGTCGCCGTGGCGGGAGCAGAGGTGTGCGACGGCGGGCTCCGCGTCGGCGATCTCGCCCGTCACGATCGCGGCGACCGCAGTGTCCCGGTCGACCTTCACGAGGAACGTCAGCCTGTCGCAGGTCTCCTGACCGGTCTGGAGCACCGCCGCCGGATCCATCCCCTGGGGAACCCGGTCGACGAGGTACTCCTTCTGCTTCTTGGTGAACGTGCCGGTGGCCGGCGTGAGTTCACCGGTGGGCAGTCTGGGCGGTTCGCTCGTGCGCCGTGCCGGGGGGCCACTGGACGCGGTGGCCCCGGGGCCGGCCGAGGGAGCGGTGACGGGGGTGCGGCCGGACAGGGGCCCGGCGCCGTTCGCCTCCTCGTGCCCCTCGGAGGACGAGCCACAGGCGGCCAGGGCCGCCGTCAGTACGACGACGGCGGCACCGGCCCGGAACGGATGCCTCATCCACCCGTCCTCAGGGCGTAGTGGGCACTGACCTGCGAGCTGCTCAGCGCGGTCGGGTAGACGGCGGTCTCGTCGACCTGCCCCGCGAAGAAGTTGCTCGTCGGTCGGCTCGGCCAGTTGTTCAGGTTGTCACCGCCGACCCGCCAGTAGCCGCTGTAGTCCTCGTTGGTGGTGTACAGGGCGCTGGAGGCGCGCAGCTGCCCGTCGACGTACAGGGCCATGCCGCCGGTGCCCTGGGTGGCGACGACATGGTGCCAGGCGCCGTTGTTGTAGGCGGCGGGAGTGGTGATGGTCCTGGTGCCGCCGCTGTACACGCCGAAGACCAACTGCCCGTCGTCGCGCATGTACACATGTTTGTCGTACTTGGTGCTGTTCTGCATGGTCACATTGCCGAAGCCGATGATCTTCCCCCCCTTGGTGGTCGTCGTTCTGATCCAGGTCTCGACGGAGAATCTGGTGGGCTGTGGGTGAAGCTTGTTGCTGTAGGCGTACTGGTTCGTTCCGTTGAAGCCGATCGCGGTCGAAGGACCCGCGACCGCCGCCGGGGTCTGCCGGTAGGCGGGGGAGTTGCGCAGGAATCCGTTGTCCCGTCCGCCGCCGGTGTCGGCCGCGAAGGTCGATGTGCCTTCGTCGTACCGCCAGTACAGCGACGCGCCGTCGGCCAGCACCTTGGCGGGGTACTTCTCGGCGGTGGACGCCACGGTGGCGGAGAGAGCGGGCGACTTGGCGCTGGTGTTGGTGCCGTCGCTCGCGCTGATCCGGTACGAGTGGGTCTCGCCCGCGGCCACGTCCGTATCGGTCCACCTCAGCTGCGGCCGGTCCCAGAACAGCGAGTATCCGGTCGTGGTGTACACCGGGGTGCTCGCACCGTCCTTGTAGATCCGGTAGGTGAGTTCCCCGTCGTCGGCGTCGAAGCTCGTCTGCCAGTTGACCTCCACCTTGCCCGGGGCGACCGTGGACAGGCTGACGTTCGGCACCCAGGGCGCCCCGGTGTCCGGACCGTCGGCGAACCGCGTCAGGCCCTGCTGCCGCGCGCCGTTGACGGTGGTGAACTCGCCGCCCACCCACAGGTAGTGGTGGCCGCCCTTGTCGGTCTGCGCCATCACCCGCGGCCCGACCGGCTCCCCGATGCCGTCATTGGTGTCCGGGAACCACGGGAGCAGTTTCGGATCGTCGACCGACTGGGCCAGCAGGTGCTTGCGAGGCTGGTCCGGGAACTCGCCCATGCTGGAGCAGTCGTGCGCGTGACTCCCGCTGTACAGAACACCGTTGTGCACCAGGACGGCCTGTGTGGCACCCAGGCAGGTGTCCCGCCAACGCTGCTCGAAGTTGCTCAGATTCAGCGCGATCCGGCCGTCGAAGACACCACCTCCGGTGCCCTCGTTGGCGGTGTAGAAGCCGGTGGCGTCCGTGGCCAGGTCCTGCACCGTGGAGGTGTTCGGAATGAATCCCGCCGGGTAGCTCTTGACGACGGCCCCGGTGGTGGCGTCCACGACGGCCAGCGCGTGCGACGTGGTGCCGTTGACGGTGAAGAAGTCGCCGCCGAGCAGCACGTGCTTGCCGTCGGGTGTCAGCTCCAGGGCCCGGCCCACCTCGTCGGTATTGGCCTTCCACGGCTTCAGCGCGGCGCCGGTGGTGACCGCGGCGAACTTGTTCCGGGTCTGCCCCGCCACGGTATTGAAGTCACCGCCCAGATAGACGGTGTCCGCCGTGACGGCCAGCGCCCGCACCGTCGCGGAGACGGAGAACTTGAAGTCCTGGCGCGGGGTGCAGGTCGCGGTGTCGATCGCGGCGATATTGCTCACCCCGACGCCGCTCACCGCCCCGAACTGCCCACCGACGTAAAGGGTCTTCTGGTCCGGGGAGAGCGCGAGCGCCCGTACGGTCGCCGTTCCCGACGACAGCGTGAACGACAGACTGCAGCCGGTCGGTGTGCCGGTCGCGGCGTCGAACGCGGCGAAGTTCACCGCGGGCTGCTCGGAGGTGCCGGCATCCGCGCCCGGCGGCCGGACGGTGGAGAAGGTGCCGCCGGTGTAGACGACACCGGCGTCCGACGCGGCCATCGACCAGACGATGCCGTTGGTCTGCCAGGTGGTGAGATCGTCCGCGGTCAGTGAGACCGGCGGGGTGAGGGCCGCGGCCGGGGAGCCCCCGGACGTGGCCGCGGTCAGTGCTCCGGCGAGCAGGCAGAGCGCGGCGGCCGCGGCCCGTGCCCGGCCGTGTCCGGTGGGTCTGCGCCCCGTACTTCCGTTCATCATTCAGCTCCGAAGGTGAGAACGAGCTGCGGCCGGAAGGCCGCGGTTCCTGCCTCGTCCGGCCGACGGCGAAGACGCTTTGTCCCGCCGCCGACGAGGGCGAGTGAGTGGTCCGGGACCGGGGTCCGGACCGGTGCGGACGCGCTCGGATCCACCGGCCGGCCGGTGGAGGAGACCGAGGAGGCGTCCGTGTTGGTCCCCGGCACGGTCGTGGGGTGCGCCGGCCGGGTGCTGTGGGGGAGCGCCGGACCGGGCCACGCGACGGTGACCGGCACGGCGGTGCCGCGATGGAAGGCGTCCGGACGGTTCATCGGTCCACCCGTACGGCCGCTCCGGCGAGTTGGTCAGACAGCTGTCGGATGTCCGCCTCGACCATGATCCTGGCGAGCTCCTGCGCCCTCACCGCCGGTTTCCAGCCGAGGAGTTCCTCGGCCTTGGCGGCGTCACCGATCAGCGCGTCGACCTCGCTGGGACGCTCGTACTTGGCGTCGTAGCGCACGTGCTCCTGCCAGTCCAGCCCCGCGTGGGCGAAGGCGTACTCCAGGAACTGCCGGACGCTGACCCCCTCGCCGGTGGCCACCACGTAGTCGTCCGGACTGTCGCACTGCAGCATCCGCCACATCGCGTCGACGTACTCGGGGGCGTAGCCCCAGTCGCGCACGGCGTCGAGGTTGCCGAGGTGGAGGTGGGTCTGGAGGCCTGCCTTGATCCTGGCCACCCCACGCGTGATCTTCCGGGTCACGAAGGTCTCGCCGCGGCGCGGGGACTCGTGATTGAAGAGGATCCCGTTGACCGCGAACATCCCGTACGCCTCACGGTAGTTGACGGTCGCCCAGTACGAGTAGACCTTGGCGACGCTGTACGGGCTGCGCGGATGGAACGGGGTCTTCTCGTTCTGCGGCGGCGGGGTCGCGCCGAACATCTCCGACGACGACGCCTGATAGACACGGGTGTCGTTACCGCTCGCCCGCACGGCCTCCAGCAGCCGGATGGTGCCGAGCCCCGTGATGTCGCCGGTGTACAGCGGCGCGTCGAAGGAGACCCGGACGTGCGACTGCGCACCCAGGTTGTAGACCTCGTCGGGCCGGATGTCACGCAGCAGGTTCACCAGCGCGACCCCGTCGGCGAGGTCGGCGTGGTGCAGGACGAAGGATCTGTTCTCTTCCTCCGGGCCCTGGTAGATGTGATCGATCCGCTCGGTGTTGAAGCTCGACGAGCGGCGTATCAGCCCATGGACCGTGTACCCCTTGTCGAGCAGCAGCTCGGACAGGTACGAACCGTCCTGTCCGGTCACGCCGGTGATGAGTGCGGTCTTCGCCATGACTCCCCCCTCCTGTGGTCGCCTGAAAGGCTGTTTGTACGCGCCGAAATATCGGCAATTGAGTGATCTGCGGTAAAACATCACCGAGGTCGGTGGCTGCTGGCACAATCCGAGCCATGACGACTGATCTCCCCGGCCCTCCCCAGGAATCCGTCCGCCCCCTCCTGCGACCCGGCGCCCGCATATTCGTCGCGGGCCACCGCGGCCTGGTCGGCTCGGCGGTGGTGCGCCTCCTCGCCGACGCCGGGCACGAGGTGATCACCCGCGACCGCGACCGCCTCGATCTGCGCGACACCACGCGGACCGGGTCGTTTCTCCGCGAGGTCCGCCCCGACGCCGTGGTGCTGGCCGCCGCCAAGGTAGGCGGGATCATGGCCAACAGCACGTATCCGGTGCAGTTCCTCGAGGACAACCTGCGCATCCAGCTCAGCGTCGTCGCCGGAGCGCACGCCGCCGGGGTCGAGCGGCTGCTCTTCCTCGGGTCGTCCTGCATCTACCCCAAGCGCGCCCCCCAGCCGATCCCCGAAAGCGCCCTGCTCACCGGCCCGTTGGAACCGACCAACGAGGCATACGCACTGGCCAAGATCGCCGGAATCGTGCAGATCCGGTCCTATCGCCGGCAGTACGGCGCCTCGTACATCAGCGCCATGCCCACCAACCTCTACGGACCGGGCGACAACTTCGACCTGGAGACCTCGCACGTACTGCCCGCGCTGATCCGCCGCTTCCACGAGGCGCGGCGCGACGGCTCGCCCGCGGTCACGCTCTGGGGCTCCGGGAACCCCCGCCGCGAATTCCTGCACGTCGACGACCTGGCCGCCGCGTGCCTTCTGCTGCTGGAACGCTACGACGGTGACGACCCCGTCAACATCGGCTGCGGCGAGGATCTGACCATCCGCGAACTCGCCTGCACCATCGGTGAGGTGACGGGTTATCGGGGTGCCGTCGAGTGGGATGCCGCCAAGCCCGACGGCACCCCCCGCAAGCTGCTCGACGTCTCCCTTCTCACCTCTCTCGGGTTCGCACCGCGGATCGCGCTGCGCGACGGGATCGCTCGCACGTACGCCTGGTGGCTGGAGCAGGCGGCCGCGCAGGTCTGAGCGGACCCGACGGGCCGTCCGGCACGGGCCGGCCGCCGCGACGCGACGGCCGCCCGTCCTCCCGGCCCCGTACGGCCGGTGGTCTCGTACTCCTTGCATCGACCGCCGCCGTTCTCAGTACGCCCCGCGGCCGTCGGTGACGGCGCGCAATGTACGAGCCATGAGTCCCATGTCCGTGGTTACCGACCAGTTGTCGACATACCACAGGTCCAGTGAGACGGTCTCCTGCCAGGAAAGGTCCGAGCGTCCGCTGACCTGCCACAGGCCGGTCAGCCCAGGTCTCACCGCGAGTCGTCGCAGTTCGCGCTCGTCGTAGCGGGACACCTCCTCCGGCAGCGGAGGCCGTGGACCGACCAGCGACATGTCGCCCCGGAGCACATTGATCAGCTGCGGCAGCTCGTCGAGCGAACTCCGCCGCAACAGGCGCCCGATTCCGGTCACCCGGGGGTCGTGGCGCATCTTGAACATCGGACCGTCGTTCTCGTTCGCCGTGATCAGCTGCTCCTTGTGGCGTTCGGCGTCCACCACCATCGTCCGGAACTTCCACATCGTGAACGGCCGGTTGTGCTGCCCCTGGCGGATCTGGCGGTGGAACGCCGGTCCGTCGGAACCGAGCCGCACCGCTGCCCCGATCAGGAGGAGCAAGGGCGCGAGAACCAGCAGACCGAGCGCGGCGCCGACCCGGTCCACGACGGCCTTCAGGGCCGCCTGCGGCCCTCGGCGCAGTGGGGGAGCGACATGCAGCAGGGTCAGCCCGGCCGCGGCGGCCGGTCGTATCCGGCCGGCCGCGATGCCGGAGAGTTCCGACAGCACGGACAGCGGCAGCCCACCGTCGTGCAGACCCCAGAAGAGCTGTCGAAGCCGCTCCTCGGAGAGTTGTGGTCCGGGCACCACCAGAGCCAGGTCCGCGTCATGGGCGAAGGCCCCGCCCAGCACGGTCGAGGCGTCGTCGTCGGCCGGTGCCGGTGCGAGCCGGCCCGGCACCTGGACCTCGCACCGCAACGGTGTGGTTCCCACCGGTACGGCGGCCACCACCGTGTACGGGTGATCCGTGCGGGAACCGAGCAGCCGCACCGCTCGTTCCACCCCCGTGGCCTCCCCGACCACCAACACCCGCCGGACGGCCCGTCGTTGCCGCCCCGACCATGGCAACCGCCCTGCCCCCCAAGCGGCGACGCCCATCAACAGGCCGGGCAGCAGCGCCACGACCGCCGTCGCGGGGTCGACCGAATCGCCGGTCATGGTCCGCGCCACGGCGAGCACGCCGATGAGCAGCAGCCAGTCGCCGATCGTGCTCAGTACCCCCGGCGGGCCGCCCGGAGGCCGGGCCGCGTACCGGCCGCGCGCGGCCCGCACACCGGACCAGGCCAGTGCTGCCACGGCCGCGGCGAACACCGCCCGCGACTGCCCCCCGGCCCGCAGGACGAGCCATGCCGGAATTCCGAGGCCCAGAAGCTCGGCGCCGATGACGGCGGGCAGCAACCGGCCCGTCCGGCTCTTCGTCGCCGTCGGCTCCGAACGTTCGCGCTGTACGGTCGGCGCCCTCCACGGATCGTCAAGTTCCTTGCTGCGAGGCCGATTCGACACAGACCGCAGACGTGGTGCCCCCGCCAGTCCCACAGGTCCTGATCTGTCCGAATCGGGTAGCTCGACATGCCCCATGGACCCCCCAGTCACAGTTGCATCGCCACAAACGGGGCGCATCCGCCGATCCCATGGACTGACGGATGCGCCCTCGCTCGGTGCACGATATCCACACACGTGCCATTTCGCTGGAGTTCCAGTGAAGTTCAGACATGCACACTGACTCGGAACTCGTCCCGTTCCGTGCTGGATCTCTTGGTCTGTGCGTGACTGTTCGCATTTGGAGAGTGCTGGATTCGGATGATGTGCGCTGATGGCCGGGTTTGACCCGCAGGATGTGCACCATGACGACCTCCCGGCAAGACCGTTCCCGGCGACAGGCGGGCTTACGCGCGGCCTTCCGGCCACCCGACGAGCCGCGGTCAGAGGCCGTCGGGTTCGTCCTCGGGCCCTGACGGCCAGGCGGTCGGAGCCGACCTTCCCGGCGCCAGACGGTCCACCAGATCGGCCAGCTCCTCGCAGGCCTGCTCGATTCTCCGGCGGATGTTGCTCTGTTCGGTGACGACGGCGGCGAGCAGCAGCGCGGTCAGCGCCACGGAACCGTTGAGCACCGCGAGATTGACCATCACATGAAGGAGGGTGTGGCCCTCGAAGGGGCCCACGCCCTGCGTTCCCGCCACGACCGCGAGGACGGACACCAGGAAGGCGCACGGCGCGCTCCCCGCCAGCTGGAATCGCAGGGCCGCCCAGATGAGCAGCGGAAACACCAGGTAGATCATCGTCAGTGAGCTCCTGGTGGCCACCAGCGACACCGCGACGGAGGCGGCCGCCAGCGCGCTCGCCTCGATCCACCGGTCGGTGATCCGTGGCATCCGCGCCCTGCGCATCACGAGCAGCAGCGGAGTGACCACGAGCACGCCCATCGCGTCCCCCGCCCACCAGGCCGTCCACACCGGCCAGAACCCGCTCAATGGCAGATTGTCGTCCAGCACCAGCATCCACGTGCCCACGGTCGCGCTGATGGTCATGCCGCCCAGCGCACCGAGGAAGACCAGCATCAGACCGTCGCGCAGCCGGTCCAGCTCCCAGCGGAAACCGGCCCTGCGGAGTATCAGGTACGAGCAGACCGGGGCCAGCGTGTTGCCCGCCACGACGGCGGCGGTGAGGAGCGAAACCGAGTCGTCCAGCGTGGAGATGACGCACAGGGAGCCCAGCGCGATACCCGGCCACACGCGCGGGCCCAGGTAGAACAGGGCGCTCAGCGCGATGCCCGTCGGCGGCCACAACGGGGTGACGACCGCCCCCTGGACGGAGACCCCGCGGATCAGACCGAGACCTCCGGCCAGGTAGTAGAGAGCGGCGACGGCCAGGATGCGCAGTGCGGCCGAGGCCGTACGTCTGGTTCTTTCGCTGCGGATCACATATCTCATCAGACACCTACCCGGACGGGTGGCGGCTGTTTGACACGCTCGGCCCGGGGGCCGGCCCTCACCCCGGCCCGGGGCCGGCCCCGTGGCGCAGGACGAGCACGGCCGCGTCGTCCACGTGCCCGGTCCGTTCCGCCGCGCGCAGCACCGCGTCGGCCAGTTCACCGGCGTCGGCCGCGGCCCGGGAGACCACCAGCCGCGTCACCGCGTCCAGGCCTTCGTCGATCGGGAACGAGGGCCCCTCGACGACCCCGTCGGTGACCAGGACGAAGGCTCCGGGGCCCGTCAGTCTGCGCCGGGTGACCGGATAGCGCTCACCCGCCTGGATTCCCAGCGGCAGACCGCCCTCGTCGGTGGTGCAGCCGGACTGTCCGTCGGCCGTGGCCCACACGGCGGCGACATGACCGGCACGGGCGCTGTGGAGCTCCCGGGTGACCGGGTCGACACGGACGAACGTGCAGGTCGCGAAGAGGCCGGAATTCACCGAGAGCAGCAGATCGTTGGTCCGGCCCACGACCTCGCCGGGGTCCGCGGCGGTGGCGGCCATCGCCCGCATCGCGATGCGGATCTGCCCCATGAAGGCCGCTGCCTCGACGTCATGGCCCTGCACGTCCCCGATGGCGAGCGCCAGTGCGCCGTCCGGCAGCACGAACCCGTCGTACCAGTCGCCGCCGATGTCCAGTCCGCTGCGGGCCGGCATGTACCGGGCGGCGGTCTGCAGCCCGGGGAGGGCGGGCAGCGCCGAAGGGAGCATCTCGCGCTGGAGCGCCTCGGCCAGCTCCACCCGTGCCTGATGCAGCTCCACCTCACGGCGTGCCCGTGAGGTGAGCTGTTGCAGAGTGGTGAGCAGTTCGCCGGCGCTCGCCGCACGGGGAGGACGACGCCGGTTCATGGGCCGCTCCGCACTCGGTGGAAGTGACTGAGAGGAGCTCACACCATGGGCGCCCGGCTCGCGACGCCTGGCACGCACGCTCGCTGCGTGGCCGGAACGCCCTGGTAGCTCCTTCCCCAAGCTCTCAGCTTCGTTCGAGCAGGGGGCACCCCGTCCGAGGACCTTCCAGCGCCTTGCGATCGCACGCACCGGACGCCGCGAGCTGATCGGACTCCCATGGTGTGAGCTCCTCTTGCCGCATCCTATTTCGGCGATGAGATCCCCGCAGGACGAGACGGAACGCGCGAACGGGCCCGGCCGGGTGGATCCTGAGGGCAGGACCGCGTCGTGGCGGCGCACCGAGTCCGGGCGCGGTCGCAGGAGGTGCTCGATGACGCGCAAGCTGGAGTGGACGGTCCGTGTCGGTCTGTCCGAGGACGACGGCACGACCAGGGCCGAGGCGGTGCTGGACACGGGTTCCGAAAAGCTCGTGGGACACGGGGTCGCCCGCTGCAACCCGCAGGACGTGGACGTTCCCGCCATCGGCGACGAACTCGCGGCGAGCCGCGCCATGAAGGATGTCGCCGCACAACTGATGAAGGCCGCCGACCAGGAACTGGAATCGGTCGGAGCCGGCCCCACGAGCGGCCCCGTCGCACCGCCGTACGCATGGTCCGACACCACGGCCTGAACCCGCGGGAAGGCATGGGGCCCGCATTCCGACGAGAGCGCCGGGGCGTGGTGGCGGTGCCCCGGCACACGGACGCGCCTGCCGCCGGGCAGGGCCCGCAAGCCCCGGGGCGGGCAGCGGCAGCGCTACGAGGGGAGGCGGCCCATGCGTGAGATCCTCCCGGTGCTCAGTCGCTGGTACACCGCCGGGAAGCCGTTCGGGCTCGCCACCGTCGTCGCCGTCAGCCAGAGCGCGCCGCGCGGCCCCGGCGCCGCGATGGCCGTCGGCCCGGACGACGAGGTCGTGGGCAGCGTCTCCGGCGGCTGTGTCGAGGGCGCGGTCTTCGAACTGGCCAAGGAGGTCGTGGAGACCGGCCGGGCCCAGCTGCGGACCTTCGGCTACAGCGACGCGGACGCCTTCGCCGTCGGGCTCAGCTGCGGCGGCGCGATCACACTTCTGGTACGTCCTGTGACGCCGACGTACGACACCTCCTTCGGCGAGGTCGCCGCGTCGGTCGCCGGGCACCGCCCGGTGGTGGTCGCCACCGTCACCGACGGACCCGGCCCGCGCGGCGCCGCCCTCGCCGTCGGGCCGGACACCGTCTCGGGGTCACTCGGCGCGAGCGGCCTCGACGCCGCCGTCACCGCCGACGCGCGCGGGGAACTCGCCCTGGGCGCCACCGGCCTGCGGCACTACGGCCCGGACGGCGAACGGCGTGAGGACGACGTCACGGTGTTCCTCCAGTCCTTCGCGCCACCGCCTCGGATGCTGGTCTTCGGCGCGATCGACTTCGCCGCGGCGGTGGCCAGGATCGGCGCGTTCCTCGGCTACCGCGTGACCGTCTGCGACGCCCGCCCCGCCTTCGCCGACCCCCGCCGGTTCCCGGAGGGCGTGGAGGTGGTCGTCGACTGGCCGCACCGGTACGTGCGCGGTGCGGAGACCGACGGACGGACCGTGATGTGCGTGCTCACCCACGACCCGAAGTTCGACGTCCCGCTCCTGGCGGTGGCCCTGCGTACCCAGGCCGCGTACATCGGGGTGATGGGCAGCCGCCGGACCCACCGGGACCGGCTGGCCCGGCTGCGCGAGTGCGGTCTCGGCGAGGCGGAACTGGCGCGTCTGCGCTCGCCCATCGGCCTTGACCTCGGCGCGCGCACCCCCGAGGAGGTGGCCGTGTCGATCGCGGCGGAAATCGTCGCACTGCGCTGGGGCGGCACCGGGAGCCCGCTCACCGACACGACCGGGGCGATCCACCGGCCACCGCCCGACACCCGTGCGTCCGAGTGAGTTGTGTGTGGGCGGAGGCTCTCCCCGGCTCCCGCGCCGTTCCGTCGCGGGCCGGGGAGCGGCGACGCAGCCGGGGCCGGCCCGCGAGGGCCTCAGCTTGGCGTTTAACGTGGGCGGGCTTGGTGTTCTTTGATCGATTCGGCGCGTTTGACGGTCTTGCCGACGTCGTGGTGCCTGGCCCGGTG
>NZ_JBEYTM010000032.1:0-55868 GCF_040643055.1 Streptomyces sp. NPDC047515
ACGAACCTCTTCCATCTCCTCAGGTGTCACACCTGAAAGAAGATCACAACCCTACTCCTGCTTGATCATCCGGGGTACCTAACAAAGCCCTACTAGTCGTGACATTCGACGGTCACGGCGAGGTCCTCGCCGTCGACATGGAGAGCTGAGCCTCAGGCGCCCACATGACACACACCGCCCCGGCTCCAGAGTCAACCCCCGAAGGACTTCCGGCGCAGACCACTTAGGAACAGTTCGTCTGTCTCATGACGTCTCCTGTCTCACCAGCACGCGCCCCGGGAAACGATCCGACTCGAGCGCCGGGACCCAGCACCTGTCTCACCATCCCTCCAGACCGTTATGAGTTCGTTGCAAGTCCGGGTCGAGTCGTCGACGTGCAAGCACCTCAGATCGCGGAAACCGACCCCGGCACCCGCCGTATCGTGCAAGCTTGGAGCCGGCCGGGTCAGACCGGGTGGGGATCGACGGAGGAGCGCGTCGTGCAGGTACGACTTCGGGTGGAGGACGGCGGCGAGGGCGGGGATCTCCTGCGATGGCTGCGGAACGACCCGGTTGCCGCTCATGCCCAGCTCAGCGTGCTGCCTGCCGAACCCGGGCAGAGCGAGATGGGCGTCGCCGACGTCGTACAAGCCGTCTTGGACGACCCCGCGGGGTTCGGCAGCCTCGCCGTCGCGGTGGCCGCGTGGCGGGACGCCAGGCGGCAGGGCCGGGACAGGGCCACCGCACCCACGGTCAAGATCCAGTACAGGGATACGACGGTCGAGATCACCCACGACGACCCTGCCGAGATCCGCCGTATCGTCGACACTCTGACGGCATCCGGCGACGACACCGTCGACGAGGGTGCATCGGGCTCGTGACCGTGCCGGACCCGGCCGGTTCCCGGGCGATCCTCATCGGAGTGCACAGTGCGGCCGACGGCCTGGGCATGGGCGCGCTCCCTGCGGTGGAGCAGAACCTGGCCGCCATGCGCCGCCTACTCACCGACGGCACGGTGTGGGATCTGCCGGACGAGCACTGCTTCTCGGTACCTGAACCCGCCTACCCCCACGAGGTCCTGGACGAGGTGCAGCGCGCCGCCGCCGAAGCGACCGACACACTGCTCCTCTACTACTCCGGCCACGGATTGTTGGTGGGCGAATCGCAGGACCTGCACTTGGCGCTCAGGGGCGTGCACTGGGAGGACGACTGCCTGAGCTACGCCAAGGTGCGGACCCGGCTGCGACAGTCCGGAAGCCGGGCCCGGCGCACCGTGGTGATCCTCGACTGCTGCTATAGCGGCAAGGCGTTGAACGGCGAGATGGGCGCCGCGGCGGAGGAACATCAGGGGGATCCGTTGGCAGAACAGCAGGAGCTGGCGGCGCTGGTGGCGGGCAAGGCCGACATCGATGGCGTCTGCGTGCTCACGGCCTCCGCCGCCACCCGCAAGGCGCTCTCGCCGGTGGGCGAGCACTACAGCGCGTTCACCGGTGAGCTGATACACGTCCTGAGCCACGGAGTGGAGGGTGGTTCGGAGTACCTCGACATGACCGCGATCTACGACGCCGTCTCAGCGCGCCTCGCCCTGCGCCCGGGCATGCCGGTCCCGCAGTTCGGCACCCGCGGGCACGGCGCCGGAATCGTAATTGCGCCAAACCGCGCGCACCGCCCGCCGGAGCCACCGGACCGGGCGGTCAACGGCAGTGCGGAGGTCCGCCCCGCCCATGCCGTTCCCATTCCCGACCGCGGCCTCGCACCCGTGCTCGCCACGTACAAGGGGGTGGAGATCCGCGACCGGCAGGTGCTGCTCCAGTTCCTCACGCAGTTGACGGCCGACGAGAGGGACGCCGATGTCTGACTTCCGCTTTAACGGCAGTGTGGGCGCCTCCGGACACGGCCAGATCAACATCACCGGTGACGTCAACTTCCACGGTTCGGTCCTCAACACCGGATCCCTGCGCCGGGTATCGGACGTGCAGGCCGGGGCCGGACTGTCGAACCTGCCGCCCGAAGTAGCGGAACTCATCGGCCGACAACACGAACTAGGCGTGCTGGCACGGCATTTGGAGGAGCCCGGTCGGGTTGCGGTGGTGACCGGACTGGGGGGTGTTGGAAAGAGCGCGCTGGCGTCCACGTTCGCACACCTCTGGCTCCGGCGGAGGGAGGCACCCGCCTGGTGGCTGGCGGCCGGTTCTCCCACCGAGCTCGACAACGGCCTGGCAGACCTGATCTACCGGCTGCAGCCGGAGCTGGCGAAGTCGCTCCCCATGGAGGAAGCGGCGCGGCGCGCCGTCCGGTGGCTGCTCGAACATGATGAATGGCTGCTGGTGCTGGACGACGTAACCGACCCGGCGCACGTCGATCCGCTGCTGGCCGATCTCGCGGGCAGCAGCGGTCGGGCCCTCGTGACCACCCGGCTCTCCTACGGCTGGCGCCGGCCCGATACCGAGGTATTTCAGCTGCAGCCCCTCGCCCCGGACGCCGCGGCCGAGCTGCTCGCTGACCTGTTGCGGAAACCGGGTGCCGCGCGCCCGGCAGAGTCCGCCGAGTTCGAGCGCGAGCTCCGTGAGCTCGCGCTCGAACTCGGCGGACTTCCCCTCGCGCTCGCCCTGGCGGGCGCCTACCTTCGCAAGACCGGGATCAGCAGCGCGTCGTTCCGTCGGCGGATGTCCGAACACCTCGACACCTTGGGTGGCGTCGACGCGTGGGCCGGGCATCTGGTGGACGCCATCGGCTTGGCGCTCCGTGCCGTCTCAAACACTCCGGGTGCACTGCGCCTGTTGCGCGTGCTGTCCTGGTACAGCCACGAGCCCGTGCCCGTTGCACTGCTGTCAGGCTCCGACGGGCCGGCCGCCGGAAGGGCTGTTCTCCGGGCTCTGAGGGAGCTCCGCGCGCACGGCCTGGTCCAACTCGGCGACAATACGGTCTCCGTCCACCGGCATGTTCAGACCCTGGTGCGGACCGCTGACGACCGCGATTCGCTGCGCAGCACGGAAGCCATCGCCGAGAGCCTGGCCACCGCCACCGACCTGCTCGACCAGTACGTTCCCCCCGTCCACGAATCTCGGAGCTGGCCGCGCTGGCAGGAACTCCTGCCGCACATCACGGCACTCGCCGATCAGTCCGCAGCATCGTCTGACACGCCGGTGACCGCCCGCCTGTTCAACCGCACCGGGCTCTTCCTCTGCGAGCAGGGTGCCCCCGGCGACGCGCTGGTGCTCCTGGAACGGTCCCACGCGGCCTACCAGCGCATCCTGGGCGACGACCATCCTGCAGCGCTCGCGGCGCTCCGCAACGTCGCGGGCGCCCTCCAGGCGTGCGACCGGATCGATGAGGCCGTTGTCAGCTTCCAGCGCGCACTGGACAGCTCCGAGCGCGTCCTCGGCCCGGACGATCCGGCGACCCTGGGGTGCCGGGCCGACCTGGCCGGAGCCCTCTTGGCCCGCGCCGACTCCGAAGCGGCAGTCGACTTGCTGGAGCACGCCTTGGCCGACTGCGCACGAATCTTCGGCAGCGACCATCCCGAGACCCTCACGGTGACCGCCAATCTCGCCTATGCCTATCGAGTGGCCGACCGCCTGGAACGGGCGATCCCGCTCCTAGAACGAGCTCTGGTCGGACGCCGGCGCATCCTCGGCGACGACCACCCCACCACTCTGGTCACCCGGCACAACCTGGCCGGTGCCCTGCACGCCGCCGGCGACCTCGCGCGAGCCCTACCGATGCTGCAGGACAACCTGACTGCACGGCTGCGCGTCCTGGGCGGTGACCACCCCGAGACCCTGACGTCCCGGAACAGTCTGGCCTACGCGCTACTCAGCGCCGGCCAGCTCGATCTGGCCGTGCGGATGCTCCAGGATGTGCTCACCGACCGGGAGCGGGTGCTGGGCCCCGACTCGCCCGGCACCATCACCTCACGCAGCAATCTGGCCGCCGCCTACTGGGAGACCGGAGATCTGGGGCAGGCTGCCGAACTGTTCGAACGGACGATCTCGGACTGCCTGCGGCGGCTCGGCACCGACCACCCGGACACCCTCGCGGCCAGGCAGAACCTCGCGGGCGTGTACCGCGCCGCCGGCCAGCACGAGGAAGCGCTCGCGCTCTTCGAGCTAAACCGAGCCGAGACGGAGCGGCTACTCGGCCCCGAGCACCCAGACACCCTCACCGCCCGCAACAACCTGGCTGCCGCGTACTGGGAGAACAACGATTTCCCCCAGGCCCTGCCATTGCTGGAGCGGGAAGTCGACCACTGCGTAAGGCTGTTGGGCGAGCGGCATACCGAAACCTTGGCCGCCAGATCCAACCTTTCACTGGCACTGCTGACCACGGGCGCACACGAGCGCGCCCTGCCCCTGCTGGAACGCGTGGTGGCCGACTACAAGCAGGTACTCGGCCCCGACCATCACGCCACGCTCACCGCCGTCAACAACCTGGCTGGGACCTACGAGGAGACCGGCAGGCTGCAGGAGGCCCTCGCCTTGTACGAGTCGAACCTGGAGCAACGGACGCGTGTGCTCGGACCACGTCACCCCGACGTACTCGCGTCCCTGAACAACCTGGCCGGGGCCTACAAAGAGAGCGAGCGGCAGGAGGAAGCACTGGCCCTGTACCAGGTCGCACTCCCTGTATGCCAGGAGACGCTGGGCGAGAGCCACCCCCTCACACGCACCATCCGGCGGAACCTGTCGGTCCTGACCGGCGGACGTCGGGGCGGAGAGGGGGGGGCTGGCTGTGCGGGGTGATCACGTGGGGCGGGATGCTGGTCTCCTCGGTGAGCTCGCGGCCGGCGGCCTGCAGGAGGGTGTTGTCGGCTGGTTCGAGGTGGCCGCCGCCGTTAGAAACAGTTCGGCTGTCTCAGAGCTGCTCCTGTCTCGCTCGGCCTCGCCTGCTTCTGCCGGGAGGACACTCCGATCGCATGGGCAGGCAGGGTGATTGCAAAGTCTTTTGATCATGGATTTGGTGCAGGTCAGTTGAGGCCGAGGAGGGCCAGCGGTCGTTCGTAGGGGCGGAGGGCTGTCGTGCGGAGTCCGGCGGCGATGTTGGCGTGGCCGGCCGCGCGGAGCCGGTTAATGGCGAAGCTGCGGAGGGTGTGGCCATGTTCTCTGGCCCGTGTCCGGCGCGGATCTTGGAGGTGTCTTCGCGGAACGCGGTGTCACGGACGAAGTGGAGCTTGTTTTCGATCACCCAGTGCGCCCTCAAGATTGTTGCGAGGCGTTCCGGTGACGCCTGGCGGCTTGTCAGGTCGGTGATCACGTAGACCGTTTCCCGGCTCTGCTTGCCGGTTGTCGCGTACTCCCCAAAGTTCTCAGCCGCTTGCCCGTTGACGGCCGGAGCTCGGCGTCGCTGCGCGACGGCCTCGGCCTTCAGCCGGCGGGTGGGCGGATCGGGACGACGTTCCCAGGGTCGGGTTGATCCTCACCGGCGGGTTTGCGGAGGATGAGGACGGCAGCAGCGAGGGCCATCTGCTCCGCTCTATGCTGGGACTTGGCCTCGGCCGTCCGGGAGTCCTTGAGTGCTTGCTTCAGGCGGACTACCTCTTTGCGGAGACGGGCTTCGACCTCCGGTGTCTGGTGGGTTTCTGCGCGAACTCGCGCGTAGAACTCCTCCTTGAGATCGGCGTGGCGCTTCTGCAGGGCCATGCGGTGAACACCGGCTTCTGCGGCGAGCGCGACCGCCGTGAGGCTGCCGTTGGAGCAGGTGGGCTGGCCAGCCAGGAGCCGGTCCATGGCCTCGCGGATGCGGGCGCGTTCATCCATGTGCTGCTGGTTCATGCGATGGCCTCCTCGGCGTCGAGCGCGGCGGCGTCGTGGGCGTCGGCGAGACCTCGGAAGCGGTCTGCGGTCAGGCGGAGCCGATCACCCAGGGGCTGGGGCAGATGGGCTGCCTTCGTCTCGAGCCGATCAGCGTGCTCTCTAGCCGCCCGCGCGTGGCTGTCCGTTCGGACCGCGTTGCCGCAACCGAGCTGGCAAGCGAACTGGTTGGGTGCCGTCGCCCCAGGATCCGGGTCGCATAGGGCCGTGTCGCGCTTGAAGGCGCAGATGAGGAACGAGTCCGGGTTGTCGAAGAGTACGAGGCCGTCGCGCGAGAGGAACTTGGCGGCGGCCTTCGGGGTGGTCAGGGCTCCTTCGAAGCTGGGCATCGAGGTTGCTCCGATGATTGCTCGTCGAGCGGCGGGCCCGGAGATCTTCTCCCCAGCGGCAGCAGCGTCGCGCAGTCGAGCCGCGGTCTGTGCGGCGGCAAGGGCGGTCTCGACGTCGAGCTCGCCGTGGAACCCTCGGCGCCCGCGGTTGCCGTAGCTGGCGGAGGTGCGGGCGTCCAGGGCGGTGCGCATGTGTCCGTACTGGATGGCGAGGGCGACCAGGCCGCCGGGGCGGCGGGCGATGTGCCAGGCCAGCGTTCTGCGAAGGCGGCTCAACCCCAGGTTTCCGTGCGGGTCAGCCGGCACCTTCTGATCCGGCAGGCCCTGGGCGGTGGCCTCCTGGTTGATCCACGCGACGAGACTCTCGACCCGGCGGTCCAGGCTGGACCGCTTCAGCGCACCGTGATGGTTTCGCTGGGAGACGATGTCGTGGTGGGTGGAGCTAAACAAGAGCTCACCTTCGGGGACGATCCGTTCCAGAACGCGGATGGCGTTCACCACCGGTGTGATCGCGACCCAGGGAACATCTCGCTCCTCACCAGCGGCTATGTGGTGGCCGTCGGAGTCGCGGACGTTCTTGTAGTGGTGGGATCGGATCAGGTGCCTCGGCGTGGAGCCGTCGGGGTTGGGCTCCGGATCCGGACAGCAGCCGGACCGCAGCGACTTGGTCTCCTGGGGGCGCATTCCGGTCAAGTACAAGATCACGATTGCGGCGGCCGTGGCCAAGTGACGCACCAGGGTCGGTGTTTCCTCGTAGTCCATACATTCCCGCCAGGGTCGCCCATCGATCCGGCCCGCCACCGGCACTTGCATCGGGCTGGGGCCGGGCCGCTGGGCGGTGAGCCGTACGAGTCCGCGCCGGGCGATGAAGTGGTGGGCCTGGTTCCAGCTGGCCCCCGTGACTGCGGCGACGTAGTGGTGGGCCAGGGTGATGCCGTGCTTCCGGTGCACGGTGGCGGGCAGCAGACCGCCGGAGTCGATCAGTGGCGTCAGATACTCCTTGACGGCGGCCAGGCCCTCTCGGGTGCATGCGGCGGCGCTCGGCCCAGGCCGCCAGAATGTCGTCGGAGAAGTCCTCGACCATGCGGACCGACCAGGTCAGCAAGGGGCCGATCACTGTCGGGTCCAGTGGCTCGGTCGTGTTCTCCCCGCGCGCCTCGCCCGTCTCGGCCGACAGGTAGTCGTCGACGCCCTCGTCCTCCCAGGGAGGACGCGTGATGCCGCAGGGGCTGATCGACAGCTGGTCGAAGGCCCAGAGGTCCGACAGCCAGCGCAGCACCGTCAGAGCATGATCGCGCGTGCAGCCGCTGCTCGTGCACTTGGCGGCGTACGCCCTCCAGTGCTCCACGGTGCAGTCACTGAGCTGGGAAACACCCTGCCGGTCGAGCCAGCGCGCGAACTTCAGCCACTGCAGGATGTTGTCGCGCATGCTGAGAACGCCGTCGCGTCCCCGGTTCTGAAAGCCGCGTTCCCGTACGTAGGTGGGACGCAGTTCGCCGTTGATCAGAACCCAGATCATACGCTGGAACTCGCTCCTGAGCGCTGCGGGACATCTCCTCCAGTGGATCTTGTGAATGCTGTCCCCCGGCTTGTCGGTCAACGGCCCCATCGACCAGATGTCGTCGCCATAGCGGGAGTTGGGGTGGGTGTTGGTGACGCTGATCCACCGGTCCTGGACCACCAAGCTGTCGGGACCCGGCAGGGGAAGGATGTAGGGATCGGCCTCGATGGTCAGGGCTGTCGTCACGGGGCGAGGTCTCCCTTGAGTAGATGGCTGATGATCATCCGATCCCGGTCGGTGACACGGGCCAGCGAGGTGTGCCAGGTGCTTTCGTTGACCTTCGTGCGCAGGTCGGCAAGTCGCTGGAAGTGCTCGTCCCATCGTTTTTGCCAGAGCTTCTCGGGCCAGGTGGACCGGAGCGATTTCAACTGCCGGTGCAGGAGCGCGAGGCGGGGGTGGTGACCGGTGTGAACCCGGGAGTTCTCGCAGGACAGGCAGAGCAGGAAGTCGGCGCCGCAGCCCCCGCTCGGGTCGGGCCACGGGCTGGTCTCCTCGTCGGCGCAGTCCGCGGTCGCTGTCTCCTGGTGGGCCGCGTCGGCCGCGTCCGTGAGCCGGCCCTTGAAGGTGTAGTCGCGGGCCTGTTCGAGAGCCTCTTCGGCGCCGGCTGCGATCACGTCCACGGCGGCTCGCTGCACGTTCTCGTCGGGCAGGACGTAGATGCTCTGGTTCGTGCCGGGCTTGTGCTGCAGGGGCTTGCCCGTGGTGGTGACGGTGGTTCTGCGTGTGCGCTGGAAGGGCGAGCCGAGCTGGTGAGACGTCGCCCAGTTCTTCGCGTCTGCCTTCGAGACCCCGAAGACCAGCGGGCCGAGGGGCCGGGGCCGGTCCAGGTTGGAGTCCACGTCGCTCGGACGCCGGTTGCGGGCGGTCATCAGCAGGTCATGCCCCGGGGCCAACGCAGCGGCCAGGGCCCTCGCGTTCTTCGTGGCTTCCAGGGCCTGGGTGATGAGCCTGCCGGGCGAGTCGGCGCCGGAGTCTGTGTAGTTCTCCGTGTCGAACCACTGTCCCTCGCCGGAGCGGCGCTTCTCGACCAAGACCTCGTAGGTGACGGTGGCCGTCTCTCCTGCAGAAGGGGTGATGACGGGGACATGCAGGCGGTCGTAGACCGACAGGTTCCAGCCGTAGCGGTCGGTCATCATCACCGCGAGCGAGGTCAGTTCCTGGCGCGTCAGAAACAGCCGGCCCGTTGTCTTCCCGCCGTTCCGACCGCGCAGCAACCTCTCGGCCCGGGTGTAGACCTTCCCCTCGGGATCTTCGGCCCCGGGAAGCTCGCCCGTGGCGGCGATGTGCTCAAGGACCTCCCCGATCCTCCATTCCCGGCTGTCCGCGTCGAGCGCGCCGGCCCGAAAGCGGGCCAGCAATGTGGTGTTCTCCCGGATCCGGAGGAGCGCGGCCCGGAACTGCCGTTCTGCGGCCAGCAGCACCTGATCGCGCTCCGAGGGCCGGTAGGACTGCTTGGAGGGCTTGCCCTTCTTCGGGACGGGGCGGGCCAGTTCTTCGGCAGGAAGTCCCTGGGACAGACGCGGCTCGCGGTTCAGCAGCGTCCGCATCTTGCCCAGGGCCTCGCGCCCGCCGGGGGTGTCCTTATGGTTGTTGCGCCAGAGCCGGAGCGTGGCCGAGGTGAGGTCTCCCAGGTCGTCCGCCGGCTGCCCCTGGGCCTTGAGGAACCGGGCGAAGACTTCCAACGACCGCCAGTACGACTCGCCACTCGCGTGGCTGTTCCACCCCATGGACTGTTCGGCGAAGGCTCGCGCGAGCGAGCGGCGCATCGGCTCGGGCACGGCGAGGGAGGCGAAGTCGAAGACGCGCTCGAAGCCTTCCTTGTTGACCACGGTGGCCCGCAGCCCGTCGGCGGCTATTCGCTGGGTTGACTGGAAATCCGCCGGTGGCAGGACAGCCTTGTGCCCCCGCCCACTCATGACGCCTCCGCGACGGGCCGGGCGCCGACCAGCAGTTCGATGTCCTGGATCCCGGAGGTCTCCCTGGCCAGCCGGGCGAACAGACCATTCAGGTCCGTCGCCTCGTCCTCCTCGCCGGGCTCGCCCTCGGTGTCGAAGGCGAGGATCGACTCCAGCTGCAGATGCATCACCGGGTTGAGGTAGTGCTCCTTCGTTGTCTCAACGTCCCGGTGCCCCAACAGGGTCTTCACCAGCCACCACGGGTCGCCGTAGAGCTGAGCGAAGTCACGCCGATCTGCGGCGGTCAGCCCGTACTTCTTGTCCATGAGCTCGTTGAGCACGATCAGCATGTAGAGCGCCATAGAGTGGCGCGCGGAGTGCGGGGTTGCATATGGGACTTTCCCCCGCACCTCGGCCAGCCTGACCAGCCGCGGCACCTCCCGTTCCTGCGGTGTAAGCAAAGCCTCCTCGCAGCGCTGGTTGGCCTGCCGGAACACCGTGTTCCACCGGTCCGGCAGCATCGGCATGCCCTGCTCGGTCAACCACAGCCACGCCGGCTCCGGCCCCTCCGGCCCCTCGACGAACAGCCACTGCCGCTCGCGCCAGCCCAGCAGGCTCAACTCCCGCCTGCCTGCCGCCCCGTTGCGGTCCACCCAGTGCACGACCGGGACCGGGCCTCGCGTCACCTTCGTGATCAGCCGCATCAGGGTCAGTTTGTCGTAGCGACCCCTCTCCTGGGCGCGCTGTACCGCCCAGGCCCGCTCGGACTCGGAGTAGGCGCCAACCTGCCGCACGGACTCGATCGACGCGTAACAAGTCCGGTCGCGCTTCGACCGGGACAAAGCGCGGGCCACCTGGCCGTGGCAGTAGCGCCCGGACCGGAGAGGCCGTGTCGGCACTTCGAACGTCAACATCGCGCCCGCCTCCTGGCGCCGCTGCCCCGAGCTCAGCGTCAGCCCCACGTACGCGGTGTTCCGCAGCTCGGTTCGCCCATCCCAGCCAGGCAACGGCGCTCCATCACGACCGAGTCCTCGAAGGCCCAGGTCGTGCCACAACCCCCAGGTCCGCGGAGTCAACCACGACAACCGAGAGCTTCGCGCGCTCGCCGCCCGGTCCTCGCGCCGTCCCACGTCCAGCGGGAGAGGGCTGACCTTCGCCCATCTGTAGAGCCGGGTCAGCGCAGCTGCTTCCCGGTTCCACTTCGTGCCGCCGATCCGTTGCGGATTCAGCGGTGATATCGAGGCGCCATTCCTTGTATGCCTGCAAGTCCATTCTTGTCGCCGCCCTCCAGGGCACGCCCCGTCGCCAGAGCCACGACAGGAGCAGCCGGATATCCGTCGCATAATTCCGACGTGATTCCCGTTCCAATCCCCGGAATTCGAGTGAGAGAACGAACTGCAGCAATTCCGCGTCAACAATGAAATCTGGCCGCACGAAGACCGGATCACCCGGCCGAAGCCCTACTTCCTCAAGGGCAGCTGGCAGGTCGCGGACCCCCAGTACCCCCTCCGCCGGCAGCGGCCACCATCGTTCCGGATCTGGTACGAACACCAACGACCACTCGTCCAACTTCCACCCCTGTGAGTCCCTTGAACTCACTCAATCATCAGGGAAACACAGATGGGGGTCGTGGGGCTCTCCGGTCGCCTCGAAACGGATATGCCCGCAAAGGCAGCCGCCGGTGGACACGACTGGTGTGCGGTCGTCGGTCATGGGCGTTTCCTCGCTGTCGCAGAGTCGTCGGGGGGCCCTCATCGCCGTGCCGCAAGGGGGGCAGGCATGCGTGCGGGGCGCACGGGCGGATGGGGGCGCCGCGGTGAGGGGCAGCCTGGCACGCCGACTCGGCAGTGGGGGTACGGCCGCACGGAATCGGCCATTGCCGCCGCCGTGACCCCGCGCGGCGCGCAGCGTCGCCGCGCAGTTGCCGCCCGAGACGGCCGCGGTTTCAGGTTGGCCGGAATCTCTCCGAGGAAGGGGCCGAAAGGGTGACTATCCCTCGAACGAGGGCGTTTCGAAGGACCCGCCCCAACGGCTCCTGGCATCAGCCAAGGAATTCGCACAGGCGTCCCGCATTCCCCCCGCCGTCACCCGTTACGGCGAGCAATCAGCCGCGTTTCTAGAGCACCCGTGCCATTCGACGACTTGCTGGAGGACACGATGGATCCTGTACCCACCCACGCGCATCAGCCCCCCGGATTCGAACGGCGGCGGCCCCTCCCCGCTCTTTCCACCCCCGGAGTGCAGCAGGTCGACACGGTTGCCGGCCACTCAGGGCGACCGGATACGGGGCGGGCGGCATGAGCGAGCCCACCGATGCCTCAGCCGACAGTGTCCCGGGGCCGCGCACCACCCCGCCGCCCGCAACGGCGCATTCCGGACCGACGAACGGACCGGGCGTCCCGCCTGAAACCGCGCCGGCCGCCGCCACGGAGGCAACCCCTCCCGGGCCGCAGATGCGGTACGTGGACGTGACCGGCAGCCGTGAAGCGGCCGGCCGCTCGATCCGGATGAGCGACATGACCAGGCGCCTCCCGCAGTTGGTGCGCCGGTCGCTGGCTCTCGCCTGGCGGGTCGACCGAGCAGCGACTGTCGGTCTCCTGCTGTGCCAGGCGGTCGCCGGTGTGGTGCAGGCCGTGGGTCTGGTCGCGATCAGCGGCACCCTGACCGCGCTGCTGACCAGCGGGGACGTCTACCACCGGCTCCTGCAGGCATGGCCGTCCGTGGCCCTGCTGGCCGGCGCGTCCGGCGTGCGATCACTTCTGGGGATCACCGTCAACTGGCTCTCCTCCCGGCTGGGTCCACTGATGTCGCGCGAAGCCGAGCAGATGCTGCTCATCGGCTGCGCGGAGGCGGAGCTGTGCGCCTACGACGAACCCGACTTCAACCGCGACCGCGAGGCCGCCGACCGCGGAGCGCAGGTCACCGGAGACCTGATCAATGAAGGGCAGGACCTGATCGCCTCGACGGCCTCCTTCCTCGCCGGGGCACTCGTGCTGGCCGGGGTGCACCGGGTGCTTCTTCCACTCCTGGTGGCGGCCAGCCTTCCGCAGGCACTGGCCCAGATCAGCGCCGCACGGGTGCGCTACCTGGCGAACCTTCGCAGCAATGGTGACAACCGGATGCTGTCGGTGCTGCGATGGCACATCTACACCAAGGACGCCGCCGACCAGATCCGCGCAGGCACCATGGCCGCCTTTCTCTCCGGCCGGTACCGGCAGACGGTCGCCCGGATCAATCACGAGGACAGGGCCGCGGCCGACAAGGGGGCGCGCATGTCCCTGGTCGGTGCACTGTGCGGCGGCGTGGGGTCGGCGGTCGTGTGGGCGGCGGTCGTGTGGCTACTGGCAACCAGCCGCATCAGCGTCGGGCACGCCGGGACGGCCGTTTTCGCCTTGCAGACAGTCGGGCAGTCGGTACGCGGACTCGTGGCCGTCGGGGCGCGAGCCGTGCGCACGGGGCTGTACATGGATGACTGGAGCGGCTTCCTCGACAAGGCCGGCGGGTTCCGGATGCGCCGGGGCGCGCGCCGCCCCGAGCCGCCGAAGAAGATCGAGATCAAGTCGGTCTCTCACCGCTACGCGGGCAAGGACCAGAACGCGCTGTCCGACGTCTCGCTGACGCTGCGCAGGGGTGAAGTCACCGCCCTGGTCGGTTTCAACGGCTCGGGGAAGTCGACGCTGTCGAAGCTGGTCGGCGGCCTGTACCTGCCCACTGACGGGCAGGTGCTGTGGGACGGTACCCCCACCGGCGACGCCGACCCGCAGGCGCTGTGGCAGCAAGTGGCCCTGGTGCCACAGGACTACGCGCACTGGCCCCTGACGGTGCGCGAGAACGTGACCCTGGGGCAACCCTCGGAGCGCGGCGACGCGGCGGTGCGTGAAGCGTGCGAGGCCGCCGGCGCCGACGAGGTCGTTGACAAGCTCGGTGCCGGGCTGGACACACTCCTCGCTCGCGAGTGGCTCAACGGGGAGGAATTGAGCGGCGGCCAGTGGCAGCGCATCGCCCTCGCAAGGGCGTTCTTTCGCGAGGCCGGGCTGCTGGTTCTCGACGAGCCGACCGCGAACCTCGATCCCCGCGCCGAGTACCGGATCTTCCAACGGCTGCGAGACCTGGCCCGGGAGCGGGTGGTGCTGCTGGTGACCCACCGCATCACCAACGTCGCCGTGGCCGACCGGATCGTAGTCCTCGACGAGGGCAGGATCGTGCAGGAGGGCACCTACCAAGAACTCGCCGGGCAAGAGGGCTTGTTCCAGCAGTTGCTGTCCTACCAGGTCACGTCCGAGCCGGACGGCGAGAAGCACGGGACCCGCACATGAGCCGCACCGACGTCACTTCAGCTGCCCCAGCCGCCGTGGGAGCGCCCACGACGCCGTACTCCTTCGGCCACCCCACGCCCTCCCGAGGTGATGACGTGCCGCCCGCCCGCTCCCACATCCGTGCGACCGCCGAGGCGCATCCGGCTCGGCATCCGCATGAGCGGGATGTCGCTCGTCAGGGTGCCGCACGACGGGACTCCACCGGCGGCATGGTGTGCAGCAGTTCCAGTCGGTGCTGGACGGCTTCGACCGCCCCGGCGCGCCGGCCAGGTACGTGGCGGCGCAATGAGACCAGGGGCGGGCCGAGTTCCCGGGCCCGCTGCGGGTCGCGAAGTTCCTGCCACTGGTGGTGGGCGCGGTCCACGGCGCCTTCTACGGCGGGGTCGTCCGGGGTCTGCTGCCGGGCGAGGCGGGCGTTGGCTGCAGCCATCCACAACTCGCAGCTGCGTGCCGGATCGCCGACCAGGCGAGCGAGGTCGGCCCGGACCTCCAGCCAGTGGATCGCCTGCACGGAGCCCGCGCCGTAGGCACGCAGAGCCCACCCCTCCCACATGGCTGCGAGCGACGCGGCCTCGCCGTGCCGCCCGGCGTGGGCGGTGGCAAGGATCGCAGGCAGTGGGTCCGATTCGGCCACCTCGTTGTCTTCCGGAATCGGAGCAGGTGCCGTCGGAACGGGTGCAGGTTCTTGGTGCGGCGGGTTCGGTACCTGGACAGTCGCCGCTGCAGGGGAGGGGGCGGCTGTGTTGTCGACGGCGAGGAACAGCGCGTCGTCGGGGCCGGCCTGGGCGGCGACCTGTTCGTGGAGCTGAGCGAGCGGCGGGTTGATGCCGCTGCGCCAGACGGTGGCGAGGGCCTTCAGGTAGAGCGGTTCTGCGATCCGGTGGCGGGGCGGCGGCGGGGCGATCCGGCCGAATACGCGGATCCCATGGCCGAGGACGAGACCCTCGGTACGGAGCTGCTGCCAGGCGTCCGGGGCAGCGACCATATCGATGACGACGGTGGTGGTGCCCGGTCGGCGCAGCTTGAGTTCGCCGGCCAGCCAGTGCCAGGGCAATGCGGTGTAGCGCAGGGTGGTCGGCGTGGTCCGGGCGAGTGCGAGGTGGATCAGGCGCTGTTTACGGTCGAGGTGGAGTTGTCCGGTGATGTAGAGGGAGAGTGGGCCTGGTGCGGCGGCTGTGGCGCGGATGCGGGTGAGGACGGTCTGCGGGTGGGTCGGGTCGGCGAGTTCAACGATGGTGGCTGCTGTCGTGCCGGTCAGGATGCTGGGCGGGACGGCCGCGAGCGTGGGCAGGACGCTGGTTGCGTCGATGAGACAGCCCTTGGCGGCCGGAGCTGCCGCGATCAACAGCGCGGTCCCGGATGCCGTGTCCTCCCCGTTGATCATCACAACTGCACCGTAGCGGCTGCCCGGCCTGTGCATGTAACCGGCGACCAACTCCCGTCCGATGAGCAGGGTGTAGACCTGCCCGGCAGGCATTCGAACCGGGCGCGTGCGGAACGCCTGCCTCCCTTTCTGCCCGGGGAACGGCGCTCCAGGCTCCCTGAGCACGGACGACGCTGCGCGCACTTGACGGTGTCGGCCGACGCGTCCCCGTCCTCGAAGCCCTGGGCCCGCACCCAGCAACCGTCCTGCGGCGCGACTGTTCGTCGCACGCGCGCCGCCCTCATCGCCGCAGTACCCGGATCGTTCAGGGCGTCGCCGCGGATACGACATAGACGACCGGGTTCATCGGATCGGTCATGTTCACGGTGATGTCCTGGGTGGGGCGCGGGCGCTCGTTGATGTGCGTGGTGCTCGCCCACTCGACGCCGGGCCCGAAGCTCCAGCCCGAGATCTTCTGGTCGCGGGCGCCGATGCCGACCTTTCCGGCCTCCAGGGCGGCACGGCCGCTGCCCAGTCGGCTCAGGAACCGGTCGAGCCCGGCGGACGTGGTGCGGAACTCCACGTACAGCCGGCTGGCCTTCCAGTTGTTGGTCTCGTAGTACCGCACGTCCAGGGAGTTGCCGGGCATCGGCAGCTCGAAGATCCGGCGCTGCAACCGGGACGGCCAGCCCTCGCGCAGTCCCTGCGCGGAGGCCTCGGCCTCCTTGTTCTGGCCGGAGCGGCGGCTCTGTCCGGCGGAGATCAGCAGATAGCCGGCCGGGATGCCGATGAGCAGCACGATGATGGTCGCCGTGATCAGACGGCGGCGGATCATCCGGCGCCGGTCCTGCGGCCGCTTGTCGTCGTCGGGCGGCGAGGACTGGCGCGGCAGGACGGGGTGCTCGGCTGCGGTCATGTCTCTGGGGATCCCTAGGAGGTGCGAGTGTTGCGCGTGTTCCGGATGGTGCTGGCGGCCTGGTCGTAGATCTGGGCGTACCGCTCGTACCGCTCGACGCGGCGACGGTTGGCACGACGGAATCTGCGGGCCACCAGCCGGGCCAGGTCGGCGGCGCCGACCATACCTGCCTCCGGGCCCAGCTGCGCCTTCGCGATCCGGGCCTCGGGGCGGTAGCCGCGGCCGGTGAGGTGGCGTTTGAAGGCGTCCCTGGCAGGGCCGATCAGCAGGTCGTCGGCGGCGCTGACGCCGCCTCCGATGACGAAGCAGGAGGGGTCGAGCGCGGCGGCGAGGTTGGCGATCCCGATGCCGAGCCACTGGCCGATGTCCTGGAGGAGCTCGACGCACATCGCGTCGCCCTCGCGGGCCAGTTCGGTGATGAGCGGCCCGGTGATGTCGGGAATGTTCCCCTGGACCCGCTCGATGATGCCGTGGGCCACCGGAGAGTCGGCCGCGGCCAGTTCCTTGGCCTCGCGGACGAGCGCGTTGCCGGAGCTGTACTGCTCCCAGCAGCCGCGGTTCCCGCACGGGCAGCGATGCCCTCCGGGAACCACCTGCATGTGACCGAACTCACCGGCGACGCCGTACTTGCCGCGCTTGACCTGACCGTCCTCCAGGATCGCGCCGCCGATGCCGGTACCGAGCGTGATCATGACGAGGTGGTCCTCGCCGCGGCCCGCACCGAAGCGCCACTCCGCCCAGGCGGCGGTGTTGGCGTCGTTGTCGACCATGACGGGGACGGCGAGGCGGGAGGCGAGGGCGTCGCGCAGCGGTTCGTCGCGCCAGGCGAGGTGCGGGGCGAACAGCACCTTGGAGCGGTCCGCGTCGACCCAGCCCGCCGCCCCGATGCCGACGGCGTGCACATCGTGCCGGTCGGAGAGGTCCAGGACCAGCTCGACGATGGTGTCCTCGACGACCTTGGGACTCTTGGACTTGTCCGGCGTCTCGGTGCGCAGCCGCTCCAGGATGTTGCCGTCGGCGTCGACGACGCCGGCCATCACCTTCGTGCCCCCGATGTCGATACCGACGGTGGGCACCCGTGGCGCCGTGAGGTGCGAGCGCCGCTCCCGGGTGCCTACGGTCCGCAGGACGGTGGCGCGGGCGGAGCCGCGGTGTGTGAAGTCGCGGTACGTGCTCATCGTCCCTGCAGGGTCTGGGGGGGCCGGAGGCGGTGCTCCCGGCGGCGGACGGCGCCCGTCGGGCTCGATTCTGCCACTGCCGGGGCGCCGCGGCGGGCGGACCTGTGGGGGAGCGCGGGTATCGGTCCGGGCTACCGCGGGTGGCCGGCGCCGGGGTGGCCGCCGAGACGGGTCGGCCCCGGGACCCGTTCCAGCTCGTGGCTGAGCTCCTCCAGCTCGCTGCCGCCCGCCATTTGGCGGGTCAGCTCGTCCAGGGTGATGTCCGCCCTCGTGTGGCTGCCGGACATGGCGCCCCGCTTGAGGAGGACGAAACGGTCGCCGACGAGAAACGCGTGGTGCGGGTTGTGCGTGATGAGGACCACGCCGAGACCCGCGTCGCGGGCGGCCGCGACGTACTTGAGGACGACCCCGGACTGCTTGACGCCGAGCGCCGCGGTGGGCTCGTCCAGGACGAGGACCTTGGCGCCGAAGTAGACGGCCCGCGCGATGGCGACGCACTGGCGCTCACCGCCGGAGAGCGTGCCGATCGGCTGGTCGACGTCGCGCAGGTCGATGCCCATGCGCAGCAGCTCGGAACGAGTCGTCTCGCGCATCAGCCGCACGTCGAGCCGTTTGAAGGGGCCCGCGCCGGTGGTCGGCTCGGAGCCGAGGAAGAAGTTGCGCCAGACCGGCATCAGGGGAACGACGGCCAGGTCCTGGTAGACCGTGGCGATACCCCGGTCGAGGGCGTCGCGCGGGTTGGCGAGGGTGGTCTCCTCGCCGTCGATGAGAAACGTTCCGGCATCGTGCCGGTGCAGCCCTGCGATGATCTTGATCAGGGTGGACTTGCCGGCTCCGTTGTCGCCCAGCACGCAGGAGATCTCCCCCGCGTGGACCTCCAGCGAGACGTCCTGGAGTGCCTTGATGTTGCCGTAGAACTTGCTGACGCGGTCCAGCTCGACGAGCGCCCGGTGGGGCGTCTCCTGGTCGGTCGGCCGGCCGGCCGGTGCCTGGGGGGCCGTCATTTCGTCGCCTCCGCGCGCTTGCGTACCCATGCGTTGAGCAGGGTGGCCAGGAGCAGCATGGCTCCGAGGAAGAACTTGAACCAGTCCGGGTTCCACTCCGCGTACACGATGCCCTTGCTGGTCATGCCGAAGATGAAGGCACCGACCGCGGAGCCGATCGCGGAGCCGTAGCCGCCGGTGATCAGACAGCCGCCGATGACGGCCGCGATGATGTAGATCAGTTCGTTGCCGACGCCCTCGCCGGACTGCACCACGTCGTACGAGAACAGCAGATGCTGCCCCGAGACCCAGGCGGCGAAGGCGACCCCGAGGTAGAGCCCGATCTTGGTACGGATCACCGGGACGCCGACCGCGCGGGCCGCGTCGGCCTCGCCGCCGACCGCGAAGATCCAGTTGCCGAAGCGGGTGCGGAGCAGGATCCAGGTGGCGATCGCGACGAGCACGGCCCACCACAGGATGGTGACCTTGAACTCGACGCCGCCGATGGTCCACTGCGAGGCGAAGACCCGACGGGCCGAGTCGAAGCCCTCCATGTCACCGATGGTCTTGGTCGACACGGTCCCGCTGATCAGCTTGGTGAAGCCCAGATTGAGACCGGTCAGCATCAGGAACGTACCGAGCGTGATGATGAAGCTCGGCAGTTTGGTCCGGGTCAGCATGAAGCCGTTGAAGGCTCCGATGGCCAGTGTGACCAGCAGCGACACGAAGACGCCGACCCAGACGTCGGCCGTCATCTGGTAGCTGAACATCGACGAGATCAGCGCGGAGCTGGTGACCAGCACACCGGCGGAGAGGTCGAACTCGCCGCCGATCATCAGCAGCGCCACCGGCGCGGCCATGATCCCGATGGTGGAGGCCGCGTAGAGCACGGTGCCGAGGCTGGAGGCGCGCAGGAAGCTGTCGGCGACGATCGAGAAGAAGATGAAGACGGCCGCGGCGCCGACCACCGAGCCCAGCTCGGGGCGGCCGAGCAGCTTGCGCAGCGGCGAGGTGCGCAGCAGCCGCTCGTCGGCCGCGGCCGGGGCGGATGGACCCGTCACCGTGCTCATCGGGTGCCCCGCTTCGTGTACTCGGCGAGTTCGGCGGCGTCCTTCGAGGTGATGATCTGCGGGCCGGTGAGAACCGGACGGCCACCGCCGAGCACATTGCCGTTGTAGCGGTGGAGCCAGAGCAGGTCCACGGCCTCGTACCCCTGGAGGTAGGGCTGCTGGTCGACCGCGAAGCCGAGGGTCTTGTCCTGGAGGGCCGTGGCGACCTTGGCGTTCAGGTCGAAGGTGTCGATCTCGGCCTTGCTGCCGGCGGTCTTCTTCGCCTTGACGGCGGCGTCCGCGAACGGGGCGCCGAGCGTGACGACCGCGTCGATGTTCTCGTCGGCCTGGAGCTTGGCCTCGATGGACGCCTGGACGTCGGGCATGTTGGTGCCTTCGACATACAGGTTCTGCATCTGCCCGTCGAAGGTCTTCTTCGCCCCGGCGCAGCGCTGCTCGTGGCCGACGTTGCCCTGCTCGTGCAGGATGCACAGGGCCTTCTTGCGGCCCCGTGCGTTGAGCTCGTCGCCGACCGCCTCACCCGCGATGGACTCGTCCTGGCCGATATGGGTGAGCGCGCCGAACTGCTTGGACTCCGCGGACCCCGAGTTCACCGTGATCACCGGGATACCGGCCTTGGTGGCCTTGGCGACGACGTCCTTCATCGCGTCGGGCTTGGCGAGCGTGACGATCAGCCCGTCGACCTTCTGGTCGATGGCCGCCTGGACGAGCTGGGCCTGCTGCTGTGCCTCGTCGTTGTGCGAGTAAAGGAACTTGATGTTGTCCTTGACGGCCGCCTGCTCGGCGCCCCGCTGGACGATGTCCCAGAACGTGTCGCCGTCGCCCGAGTGGGTGACCATGGCGAAGGTCCAACGGGGCGTGTTCACCGCGGACCGGCCCTCGGCGGCAGCCCGCGCCGCGCGCTCCTCCGCACGCTTGCCGCCGGTGCTGCTGCATCCCGCGAGGGAAGCCCCGAGCACCACCGCAAGCACGGCGCCCATCGCACGTACCCCTGTCCGAACCCTTGCCACGACGCCATGCCCTTCTTGTGCTGCTCGCTGTGCTGCCTGATGGGACCGGGGACGTTTCACACCCAGCCCGGCCGGCCAAGTATCCCCGAGCCGCCGACGGCGCCGCCCGGCAGGGCGGAGGTCGACGTTCCGCTTGATGGCCGTCCGGACGGCCGGGCCCGTTCCCCGCCTGCCTTCTTCCCCGGGCGGGAGAACTCGATACCGTCCCCGGCCGCCGTCTCTTTCACACCGCCGGGCACGATCTCCCGCAAGCCACCGCCCTCCCCCGGGTCCGCATCCGTCGCGGGCCCGGGTGACCCCCGTCACCGTACGAGCAACTGGAAGTCGAAGGAATAGCGCGAGGCGCGGTAGATGTGGGAACCGAACTCGACCGCGCGCCCGGTGTCGTCGAAGGTGGTGCGCTCCATCGTCAGCAGCGCGGCTCCCTCGGTCTCGGCGAGTGCGGCCGCTTCCTCCGCCGTGGCGAGCCGGGCGCCGACGGTCTGGCGGGCGCTGTGCAGGGTGATGCCGGCGCCGCGCATCATCCGGTAGAGGCCGGTGGTCTCCAGCCGCTCGGTCTCCAGGTCGACGATCCCGAGGGGCAGGTGGTTGCGCAGGAGTGCCAGCGGCTCGTCGTGCGCGTACCGCAGTCGCTCGACGACGTGCACGTCGGTGCCCTCGGCGACCCCGAGCGCGTCGGCGACCCCGGCGCCGGCGGGCTCGACGGTGTTGCGCAGGACGCGGGTCGCGGGGTGCCCGCCCGCCGCCTCCAGGTCGTCGTACAGGCTGCTCAGTTCGAGGGGGCGCCGGACCCGGCTGTGCACGACCTGGGTGCCGACGCCTCGGCGACGGACCATCAGCCCCTTGTCGACCAGTGACTGAATGGCCTGGCGCACGGTGGGGCGGGACAGACCGAGCCGGGCCGCGAGCTCGATCTCGTTGCCGAGGAGGCTGCCGGGGGCCAGCCGTCCCTGCTCGACGGCCGCTTCCAGCTGCTGGGCCAGCTGGTAGTACAGCGGAACCGGACTGGTGCGGTCCACACCGAGTTCGAGTGCGGTGGGGTCGGTGGTGGGTTTGGGCACGCGTGGAGGGTATCCCTCACGTCAGAACCTCCGGTAGTCCGGTAGTCCTGTTGTCCGGACAGCATGAAGATCGAACAAGCCTCGCCTTGTCAGGACATATGGTTGACAGCGCAGTCGGCGGGCGGCACGTTGGGTCCATGCGCATCGGACTCATCGGCACCGGCCGGATCGGTTCCTTCCACGCGGGCGTGCTGGCCCGCCATCCCGCGGTCGACGCCCTGGTGGTGACGGACACCGACGCGGCACGGGCGGCCGAGGTCGCGGACCGCCTCGGCGCGCGGACCGCGGGCAGCGCCGCCGAGGTGTTCGGCGCGGGTGTGGACGCCGTGGTGATCGCCTCGGCCACCTCGGCGCACGCGGACCTGATCGGGCAGGCCGCCCGCGCGGGGCTGCCCGCATTCTGCGAGAAGCCGATCGCCCTGGACCTGCCGGGGACGCTGGGCGCGCTGCGCGAGGTCGACCGGGCGGGCAGCGTCCTCCAGCTGGGCTTCATGCGCAGATTCGACGCCGGGTACGAGGCGGCCCGCACCGCGGTACGGGCCGGGGCGCTGGGCAGGCTGCACACCGTACGGGCCATGACCATGGACCCCGCACCGCCGCCCGCCTCCTACCTGCCGCTCTCCGGAGGGCTGTACCGGGACTGTCTGGTCCATGACTTCGACATGCTGCGGTGGGTGACGGGCCGTGAGGTGACGGAGGTGTACGCCACCGGGTCGGACGCCGGACCGGGGATGTTCCGGGCGGCCGGTGACGTCGACACGGCGGCGGCCCTGCTGACCCTCGACGACGGCACGCTGGCCACGGCGACGGCCACCCGCTGCAACGGTGCCGGTTACGACGTGCGGATGGAGCTGGCGGGCGAGCTCGGCCAGCTCACGGTCGGCCTGGACGACCGCACTCCGGTCACCTCGGCGGAGCCTCGGGGCCCCGCCGCGCCGCGCCGCCCCTGGCCGGGCTTCCTGGAGCGCTTCGCCCCGGCGTACGAGGCGGAACTGAACGCGTTCGTACGGGTGGTGCGGGGCGAGCTGCCCAATCCGTGCGACGGCCGGGAGGCGTGGTACGCGCTGCTGATCGCGGAGGCGTGCGAGGTGTCCCGGCAGGAGCGTCGCCCCGTGGCGATCGCCGAGATCGCCGATGCGGCGGCCGCCCGGTCCGGAGCTCACGCCGCGGGGTGAATCCAGCCCCGCCCCGTCCCCGGTGGCCGGGAACGGGGCGGAGGCGTCTCAGGACGGCGTGGCGGACAGCACGGTCCCCTGGGCGACCGCGCAGAGCGTCCGCGCCCCCTCCTCCCCCGTGGCGAACAGCTCGCAGCGGACCACGGCCTGCCGGCGGCCGGTGTGCACGACTTCGGCGCGGGCGACGAGTGTGCGGCCGGTGGCGGGCCGGACGTACTGGATGGAGAAACCGCCGGTCAGCACGGCCGGGCCGAGGGTCGTCCCGGCGGCGAAGGTGATCGAGTTGTCGGCGGCATAGGCCAGGACCCCGCCGTGCACGAAGCCGTTCTGCTGCTGGAGCTCCTGGCGGATGTCCACCTCCAGGGTGGCCGCACCGTCCCCGAAGGCGGTGATCCTCGCCCCGACCAGCCCGCTGAACGGCTGGCTGTCGAGCACCTTCTGTGCCATCTTCAGATCAAGTCCCGTCATGGTAAAGCTTTTTACCTCACCAACGGACGGGCAGCCCGCGCACCCCACGGATCAGCATGCCGGGGAGCCAGTCCGGCTCCCCGCCGTCCGTGTCCAGTACCAGACCGGGGCACCGCTCCAGCAGCGACCGGATCGCGATCCGGCCCTCCGTCCGGGCCAGCGGCGCACCCAGGCAGAAGTGGATGCCGTGGCCGAAGGCCAGATGCCCCTGGGCGTCGCGGCGGATGTCGAAGCGGTCCGGTTCCGGGTAGCGGCCGGGGTCGCGGTCGGCACCCGCCAGGGAGACCAGGACCGGCTCCCCCGCGGGAATGACCCGCTGCCCGACCTCGACCGTTTCGCGGGGAAAGCGGAACGTGGCGGTCTCCACCGGCCCGTCGTATCGCAGCATCTCCTCGACCGCGCCGTCGATCAGACCGAAGTCCGCACGGAGATCCGCCAGTTGGTCCGGGTGGTCGAGCAACGCCCGTACCCCGTTGGAGATCAGGTTGACCGTGGTCTCGTGCCCGGCGACGAGCAGCAGGAAGGCCATGCCCACGAGCTCGTCGGGCGACAGTCCGTCCCCCTCCTCGTCACGCGCCCTGACCAGCGCGCTCATCAGGTCCTCGCCGGGCGAGCACCGCTTGTCCTCGATGAGTTCGCCGAGATATGCCCCCATGGCGGCCACGGCCTCGCGCTCCTGCTGCGGCGTGGCCGGGGTGACAATGGTGTTCGACAGTCGGCGGAAGGTGTTGCGGTCCAGATCCGGCACACCGATCAGTTCGCAGATGACGGTCATCGGCAGCGGGAACGCGAGCGCGTCCACGAGATCGGCACGCCCGGCCGGCACCATCGCGTCGAGGAGTTCATCGGTGATCTGCTGGACGCGGGGGCGCAGGGCCTCGACCCGGCGGGCGGTGAACTCGCGGGTGACGAGCTTGCGCAGCCGGGTGTGGTGGGGTGCGTCGAGCTCCAGCATGTTGGCGAAGATCGGATCGTTCCCCTCGGGCCGGTCCACCAGCCCCTGCCACTCCTTGCCGAACCGCTGGTCGGCGAGGACGGCACGGCCCTCGTCGTACCCCACCACAAGCCACACCCGCTCGAAGTCGTCGGTACGGACGGTGTGCACGGGACCCGTGGCGCGCAACTTCTCGTAGTGCGGATAGGGATTCGCGGTGAAGTCCTTGACCCCGCGCAGATCGAAATCGACATGGACACTGGCATCGGACATGGGATCGCCCCTCCCGGTCTGATCGGCTCGATCGCTGGCGATCGACCGGTTCAGCCTATGTGGCCCGGTCTGCGCCGTCGTCGTCGAGCAGGCCCGCGTCATGCACCAACAGCGCGATCTGGACACGGTTGTTGAAATCGAATTTGGCCAGGATCCGGGACACCTGGGTCTTCACGGTCGCCACGCTGAGACAGAGCGTGGCGGCGATCTCGGCGTTGGAACGGCCCCGTCCGACAGCGATGGCGACCTCGCGTTCCCGTTCGGCGAGGGCCGCGATCCGCTGCCGCGCCCGGTCGGCGCGGTCCACCCGGTCACCTCGGCCGGGCCCGGGGCCGGTCCCGGCGGCGCGGGCCGTCAGCCGTCGGGTCACCGCGGGCGACAGCACCGGATCACCGGCCGCCACCCGCCGCACCGAGTCGACGATCTGCGCCGGAGGCGTGTCCTTCAGGACAAATCCCGCGGCTCCGGCGCGGATGGCCCGCAGCACCTGTTCGGCCCGCCGGCGACGGTGACGCCGACCTCGGTGCCCGGTGCGTGTTTACGGGCGTTGGTCAGGCCCTCCTGGGCGATGCGGTAGACCGTGCGGCCGGTGGCGGCGGGGGCCGCGGCGGGGTCGGTGACGCGGTTGTCGAGGACGACCCTCATACCGGCCGGCCGGGACTCGGCGATCAGGGAGTCCAGGGTGGCGAGGGTGGGCTGCGGCCGGTCGTCGTCGCTCTCCCCCGGGCTGCGCAGGACTCCGATGATCTCGCGGAGGTCCTGGAGCGCCTCGTGCGCGCTGTCCCGGATGACCCCGGCGGCCCGCGCCACCTCGGCCGGGGGTGCGTCGGGGCGGAATTCGAGGGCACCGGCGTGGACGCTGAGCAGGGTCAGCCGGTGGGCGAGCACATCGTGCATCTCCCGGGCGATGGCTTCGCGGGCCGGCCGCTGCGCCTGCTCGGCGCGGAGCTCCGCCTCGGTCTCGGCCCGGCGGGCCCTCGCGCAGCGTGACGACGAGCTGGCGCCGGACCGTACGACCATGCCCCGGCTGAGCACCAGCAGGGACAGCGCACACCGACGATCGTGGACGCGGTGAACGAGGTGCCCGGGTCGGGCCGCAGATACGGCTGCACGGGGGCCGTGATCAGAGCGAGTGCCCCGATGGCCGCGACGGGGTGGCGGGTGCGGCGGTGATGGTGGCGGCCTACCGGCTCAAGGAGTAGCAGGGTCCACCGCCCGGCGCCCCCAGCCGGTGCCCATCAGGACCAGCAACGCGCCCACCGCACCGAGGACGCCGAGCCGTTCACCGCCGATCGCGATGCCCACGGCGGCGGCCCACAACGGTTCCGTACCGAGCAGCAGACTGACCCGGGACGGCGAGGTGCGGCGCACCGACCACATCTGCACGAAGAAGGCGAAGAGCGTGCAGAAGACGGAGAGGAAGAGCAGCCCGCCCCATTCCCGGACCCCGAAGCCCGCGGCCACCGTCCACGGCGCCTCCCCGGTGCCGGGCGCGGCCGCGAGCACGGCGAAGACGGCGACGGCGCTGCCGAGCTGGACCGTGGTCAGCGACAGCGAGTCCGCCCCCTGCACCGACTTGATGCGGGCCATGAGCAGCACGTGCACGGTACGGGCGAGGGCGGCCACGAGCATCAGCAGGTCGCCCGCCGACGGGCTGGTGAATCCGCCGCCCTGGGTCAGCAGTGCCACACCGGCCACCGAGAGCCCTGCGGCGCCGAGAAATGCCCTGGGCGGCCGGACGCGGGTCACGGCGGCCTCGGCGAGCGGGGTGAAGATCATGGTGAGGCTGATGATGAGCCCGGCGTTGGTGGCCGAGGTGTGCACGACTCCGTATGTCTCCACCAGGAAGATCGCGCTGAGGACCAGGCCCAGCAGACCCGCTCCCCGCCACTGCGCCGCGCTCAGTGCCCGCAGGCCGCGTCGGCCGGCCACGGCCAGCACGGGCAGCACGGCGACGAAGCGCAGTACGAGGACGGCGACGACGGTCTGGGCGGTGGTGATGCCCTTGGCCGCGAGGTAGCTGGACCCCCAGACGACCGCCACGAGCAGTACGGGCAGATCGGTGAGCCAGGCACGGCGCGGCGGAGCGAGGGAGGGCATGGCGATCGAGGACACCTGGCTGGTTCTCCTGGTTCTCCGCAACGAGAAGAGGGCGGGAGTCATGTGGAGACCTCGACGGCTCACACGCGGAGCGCTCACCGTACCGGGCCGCACCCGCCGGCAGGAACACCTGTCTCACCAGCGGGAGTTCCGCTGCGTCGAACCGGCTTCCGCGCACGCGAAGGAGGAGAGATCGCCGTCCGGGGAAGCGGGGTGGGGGCGGACGGTCTCGTCGCCTCCGGGAGTGACCTCGCTCCGCGGCCGGCTGCGGAGGTGACCGCACTCCGTCGGTCCGGCCGACGGCACCGCGCATCGCATCGCACCTGGGCGTCCGTTTCCCGCCGGTGCGCGTACGGCACAAGGACTTTCCTTGTCCCTGTCGGAACAACGACCCGAGCACAAGGAAAACACCATGACCAGCACCGACAGCAGCACGACCAGGACCGCACTCGTCACCGGAGGCAGCCGGGGCATCGGTGCCGCGACCGCCCTGCGGCTGGCCCGGGACGGCGCCGACGTGGCGCTGACGTACGTGCGGGACGAGGACGGCGCGAGGGCGGTCGTCAAGGAGATCCAGTCGTACGGCCGTCGCGGCATCGCCCTGCGAGCCGACTCGGCGGACCCGGATGCCGCCCCGGCGGCCGTGCACCGTACCGCCGAGGAGTTCGGCCGGCTCGACGTCCTGGTCAACAACGCGGGCATCGGCGTCCTCGGCCCCATCGGCACCCTCACACCCGCCGATGTGGACCGAGTACTGGCGGTCAACGTACGGGCGGTCTTCCTGGTCTGCCGCGCCGCGGCCGGGCTGATGGAGAGCGGCGGTCGCATCATCTCCATCGGCACGGCCCTGAGCCGGTACGCGGGCGGTACGGGCTCCACCCTCTACGCGATGAGCAAGGCGGCGCTGGCCGGTCTGACCAAGCCGCTCGCCCGTGAACTCGGCCCGCGCGGCATCACGGTCAACCTGGTCCAGCCCGGCCCGGTCGACACGGACCTCAACCCGGCCGACGGCCCGATGGCCGCCGGGCAGCTCGCGGCGACCGCGCTGGACCGGTTCGGCACTGCGGACGAAGTGGCCTCACTGATTGCCTACTTGGCCGGCGCCGAAGCGGCGTTCATCACGGGCACGGAGGTGACGGTGGACGGGGGCCACGCGGCCTGACCGGCTGCGTGACGGGGGATTCCGGCCGGCGCCCCGGGCCCCGGCCGGATCCCGGGGGCCACGCGCGCCACGAGGCAAGCTGGGGCCGGGCCCGTCGGCATCCGTCCCGTCGGTGGGTCCGTGCCGGTCGACGCGGACGCACCGACGCGCGGATCACCGCGAGCGCGGGGTGAGCTCCGTCATCCGGGACCAACCCTCGCCCGGCACCTCGACGTTGATGATCTCCGGCGTCTTGGAGACAAGATCCGCCATCCGGTCCATCGCCGCGGCGAAGTGCTGCGACTTCACATGGGCCTGACCGGCCTCGGCGGAGGCGAACGCTTCCAGCAGGACGAACTCGTCCGGGTTCTCGACACTGTAGGACCACTCGAAGAACAGGTTGCCGGGCTCCTTCCGGGTGGCGAGGGTGAAGTCCTCGACGGCCGGGAGCCAGTTGTCGCGGTCGGCGCTGTGGACGGTGAACCTGACGGCGATGAAGATCATGCCATCAGAGTCCCACAAGCCCTCAATGCGGCCCTATCGGACGCACCGGGACGGGGTCGGCCGGACCGGAACGCGCCCCGGTCCGGCCGACCCGTCCGGGGCGCGGGCACGGCATGACCCCCGCGCCCCCGTCCGGCCCCGATCCGCCGGGTGGACGCTGGGGTCTTCCGTTCGGATCAGGCCGGATCGGCGAGCGGTGCCGGGGCACGCGAGCCCGGCGTGATCCGAACGAGAGGCCCTAACCGCCGAGCTCGCGGTGGCGCGCGGCCAGTCGCGCGGCCCCCTCCTCGGTCGGCGACCCGAAGAGCCGCAGCCGGGAGATGCCGCCGTCCGGGAAGATGTCGATCCGGATGTGCGTGGCCCGCACCGCCTCCGGCAGAACGAAACGGTGGTTCGTGTCGGGCTGGAGCCGGGTCCGGGGCAGCACCTCGGTCCAGTCGCCGCTCTCCCCGTCGCGGGGGGAAAGGCCGGCCCAGCCCGCCGAGTTGCCCTTCAGATACGCGGTGTCGATCTCGACGGCGCGGATCTCCGCCTGCTCGACGAGGCGGTAGCGGATCCAGTCATTGCCCCGGTCGCGCCGTCGGCGGGTCTCCCAGCCGTCGTCCATCTTGCGGGACCTGCCCGGCTGGATGGTGTTGGTGGCCGGTGAGTAGAACCGGTCGGAGGCGTCCTCGACCGTGCCGCCGTTCTCCAGGGCGACCAGATCGAAGGTGCCGAGGGCGGCCAGCCAGCCGGGGTCGGGGGTGACGTCGCCGTACACCCGCAGTCGGGCTGTCCCACCGTCGGGATGCTGATTGACCCGCAGGTGGGTGACGCGCTGCTCGGCAGCGACGACGAAGCCATTGGCGGCATGCCCTCCGACCGCCGTACGCGGTACGAGCGTGGTCCACTTCACCTCGGGGGCGAGGAGGTCTTCGGGTGACGGGGAGCCGGGGACGCAGGCCGCCTCGACGGAGACCGCCTGCGGGTAGTTGCCGCGGAAGTGGGCCGTGTCGACGACGATGCCGCGTACGACTCCGGGCGCGCCGAGCCGCACCAGCGCCCAGTCGTGGTCCTCGTCAGCGGGGTGCGGCCGGTCGGCGTCGGCACCACGTCGGCGGCGGGTCTCCCAGCCGTCCATGATCTTGCCCTTGTGGCCGAAGCGCTCGGGGTCGAACTCCGCGGGCTCCGGCTTCAGCAGGTTCTCGCGCTCGGCGAAGAACTCGTCATTGGCGGCGATCACCCCCGCGCCGAGCCGCCGGTCGGCGAGGTCGACGAGGCCCGTGAAGGGGAAGTCGGCCGTGCGGTAGTCGGCGTACGGGTCACCGCCGCCGTACGGGTTCGCGTCGCCGGTGAAGCGGACTGTCGCCGTCATGGTCAGTGCTCCCTTTCCAGAAGGCGTCCGGTGGGTTCGGCGACGCTGCCGTCGGCCGCGATCCGTACACCGCGCAGCCAGGTCGACTTCACGACGCCGTGCAGGCTCTTGCCCGCGTAGGCGGTGACCTGGTTGCGGTGGAAGAGCTCCGCGGGGTCGACGGTGAAGGTCTCGTCGGGGGCGAGGACCGCGAAGTCGGCGTCCCGGCCGGCCTCGATGGCGCCCTTGCGGGTCAGCCCGGCCAGCTCCGCGGGGGCGGCCGACATCCAGCGGACGACGTCGTCGAGCGAGTGGCCGCGCCTGCGGGCCTCGGTCCAGATGGCGGGAAGGCCCAGCTGGAGGGAGGAAATGCCGCCCCAGGCGGAGGCGAAATCCGGCGTCTTGAGGTCGGTGGTGCACGGCGAGTGGTCGGAGACGATGCAGTCGATCGTCCCGTCGGCCAGCCCCTGCCACAGCGTGTCCTGGTTGGCGGCCTCCCGGATCGGCGGGCAGCACTTGAACTCCGTCGCACCGTCCGGGACCTCCTCGGCGGTGAGGGTGAGGAAGTGCGGGCAGGACTCGACGGTGACCCGTACACCCTCACGCCTGGCGGCGGCGATCATCGGCAGGGCGTCGCTGGAGGACAGATGCAGCACATGGACCCGGGCGTTCAGCCGCCTGGCGTGTGCGATGAGTCCCTCGATCGCGGTGTTCTCGGCGTCACGGGGCCGGGAGGCGAGGAAATCGGCGTACGCGGGCCCGCTGCGCTGCGGCGCGGACGCCAGATGGCGCGGGTCCTCGGCGTGCACGATCAGCAGGCCGCCGAAGCCGGCTATCTCAGCCATGGACCGGGCCAGCTGCTCCTGATCGAGCGCCGGGAACTCATCGACGCCGGAGGGCGAGAGGAAGCACTTGAAACCGAAGACCCCGGCCTCGTACAGCGGTCGCAGGTCCTTGACGTTGGACGGGATCGCACCGCCCCAGAATCCGGTGTCGATGTGCGCCTTGGGGGCCGCCACCTGCTGCTTGGTGCGCAGGTGGTCGACGGTGGTGGTCGGCGGGAGGGAGTTGAGCGGCATGTCGAGCAGGGTGGTGATGCCGCCTGCCGCCGCCGCGCGGGTGGCGGTGTGGAAGCCTTCCCACTCGGTGCGGCCGGGGTCGTTCACATGGACATGGGTGTCGACGAGTCCGGGCAGCAGGACGTCGTCGCCGAAGTCCTCCAGCCGGGCGCCGACCGGCACCTCGCTGTCGTACGGCAGGACGGCGTCGATTCTCCCGTCGGCGACGGCGACCGCCACGGGGCGCGTCCCGTCCGGGGTGACGACACGCGTCGAGCGCAGTACCAGATTCACGTCCGCACCGGACACCCGTGCTCCTCATTTCGGACTTTCGACCACTCGAATTCAACGAACTGTTGAAGGAGTCTTCACTCGGGATTCGGGCCCGTCAAGACCCCGCTCCCCTCGTGGGACGACCGGTGGACCACCCGCAACCCACAACTGGAGATTTCCACAAAGTAAAAGACCTATTCCGGAGAGTGGAACGTAACATGGAACCAGTGCGGCATCGCAGAACCGTCCCCCGGACTGCAGACACCCGGACAAACGGGCTCTGACCGGCCAGGATGCCGCACCCGGAGCAGTGGGCCGATCGGGAACCGCCCGGTAGGCTGCGGGGTGCCTCGCCGGGCGGGGCACCCGCACTTCCGCCTCGAAAGGACCGTTGACGTGCCGCCGTCCCACGCCAGCACATCCGACTCCAAACCCGCCGCTTCGAGCGGTGGTGTGCAGTCCCTTGAGCGTGCATTCGATCTGCTGGAACGAATGGCGGACGCCGGGGGCGAGGTCGGGCTCAGCGAACTCTCCGCGAGCAGTGGGCTCCCGCTGCCGACCATTCACCGTCTGATGCGCACGCTGGTGATCTGCGGATACGTACGCCAGCAGCCGAACCGCCGCTATGCGCTCGGCCCGCGCCTGATCCGGCTCGGCGAGTCCGCGTCGCGGCTGCTCGGCACCTGGGCCCGCCCGTATCTCGCGCGCCTGGTCGAGGAGACCGGCGAGACCGCGAACATGGCGCTGCTCGACGGCGACGAGATCGTGTACGTGGCACAGGTGCCGTCCAAGCACTCGATGCGCATGTTCACCGAGGTGGGCCGACGGGTGCTCCCCCACTCCACGGGGGTCGGCAAGGCGCTGCTCGCGCACACACCGCCGGAGGAGGTGCGGGCACTGCTCGCCCGTACCGGCATGCCGGCCGCCACCGACAAGACGATCATCACTCCGGACGGCTTCCTCGAAGCGCTGGAACAGGTCCGCAGGGTCGGTTACGCGGTGGACGACAACGAGCAGGAGGTCGGTGTGCGCTGCCTGGCGGTCTCGGTGCCCGACTCCCCCACGTCCGCCGCGATTTCGATCTCGGGTCCGGCCGGCCGGGTGACGGAGGCGGCCACGGAGCGGATCGTGCCGATTCTGCAGCAGGCCGCAAAGGAACTGTCCGACGCGCTGGCCAGCAGCGGTACCACGGGCTGAGACAGCGGGGGCCGATATGTGTGGAGGGGGCGGCCGGGCCGCCCCCTCCACACATATCTCAGGCCGGTGTGGGCACGGTCAGACGGCCGTCGTCCATCGTGACGGCGCGGTCCGTCCGCTCCAGATGGGCCCGGTCGTGCGTGACCATCACCGTCGCCGTCGACCGCTGCCGGGTCAGATTGACCAGCAGTTCGAGCACGGCAGCCCCTCGCTCGTGATCGAGCGCGCTGGTCGGTTCGTCGACGAGCAGCACCGCCGGCTCGTTCATCAGGGCCCGTGCGATGTTGATCCGCTGGCGCTGCCCGCCCGAGAGCTGATGAGGCCTGCGGTCGGCCTTGTCCGCGAGGCCGACCGCGTCCAGCAGTTCCAGCGCCCGGCCGCGGGCGCCGCGCGCGGCCCCGCCCGACAGATGGGTCATCACCTGGAGCTGTTCGGCCGCGGTGAGGGACGGCAGCAGATTGGGCTGCTGGAAGACGATGCCGACGCTTTCGCGGCGCAGCGCCGCCTTCTCCGCGCGGCCGAGGCCCGCGGTGTCCGTACCGGCGACGACGACCCGCCCCTCGTCCGGTGTGACCAGGGTCGCCGCCACCGCGAGAAGGCTGGACTTGCCGGAACCCGACGGTCCGACGACCGCGGTGAGCGAACCGGCGGGGACGTCCAGCGAGACCCGGTCCAGGGCGGTGAGCCGGCCGTCGCCGTCGGGGTAGGTGAGGGTGACATCGGCGAGGGTCAGGGTCATCGGGCACTCCCGAGTGCGGTGAGCGGGTCGACGGCGGTGATCCGCCGGATGGACAGTGCCGCCCCGACGGCACCGAGGACGATCATGACGGCCGCCGGGACGAGGACGGTCGCCGCGTCGAGGACGAACGGCACGGCACCGCCGCTGACCACCGCGCCGATCCCGGAGGCGAGCGCGGTGCCCACTGCGGTACCGATGGCGAGCATCACCACGGCCTGCCCGAGCGCGTCGCGCAGCAGATACGGGGTGGAGGCGCCGAGCGCCTTGAGGACGGCGACATCGCCACTGCGCTGGATCGTCCAGACCGTGAAGAAGGCGCCGATGACCAGGGCCGAGATGGCGAAGAGGAAGCCTCGCATCAGCTGGAGCGAGCCGTTCTCGGCCTGATAGGAGCCGATCGCGGTGAGGGAGTCCCCGAGGGAGAGCGTGCTGGTGCCCGCCGCCTTGTCGCCCGCGGCGAGGTCGGCGCCGCCGGTGGTGGTCAGGGCGATCACCGTGGCGTGCGGGGCGCGGCCGGCACCGTCGGCGCCGAAGCGCTGCCAGTCGTGGAGCGAGGTCCACACCACCGGCGTATGGCTGTACGAGGCGTCCGTCGCGACCGCGGCGACGGTGACTTCGGTGCCGCCGAGGCGCAGCCGGTCTCCGACCCCGGCAGCCAGGTCGTCCGCGGCCCCCCGGGACAGCACCACCTTCCCCGTGCCGACGGACGCGGCGCCCTCGGGCGCCAGTCCCGCGCCGGGCTCGACGCCGAACGCCGAGACGGCGGCCGTGCGCTTGCCCTCGACGGCGGCGGCGTTGAGGGTGCGGATGCCGAGCGGCTCCGCGTCGCTCACACCGGGCCGCTCCGCCCAGCTCCGCCAGGCACTCTCCTCGACGATCGAATCGGTGAAGGACACCGACCGGCCGTCGGGCGGGGCGGCGAACGCGAGGTGGTCGGCGTTCAGCCCCGTGACGGCCGAGGTGTTCTCCCTGGCCAGACCGGCCGTGAGACCGGACAGCAGGCCCACGAGCAGCGTGATCAGGACCACGACCGTGCCCATGAGCGCGAACCGGCCCTTGGCGAACCGGAGATCTCTCCATGCGACGAACATGCTTCCAGCCTGCAGCGCCGACCGTCCGGAAACATCGCGCGGCGGTGGGGCCCGACATCAAACTTTCGATTGACCGGGCGCGGGCACCGCCCGTCTACGCTGGAGGAATCATGGATTCCCGTGCCCACCCCCCGGTCACCGCCGCGCTGCGGCTCTGTCTGCACGCCCTGCTGGTGGGACTGCTCGCTCTCGCGGCGGTACGGGCCGTCGGTGACGGGACGCCGCACGCCGCCGTCGTCGTCGTGGTCACCTGCGTGATGGCCGCCGGGTACGCGGCGGGTGCGCTCGCTCCCGTCGTACGGCCGCACAGCCGCGCGGCCGCCCTGTGGCTGGGGCTGTTGTGCGCCCTGTGGCTGGCACTGCTCGTGCTGTCGCCCGACGCCCTGTGGGTGGCCTTCCCGCTCTACTTCCTGCAGTTGCATCTGCTGCCGACGCGCTGGGCCCTGCCGGTCGTCGCGGTCACCGCTCTCGCGGCCATCGCGAGCTTCGTGCTGCACGGCCAGGCCGTCAACCCCGGCACCTTCATCGGTCCGCTGCTCGGTGCGGCGGTCGCGGTCGCCACGGTTCTCGGGTACGAAGCGCTGTTCCGGGAGAGCGAACGGCGCCGCGAACTCATCGAGGAGCTGATGTCGACCAGGACGGAGCTGGCCGAGGCGGAACGCACGGCGGGCACGCTCGCCGAGCGTGAGCGGCTGGCCCGTGAGATCCACGACACCCTGGCGCAGGGCCTGTCCAGCATCCAGCTGTTGCTGCGCGCCGCCGAGCGCACCCTGTCCGCCGATGCTCCCGCCACCGCGCACGTCCGCCGGGCCCGGGAGGCCGCACAGGAGAATCTCGCCGAGGCCCGCCGCTTCGTCCGTGCCCTGTCGCCGCCCGACCTGGAGAACGGCTCCCTGGCAGCCGCCCTGGAACGGCTCTCGTCCCGCACGACGGGCCCCGGCCTCATGGTGCAGTTCGCGGTCAGCGGCAGCCCGGTGGAGCTGCCGACCCCGTACGAGGTGGCGCTGCTGCGCACCGCCCAGTCCGCGCTGGCCAACACGGTGCGGCACGCCGGGGCGCGGCGCGCGGAGATCACTCTCAGCTTCATGGACACCTCGGTGTCGCTGGACGTCGTCGACGACGGCCGCGGGTTCGCCCCCGGGAACGGGCCGGCCGCCGCGGCCACCGACACCGGTGGCTTCGGTCTGCCCGCGATGCGTTCACGGGCCCGTTCGCTGGGCGGCACGCTCAGTGTCGAGTCGGCGCCCGGTCAGGGCACGGCCGTCGCTCTGACCTTTCCGCTTCCGCTGCCCGACGGCCGGCCAGGACAGGACGCCGCATGACCACCCCCATCAGGCTGCTGCTCGCCGACGACCACCCGGTGGTACGGGCGGGCCTGCGGGCCGTGCTCGACACCGAACCCGACTTCCAGGTGGTCGCCGAGGCGGCCACCGCCGAGCGGGCCGTCGCGCTCGCCGCGACCGGTGGGTTCGATGTCGTCCTCATGGATCTGCAGTTCGGCGCGGGCATGCACGGCTCCCGCGCCACCGCGGCCATCACGGCGGAAGCGGGCGCGCCCAGGGTGCTGATCCTCACCACGTACGACTCGGACGCGGACATCCTCGCCGCGGTCGAGGCGGGCGCCACCGGCTATCTGCTGAAGGACGCCCCGCCGGAGGAACTGGCGGCGGCGGTACGCACGGCCGCGGGCGGCCGGTCGGCGCTCGCCCCGGCCGTCGCCCACCGTCTGATGGACCGCATGCGGACCCCGGCGCAGGCCCTTACCAAGCGGGAACTGGAAGTCCTGCAACTGGTCGGCGAGGGCCTGTCGAACCTGCAGATCAGCAAGAAGCTCTTTCTCAGCCAGGCGACGGTGAAGTCCCACCTGGTGCACATCTACGCCAAGCTCGGCGTCGACTCCCGGACCTCGGCGGTGGCGGCGGCGACGGCCCGTCGGCTGATCCGCCGCTGATCCGCCGCTCGCCCCGCCCATCAGCCGCGCGGCGGCTCGCCGAAGAGATCCACGGCGACCCGTACGTCCCGGAGCGCGGGGGCCAGTGCGCTGACCGAGCCGATCGCCCCCGCGATCAGCAGCAGCGAACGGCGCAGGCGCGGAATCTCGGGTGCGCCGCTGGTGGCCATCTCGTCCAGCGCGGCCAACTCGTCCTCGGCGATGCCCCGGTCCGGGAACTCCGCGGGGTGCCCCGCGAGCTCCCGGCGGAGTCGGGAGACGGCCGTACGCAGCTCCGTCACCCTCGGATCCTCACCACTGCTGGTCACTCGCGTCTGCCCCACGCTTCGCAACAAAGCACTCCCCCTCGCACATCCTTGTGCCAGTTTTCCGACCGGTTCCCGGACCGTGGTCAAGTGTCCGGAGATGCCCGCAAGTTAACGCCATGAAAGGTGTCGCGCGCCACTCCGCGGACGGAAATCAGGGGTCCCGTACGGGTGATGCGCGGATCGCTCCGTGGACGTCGCCGCCCGGCCCTCACGCCCTCTCGCGCCGGTTCCCGCTTGCGCGAACGGGGCGTGTCTGAGGTATCCAGTCCGCATGACTCGAACAACACCGGCACCGGCGGTCGCCGGGCTGCTGCTCGCCGCGGGCGGCGGGCGGCGGCTCGGCGGCCGGCCCAAGGCACTGCTCGAACACCGCGGCCGGCCACTGGTGGAGCACGCGGTACGCATGCTGCGGGAGGGCGGCTGCCACCACGTCCATGTGGTCCTGGGTGCCGCCGCCGAGGAGGTGGCGGCACGCGCCGACCTCGCCGGCTGCACGGTGACCGTCAACCCCGAGTGGACCGAGGGCATGGGCTCGTCGCTGCGGGCGGGACTGGGGGCGCTCTCCGGTACGGGGGCGGACGCGGCGCTCGTCCTCCTGGTCGACCAGCCCGGCATCGGCGCGGACGCGGTGGCACGGGTGCGATCGGCGTACCGCTCCCGGACGAGTCTGGTGGCCGCCTCGTACGACGGGGAACGCGGCCATCCGGTGCTCTTCGGTGCGGACCGATGGGCGGACATCGCGGCGGGCGCGGTGGGCGACCAGGGCGCTCGGGCGTATCTGCGGGCACACCGCGATGCGATCACGCTCGTCGAGTGTTCCGATGTGGCTCAGGCGTACGACATCGACACGGTGGAGGACCTGAAGCACCTTGAGTGAACGGGCTGGCACGCTGCGCCAGCATCACCCCATTTCTGTCGACCCGGAGAATCTCGACATCAACAAACCATTGAACTTCCACCATGAGGAAACTACTATCCACTGGTCAGAAGCCCTCTGCACCTCAGACGGCGCCCACGGCCGTATCTCGGAGCCCTGGCACGCCGTGCCATTTCAGGCGACCCGGCGGCCGTGAGACGCCGCCCGCACCGCCCGCTGAAGGAGTGACAGCTCATGTCCGCACCAGCGCCGTCCCCGCTGGCCATCGTCGATGCCGAGCCCCTGCCCCGGCAGGAGGAGGTCCTGACCGACGCGGCCCTCGCGTTCGTGGCCGAGCTGCACCGGCAGTTCACGCCCCGCCGTGACGAACTGCTCGCCCGCCGTGCCGAGCGCCGCGCCGAGATCGCCCGCACGTCCACGCTGGACTTCCTGCCCGAGACGGCAGCGATCCGCGCGGACGATTCCTGGAAGGTCGCGCCGGCCCCGGCCGCGCTCAACGACCGCCGGGTGGAGATCACCGGTCCGACCGACCGCAAGATGACCATCAACGCCCTGAACTCGGGCGCCAGGGTCTGGCTCGCCGACTTCGAGGACGCGTCCGCCCCCACGTGGGAGAACGTGATCCTCGGCCAGCTCAATCTGATCGACGCGTACACCCGGAGCATCGACTTCACCGACCCCAGGTCCGGCAAGTCGTACGCCCTCAAGCCCGCCGACGAGCTCGCGACGGTCGTCACCCGCCCCCGCGGCTGGCACCTGAACGAGCGTCACCTCCAGCTCGACGGCGCCCCGGTGCCGGGCGCGCTGGTCGACTTCGGCCTCTACTTCTTCCACAACGCCCAGCGCCTCATCGACCTCGGCAAGGGCCCGTACTTCTACCTGCCGAAGACGGAGTCGCATCTGGAGGCCCGCCTCTGGAACGACATCTTCGTCTTCGCCCAGGACCGCCTCGGCATCCCGCGGGGCACGGTCCGCGCGACCGTCCTCATCGAGACGATCACCGCCGCGTACGAGATGGAGGAGATCCTCTACGAGCTCCGCGACCACGCCTCCGGGCTGAACGCCGGCCGTTGGGACTACCTCTTCTCCATCGTCAAGAACTTCCGTGACTGCGGCGCCAAGTTCGTCCTCCCGGACCGCAACGCGGTGACGATGACCGCCCCGTTCATGCGCGCGTACACCGAACTCCTCGTCCGCACCTGCCACAAGCGCGGCGCGCACGCCATCGGCGGCATGGCTGCCTTCATCCCGTCCCGCCGCGACGCCGAGGTGAACAAGGTCGCCTTCGAGAAGGTCAAGGCCGACAAGGACCGCGAGGCCCACGACGGCTTCGACGGCTCCTGGGTCGCCCACCCGGACCTGGTCCCGATCGCCATGGCCTCCTTCGACGCGGTCCTCGGCGAGAAGCCGAACCAGAAGGAGCGCCTGCGCGAGGACGTCTCGGTGGCCGCGGGCGACCTGATCGCCATCGACACCCTGGACGCGACGCCCACGTACGACGGCCTGCACAACGCCGTCGCGGTCGGCATCCGCTACATCGAGGCATGGCTGCGCGGCATGGGCGCGGTCGCCATCTTCAATCTGATGGAGGACGCGGCCACCGCGGAGATCTCACGCTCGCAGATCTGGCAGTGGATCAACGCGGACGTGGTCTTCGAGAACGGCGAACACGCCACGGCGGACCTGGCCCGCAAGGTCGCCGCCGAGGAACTCGCCGCGATCCGTGCCGAGATCGGCGACGAGGCCTTCGCGTCCGGCAAGTGGCAGCAGGCCCACGACCTCCTGCTCCAGGTCTCCCTGGACCAGGACTACGCGGACTTCCTGACACTGCCCGCGTACGAGCAGCTGGCCTGAGAGCCTGCCGGGCCCGCTGACGAGCTCCGCCCCCGGTACCGCACAGCACCGGGGGCGGAGATGTCCCTGCCGTCGTGGCGGACCGGCCGGGCAGCCCGCCGCTGCGTGAGGTCCGGCGCGGTCGGGGCGGGTGTCAGGCGGTCGCCGCGTCCCTGTCCGCCTTGGCCGCCGACTCGTCCAGCGACTTGAGAACAGCGGCGGGGTCGCCGCCCTTCAGCACGGCCTGGCCCACATCGGTGCGTATCACGCCCCTGACGGCCGGCCAGGACCGCATGTTCACCGGCGCGAACTGCGCGTCGGCCAGCTGATCGATGAACGGCCACAGCGGTCGCCCGGCGGACCTCGCGCGCGCCGCGTCCGACGCGGAGTACGTCACGGGAAGCGCCGACTGACCGCCGTCATAGGTCAAGGCGGACTTCCCGCTGTAGAGGAAGGCGAGGAACGCACCGCATTCCTTGCTGTGGCCGTCGCGCTTGAACGCCATCAGCCAGTCGCTGAGCCCCAGCGGCGCGGCGGCTCCGCCGTTCTTCCTGGGGAACGCCGCATGCGCGTAAGGGACCTTGGCCCGGTCCGCCGCACCCATCAGCACGGGGTGGGCGATCAGCACCCCGATCTCGCCCCGCAGGAACTGCGCGTACGCGGCCGTCCTGTTGAGCTCCGCGGGGGCGGGGCCCGCCAGCCCTCCGGCGACGAGCTCGTCCCGCAGCCAGGTCAGGGCCTCGATGTTGGCCGAGGTCGCGAAGTCGTACCCCGAGAGCTCCCCCGTACAGCCGCCCCCGGCCGCCAGCAGCCAGGACAGGGCCTCGTCGTCGGCCGCCTCGGGGCCGAACTGGAGCCCGTACGGTGTCTTCACGCCGATCCCCTTCAGGGCCTCGGCAGCCGCTCGCAGCCCGTCCCACGACGTGGGGGCGCCGTCGACGCCGGCCCGCCGGAAGAGCTCCTTGTTGTAGAAGAGCCGGGGCGTGCTGGCCAGGGAGGGGACCCCGTACGTGGCGTTGTCGACCGTGCCCGCGTCGGTGAAGGACCGGATGAAGTCGGCCTGAGTGGCGATGTCGAGCTGCCGCCGACGCATCGCTCTTGCCACCCCTTGTTGTTCCTACCTCACATGCCAGTGTTGGCAGATTCTGCCATACAGGCACATTGCGCCTTCTGCGAGGTGCCTTCAGGGCATAACCTGATCCGTATGCAAGGTGGCTCACTGACCGAGCGGCGCAAGGCCGCCACCCGACTGGACATCGCCCGTACGGCGGCGGCGCTCTTCGTGGAACACGGCCTGCGGACCACGCGCGCCGAGGACATCGCGCGCGCCGCGGGCGTCGCCCCGCGCACCTTCTACCGCTACTTCGCGACCAAGGAGGAGGCCATCACCCCCCTGCTCACCGCCGGGGCCTGGCAGTGGGTGGAGGCGGTGCGGGACGCCCCGGGCGCCCTGTCCGTGCCCGATGCGCTGCGGCACGCGGCAGCCCGCACGCTGACTCCGGACCCGGACGACGCGGCGGCCTCGGAGTCCTTGGCCTGGGTGCGGTCCCTCCTGAGGATGGCGGTGGACAGCCCCGCCCTCCAGTCGGTCTGGAACGACGCGTGCCACGACTCGGAGGTCACCCTGGCAGCGGTGCTCACCGCGCGTGCCGGACTCCCGGACGGAGCGGACCCGCTGGACATCCGGCTGACGGCCGGGGTCGCCGGCGCGGCAGTGCGGGTGGCGGTGGAGACCTGGGCGGCGAGCGACGCCCCGGCGACGGGCCCCCTGGGCCCCGCGTCGCTGGCCGAGCGCTGTCTCTCCGCCGCCGAAGGCGCGCTGAAGGGCGCCTGATCCCACCGGTTCGCGGAGCCCGCCCGGGTTCCGCGAACCGGCGACCGGCCTGCCGCGTCGACTACTTCAGACCGGTGTCCAGCGCGTTGAGCAGCGTGCCCTGTGCCGTGTCACCCGACATCTCCCAGACCATGACTCCCAGCAGACCCTTGGACTTCACGTATGCGGTCTTCCTGCCGATGGACCAGGTGTCGTCGAAGGACCACCATTGGTTGCCGGTGTAGCCGTACGTGGAGACCGACTGTTCGTCATGATGGACCGTCATCGTCGGGTAGGCGCCGATGAGATTGGCGTATCCGCGTGTTCCGGCCTCCTCCGCGAACTGGCCGGGGGCCGCGCCTCCCGCCGGCTGCCATTCGCCCGCGACACCGCCGTCGGTGACGTTCTGCCAGCCGCGGCCGTAGAACGGGATGCCGAGGGTCAGCTTGCGGGGTTCCACGCCCGCGTCGGTGTACGCCTTGATGGCGGCGTCGGCGCTGAAGTGGAAGTCGTACGGGTCCTGGTCGTCGGAGTAGAGGTTGGCCTGGTGGCCGGTGCGGTTCGGCTCCCAGGAGTTGTCGCTGCCGGAACCGTGGAAGTCGTAGCCCTGGACGTTGGCGACGTCGAGGGAGTCGAAGACCTTGTTCAGCTCCCAGCCCTCGCCGATCTTCTGCGGGTCGGCGGGGGTGAAGGCGGTGAGCAGCCGGTGGCCGCCGCCGAGGGCGTCCATCTGCTTGCGGAACTCGGCGAGCAGGAGGGTCAGGTTGGCCTTGTCGTCGGGCGAGTAGTGGTTGCCGGGGTGTCCGGTGCCGGTGCCAGGCCATTCCCAGTCGATGTCGAATCCGTCGAAGATGCCGGCCGCCGTACCGGGGCCGCCGGCGCCGTTGTACTCGGGCAGGTTGCCCTTGAGGTACATGTCGACACACGAGGACACGAACTTCTTGCGGGAGGCGTCGGTGGCCGCCACGTCGGAGAAGTACTTCGAGTAGGTCCAGCCGCCGAGCGAGATGACGATCTTCAGGTTCGGATGGAGCTTCTTGAGCTTCTTCAACTGGTTGAAGTTGCCGCGGAGTTGGGCCCAGCCGTCGTCCGCGACGCCGTCGACGGACTGGGCGGCGCTGAACGGGCGGCTGTAGTCGGCGTCGGCGTCACCGGCGCCGGTGCCCTGCTCGGGGTCCTCGGGGTCGGCGGTGGTGCCCTTGGTGACGCCGTTCAGGCAGGTGAGGTTGGTGGGGTCGATGTTGGCGAAGGCGTAGTTGACGATGTCGAGCTTGTCCGCGGCGCCGGAGTCGTGGAGGTTCTTGACGAAGTACTGGCGGCCGTAGATGCCCCACTGGACGAAGTAGCCGACCTTGGCGTAGTTGCCCGCGCCGACTATGTCGTCGGTCTTCACCGTGAGCGCGTTGCTGGCCGGGGAGGCGTTGTCCGCCGCGTCCCGGGCCTTGACGGTGAAGGTGTACGAGGTCGAGGGCGAGAGCCCCCCGATGGTGGCGGTGGTCGTGGTGCCGGAGACCGTGGTGGCGAGCCCGCCGTCCCGGTAGATGCCGTAGGCGGCGACCCGCTGGTCATCGGTGGAGGCGGTCCAGGCCAGGGTGACGGACGAGGAGTCCGCCGCCGTGGAGTGGAGCGAGCCCGGAGCGGTCGGCGGAGAGGTGTCGGTGGCCGGGTCGACGGTGGTGACGGCCAGCGGGGCGCTCTCGTCGGAGGTGTTGCCGCGGGTGTCCCGGGCCCGGACGGTGAAGGAGTAGGCGGTGGCGGGGGTGAGCCCGGTGACCGTGGCGGTGGCCGCCGCGGTGGCGGTGCCGAGCACCTTGCCGCCGGCCAGGATGTCGTACGACGCCACGGGGAAGTCGCCCGCGGTGGCCGCCGTCCAGGACAACGACGCGGTGCGGGCGGTGACGTCGGTCTGCTTCAGCCCGCCGGGGGCGCCGGGCGGCACGTCCGCGGAGCCGTCGCACTTGTCCCCGTTGATCCGGCAGCCCGTCGGCGGGGAGATCGGCCCGGTGGCCACGAACCAGAAACTGTACGGTTCGGAGGTGCTGTGCGCGGCGATTGTCCCGTTGTAATGGGCGTTGACGGCGGTGACGTGGCTGCCCTGGGTGGTGACGGTGCCGTTGTACGAGGTGTCGATCGCGACCCCGGCCGGCAGGTCGAATTCGAGGCTCCAGCCGGTGACGGCGGCGTCGGTGTCGTTGTGCAGGACGTAGGTCCCCTTCCACCACGAGCCGTTGTCGACGGAGGTGAACGTGGCCGTCAGCTTGCCCGCCGCGTGCGCGGGTACGGCCTGCAACGACAGCAGTGCGAGAAGGAGCCCGAGAACGGCGACGACGGCGGTCGCCGTTCTCCCTCGGAAGGTCATGTGCTCTGACAAGGTGTTTCTCCCTTGGGGCAGGGACCGGTGAGGCGGTCCTGAAAGGGGAGCGGAGGCGTACCTGGTGCCATGGAGCACAGCGGAAACTAAAAGGTCTGGACCAACTCGTCAAGAGGTACAGACCATTTGATGATGCCGAACCCCTTCGTCCGGCACGCCGGGACAGCCTCCTCGTGCGCGTGCACCGGCGCCGCACATCACCCGGACCGGCCGGTCCGCCGCACGCGGCTCACCCCCGGCGCCGCCACCAAGTCCGGGACTGGTGTGCGAATTCGAGGCGACCATGGCTGTGATCACGCACGGCAAGGCTGTAGCGCAGAGGTCGTCGCGCCCTAGCATCGAGCTGGAGGACGTCGGTTCGAATCCGACCGGCCTTGCCACCTTTCGTGGAGCGGAGTCGATGGCGTCGGTTCGTCCCGGGCGGGCGGAGAACGAGGTCGTCCGCTCCGGGCCGGGTGCCGACGGGGACCTGGGGAGTAGTGATGTTGCAGCCGATGCCCGTGCGCTGTCCCGCGATCGAGCACCCGGACATTCCGCTTGCCGACGCGGCCCTGCTGGATCCGTTGCTGAGGCGGCTGGACGCGACGCGTCCCGTCGAGGCCGACGAGACGTTCGCGCTCGGCGCACTCCGCAGCGACGGGCGGGTCGACCTGTGCAAGCAGGGGCTCGGGGCAGCCGGAGCGGCCCGGGTGGTGCCCGCCTTGGCGCGCTCCCCGCACGCCGTGCACGTCCTGCTCGGCACCAACGCGCTGGGCGACGAAGGAGCGCGGGCCGTCGCCGATGCCCTCGCCCCCGGCGGACACGGTCTGCGCACGGTCTACCTCGGCTGCAATCGCATCGGAACCGACGGAGTCACGGCGCTCGCCGACGCACTCGCCGAGGACGACACCGTCCGGGCCCTGTGGCTGAAGCGCAACCCCGTGACCGACGCGGGTGTCCGGGCGCTGGTCCCGATGCTGCGCCGCAACACCGTGCTGCGCACCCTCGACCTGGTGAACACCGGGCTCACCGCCGACGGTCTCGGCGCGCTGCTCGCCGTGCTCACCGAGCGGTCGCAGCCCGTCGAGCGGCTGTTCCTCGGCGGCAACGGGCTCGGCCCCGACGCCGCGCCGCTGCTGGCCGCGCTGATCCGGGACGCGGGCGTGCGGGAGCTGTATCTGCCGTCCAACCACCTCGGCGACGCCGGAGCCGCCGTGCTCGCGGCCGCCGCCGACCCCGCCCGCCCGGTCCGGCTCGGTCTCGGCGGCAACGGGATCGGGCCCGCCGGGGCGCGCGCCCTGGCCGACGCGCTCGACGGGATCGAGGCGCTCGACCTGGGCCGGCCGCCCTCGGAGCGGACCCTCGGGGCCAGCCCCAACGTCACCGGGGACGCCGGCGCCGACGCGCTGGCCGGGGCGCTGCACGGCACTCCGCTGCGACGGCTGGAACTGCGGCACACCGGACTCACCGGGCGCGGCGCGAAGACCCTGCTCGCCGCCGTCGACGCCGGATCCCTCCTGGAATACGTGGGGTTGGGCCCCGGCCTGCCCCGCAGGGTGAAGCGGTCCTTCGCGGCGCGGCTGCGTCCGGACCGCGGCACCCATGCCGACCTGCGCGCGGTCAGGAGCGTCTACCGGTGAGCCGGGCCCCGATGGCGGCGGCCTTCGCCCCGGAAGTGCTGGCGAGTTGGCGGCAAGTGCGCCGGTACGCGGTGCCCCGCTCGGTGATCGAGGAGTCCGCCGTGCGGCGGGCCGCCGGTGACTGGCGGGGAGCCTGCGCGGCAGCCCGGTTCGACATCGGCTTCGAACTGCCGGAGGTCGCCGCGTGGTACGGGTCCGAGGTCGCCGGGGCGCTGGCGGACGACCTCCGGCGCCTGGTCCCCGACCTGGTGCGCTGGCACCTGCCGCGGTCGCTGGGCGGGCGCTCCACGCTCTCCGCCGGGCTCACCGTGGTCCTGGCGGGCTACGGCGCCGCGGACGCACCCGGAACCAGGGCGTCCGGGCCGTATCTGCATCTGCGCACCCCGGTGCTGACCGAGGGTCCGCAGCGGATCTCGCTCAGGTTCGGCGCGGTACGGCGGACCGGTTCTCCCGCCGTCTTCCGCCCGGGCGTCGTGGACTGGCGGGTGTGCCGACCGCTGTGGGACGCGCGGCGCACCGACGAGCTGCGCGCCCGCGCAGGCGGCGCGGACCGGCTGCCGTTCCTCCGCGCCGACGGCGCCCCGCTCGCGCCGGAGGAGCTGCCCGCCGACGACCCGGGCGCCGGCGATCCGGTGGCCCGCGCCGAGTGGGTGACGCTGCTGTACCGGCAGGGGCGGGTGTCCGACGCCCTGGCGGCGGTCGGCATCGAGCTCGATCCGACCGAGCCGCCCAGGCCGTTCTGGAATCACGCGGAGCCGGAGACGGTGGTGGGACAAGTGGGGCTGGACGTGCCCCGGCTGGCGGCGGAGGCCCGGCGGTTCGCGGCCCTGTACCCGACGGCCTTCCTGCAGATCGGCAAGGACTGGCGCACCAGCGTCCTGCTGGAGCTCACGGGCCGGGCGACGGCGGCGGGCCCCTGATCAGGGTCGTACGCGAGGCGGCCCCGGACACGGTCGTCCTTCCCGACAGCCTCTCGCAGGAACTGCCGGATCTCGGCCTGCTGCGGTCCGGCGCGCTGACCCCGGACCAGCTGCATCCGCTGGTCGCCGGCGCCCTGTTCCCCGGCGTACGGACGGCGGACGGCCCTCCCCCGCCGCCGCGCCCCCAGCCGGTGCGGGTGAGGTGCCGCGGGGGATGGCACGAGGTCGCCTTTCGCGACGGACGGCTCGGCTTGCCGCACAGCGAGCAGGAACGGCAGCGTGAGAACGCGCTGCGGGCCTTCGGCGGCGCGGTCACCGGCTGCTTCGCGGTGGAGCATTCCTGTGTCACGGGGACCGGCCGGCTGCCCAAGGCCCTGCGGGCGCAGCGGCGGGACCTCTTCCTGCGCGTCGAGCACGGCGACACGGCGGGGGTGCTGGAGCTGCTGGACGCGGGGGTGGATCCGCGGATCCTGGACGGCGGGCGGCGCAGCCTGCTCCATGTGCTGCACCTGCTGGACCACGAGGAGCTGTTGCCCCGGCTACTGGCCGCCGGTCTCGGTCTGGAGGCTCTGGACCACCGGGGGCGCACCCCGCTCTGCGCGGCGGTCGGCGACCGCGGTTCGGCGGGACTCGTGACGGCGCTGGTCGGGGCGGGGGCCCGGATCGACATCACCGACCAGATGGAGCTGTCGCTGGCCCAGCTGATCCGCATGTACCGCCGTACGGATCTGGAGTTCCTGCGGGAACGGGTGGAGAAGGAGCACCCGGGCATCGGCGCCGAGTGGTGGGACGAGTGGCAGGAGGAGCGGGAAGAGCGGGAGAGGGAGGGCGAGGAGGAGTGAGCACCGTCGCCGCCCGTGACCCGGCCGCGCAACCGCCCGTGCCGCCGTCCCCCGCCGCCGCATCCAGGCGGGCGCCCCGGCCGTCCTCGCCGGACGCCGCGCCCGTCCCGCCGTCCGCGGCCGCCGCTTCGGGGCCGCTGGCCGCCGCCGACGAGCTCAACCGCAGGCTGCGGTCGACCCGTACCGAAGCCGCCGGCAATCCTCAACTGGAGGCGCTGGCCCTAGCGGTGACGGCCAATCAGCCAGTGCTGCTCTGGGGTGAGCCGGGCATCGGCAAGTCGGCCGCGGCCTGGAACAGCTCGCCGCCGGGCTCGGTCTCGGGCTGGAGACGGTCATCGCCAGTGTGCACGAGCCGTCCGACTTCGCCGGGCTGCCGGTCGTCGGTGCCGACCCGGCCGTGACCGGGGTGCCGATGGCCCCGCCGGACTGGGCGGTCCGGCTCGCGCGCGCGGGCCGGGGGCTGCTGTTCTTCGACGAGTTGTCCTCCGCTCCCCCGGCCGTGCAGGCGGCGCTGCTGCGCGTCGTGCTCGAACGCCGCGTGGGCAGCCTGACGTTGCCGGAGTCCGTACGCATCGTGGCGGCGGCGAATCCGCCGTCGAGCGCGGCGGACGGCTGGCACCTCAGCCCGCCGCTCGCCAACCGTTTCGTGCACCTCCAGTGGACGCACGATCTCCGCACCGTCGCACGCGGCATGGCCGGTACATGGCCGGAGGCGGCCGTCCCCGTCGTCGATGCCGCGAGGGTCGCGGGCTCGGCGGCGCGGGCCCGTGGCGCGGTATCCGGCTTCCTGACCGCGCGGCCGGGGCTCGTCCATCACATTCCGGCCGACGCGGAGAGCCGGGGCCGGGCCTGGCCGTCCCCCCGGACCTGGGACATAGCGCTGCGGCTGCTCGCCACCGGGTACGCGACGGGCGCCGGGCGGGAGGCGCTGGCCGCCGCGCTGACCGGGGCCGTCGGGGACGGCGCGGGCATCGAGCTGCTGTCCTACCTGGAGAACCTCGACCTGCCTGACCCCGACCGCGTACTGGCGAACCCCGACGCGTTCGCCCTGCCCGAACGGGGCGACCGGCAGCTGGCCTTCCTCATCGCGGTCGTCGCGGCCGTCCAGGGCGATCTCACCAGGCCTCGCTGGGAGGCGGGCTGGACGGTGCTGGCGAAGGCCGTCGACGCGGGTGTGCCCGATGTGGCGGCCAGGGCGGCGATGGACCTGGCGACGATGCGGGACACCGACTGGCCGGTGCCGGAGGGCATCGACGCCTTCGTGGAACTGCTGCAGCTGTCCGGCGCGCTGCCGCAGAGCGGCTGAGTCCAGAACGCCGGTGCCGGAACCGGAAACCGCCCCGGAGAGGCCTCAGTTGGACACGACCAAGCTGCTCGCCGCCCGCTACCGGGCGGCGACCGACCGTCCCTACCTGGCGTCGGCCCTCTACGCCCTGACGGTGGTTTCGAGCACCGGTGTCCCGACCATGGGTGTGGACCGGCACTGGCGCTGCTACGTGTCACCCGCCTTCGTCGACGCGACACCGGTGGCGGAGCTCGCGGCGGTGTGGCTGCACGAGGTGGCGCATCTGCTGCGCGACCACCATGGACGCGCCGACCGGCTGCCCGCCGCCGACCAGCGTGACCACCGTCGCCTCAACGTGGCCCAGGACTGCGAGATCAACGACGATTTGATCGCCGACGGGCTGCCCCTGCCGGCCGGCCGGATGGAGCCCCGGCTCTTCGGCCTGCCGTCCGGGCAGCTCTTCGAGACGTATCTCCCCGGGCTGCCACCGGGCCCCGACTCGCTCGACTGCGGGTCGGGCGCCCATGGGCGACCGGTGCCCTGGGAGCTGACCGGGGCCGACGGGCCGACCCGTCTCGGTCCGGTCGAGGCGGAGGCGCTACGGCGCCACACCGCGGAGGCCATGCGCGCGCACCGGCGCAGCCGGGGCACCCTCCCGGCGGGCTGGGAACGCTGGGCGGACCAGATCCTGGAGCCCACCGCCGACTGGCGGCAGGCGCTCGCGGGCGCGGTCCGGGAGGCCGCCGCGTGGGCCGCCGGGGCGATCGACTACACCTACCGTCGCCCCTCCCGCCGCAGTGCGGCGCTCCAGGGCGTCGTGCTGCCCAGCCTGCGCCGTCCGCTGCCCCGGGTCGCCGTCGTCATCGACACTTCGGGGTCGATGAGCGACGAGGAGCTCGCCTCGGCTCTGGCGGAGGTCACCGGGGTGCTGCGGGAGGTGGGCGTCCGGGGCAATCGCGTCACCGTCCTGGCCTGCGACGCCGATGTGCAGAGCGTGTCCCGGGTGACGGCCGCCGAACAGATCACCCTGGGCGGGGGCGGCGGCACCGACATGCGTGTGGGCATCGCCGCCGCCCTGGCGGCGCGGGACCGTCCGAACATCGTCGTCGTCCTGACCGACGGCTACACCCCCTGGCCGGACGAGGCCCCTTCGTGCCGGCTCGTCGCGGCGCTCATCGGCGCGAACGCCCCGCGGCCCCCGAGATGGGTCGAGACCGTTCGCGTCACGGGCTGAGCTTCGCGTCACGGGCTGAGCCGGGAGGGGACGTCCCGTCACCGTCGCCCGCGCCCCGGGGACCGATGGGCCGTCCACGGGCTCAGTCGCCGAGCACGACCGTGCGCCGGGCGGAGAAGTCCCCCCACTTCCCGTCCGGGAGCTTGGCGCGGACCTTCATGGAGTAGCGGGTGCCGCGCGGGTCGCCGACCGTGAGCCGGTAACTCGCCCGGCCCGCGGGCGGGGTGGCGCCCCACACGATCGTGGTGGTCAGCCGGCCGTCCATGAAGAGCTGGTACGCAGGGATCTCGCCGCCCGTATCGGGCTGCTTCCAGTCCAGGTCGACGGCGTACTCCTTGCCCTGCACATGGTTGCTGATCCGCAGGTCGGTGGGGGCGGTGCCGGCAGGTGCGCCCGGAGCGGACGCGGTGGTGAGGTCGATGGCGTTGCTGTCCGGCGAGGAGGTGTCGGCAGCGTCGCGGGCCCGGACGGTGAAGGTGTAGACGGTGCCGGGGCGCAGTCCGGTCAGATGTGCCGTCGTGCCGGTGCCGGGCACGCTGTGGATCCGGGAGTCCTCCTGGTAGATGTCGTACGCGGTGACGCCCACGTCGTCCGTCGAGCCGCCCCAGGAGAGGTTCGCCGCCGTGCTGCCGTCCGCCGTGCCACGCAGCTTCACCGGGCGTGTCGGCGGCTCGTGGTCGGCGGGGGTCGGGGCGGGTGTGGTGACGGTCGCGGCGGCGCTCGGGGCGGAGAGGTTTCCGGCGGCGTCACGGGCCCGGACGGTGAAGGTGTAGGTGGTCGAGGCGGTCAGCCCGTCGACGTCGATCATCACCTTGGCCGCCGGGACGGATGTGACCCTCCTGCCCTTGCTGTAGACCTCGTAGCCGGTGACCGCCTTGTCGTCGGAGGCCCGTTCCCACATGACGTGCACGGAGGTGGCGCTGCCGGCCTGCGCCGTCACATGGCCCGGCACCGTGGGTGCCCGGGTGTCCGCCTCGGGGGTGGAGCCGCAGGCGGTGAGCGCGGCGAGGAGCAGGGCGGCGGAGCAGACCGACGTGGTGGTTGCGTGGGGGCGTCGCACGGTCGCGCCTTCCATCCGGCAGCAATGGTCCAGACCTGTATCGCATGACGTGGGGGTCGCCGACAAGAGGGTGGATCGGAACGTTCCGCAATGTGCCGGTGTGCGTGGGCGGTTCGTCGGCCGACGCGGGCCGGGTGCCGGTGTGTGCCGCGGTCCGTCGGCCGAGGGCCGGGGACCGGGGATGACGTACCGTCGGACGATGTTGTGCATACGTGGGGTCGTGCTGCCGGAACGCGAGGAACGGGGCTTCTGGATCGATGGCGAGGTGCTCCGCGCGGGCAGTCCGCCGGGCGGCGCCGCGGGCAGCGACGCGGAGACGGTCGTCGACGGCGAGTGGCTGCTGCCCGGACTCGTCGACGTGCACACCCACCCCGGAGCACCCGATCCCGGTGCGCCCTTCGACGAGGAGCTGCTGCGCAGGCAGTTGGGCGAGCACCGGGACGCCGGGGTGCTCGCGGTGCGCACCCCGGGCACCTCGCAGCGGATGCCCGCGTGGGTGGAGGAGGACCCCGAGCTGCCGCGCGTGACATCGGCGGGACGATGGCTGGCCACGCCCGGCCGCTTCTTCCCCGGCTTCGGACGTGATGTGAGCGAGGCCGAGTTGGTGCGGGCGGCGGTGGAGGAGGCGGCGGCCTCGTCCGGGTGGTGCAAGGTCGTCGGCGACTGGGCCCTCGACGAACCTGCTGTTCCGCAAGCCCTGTTGGCCTCGGTGGTGGAGGCGGTGCACGCGGCCGGCGGCAAGGTGGCGGTGCACTGCCAGACCGCCGAGGGCACCCGTAACGCCGTACTGGCCGGCGCCGACAGCCTGGAGCACGGTATGCATCTGGACCCGGCGCTGCTGGACCGGATGGCCGCACAGGGCACGGCGTTCGTCCCGACGCTGAGCGTCTTCGGCTCGAAGGCGGACGCGATGCGGGCGCGGGAGCCGAGCGTGCGCCGCGATCTGTGGCTGGCGGGCTGGGACACCATGTTCAGCAATGTGCGCGCGGCCCACGAAGCGGGGGTGACGGTACTGGCGGGAACGGACTCCTTCCCGTGCGGAACGGTCGCGGGCGAGATGGACTGGCTGGTACGGGCCGGTCTGCCGGCCCACGCGGCGCTGGGCGCGGCGTCCTGGACGGCGCGGGCCTGGCTGGGCCTGCCGGGCCTCGTCGACGGCGCGCCCGCCGATCTCGTCGCGTACGCCACCGACCCGACCCTGGACCCTGCCGTGCTGAATCGTCCCAGCCGGATCGTGCTCCGGGGACGCGTCGTGCGATGAGCGATGAGTTCCGGGCACCGAAGCGGTCTGCACTGTATGAACAAGCACACGGAGACGACCCCGACGATTCCCACAGTCGACCTGGAGCCCGCGGCCCGGCAGATCGCCGACCTGCTCCCCGCCATCCATGAGCAGCAATTGGCCGGCCCGACGCCCTGTCCCGACTACACGGTACGGGAGCTGCTCGCCCATGTGGTCGGGCTGACCACGGCCTTGCGCGACACGGCGCGCAAGGAATTCGGGCCGACGACCGACACCGCCCCGGACGCCGCGCTTCCGGTCCTCGCCGAGGGCTGGCGCGAGGCGTTGCCGACGCTGCTGGACGAGCTGGTGACGGCCTGGCGCGACCCCGCCGCCCGGCAGGGGATGACCAGGGCGGGCTGCGTGGACCTGCCGGGCGACGCGGCCGCGGTGATCGCGCTGGACGAGCTGGTCATCCACGGCTGGGACCTGGCCCGCTCCACCGGCCGGAAGTACGAGCCCGACGAGGGGAGCCTGCGAGTCTCGCTGGCCATGCTGACCCACAGCGACGCCGTCCCTCGGTCCGAGAGCATCTTCGGTCCGCCGGTTCCGGTGGCGGCCGACGCCCCGCTGGTCGACCGGGCCGTTGCCATGAGCGGCCGCCGTCCGGACTGGCAGCCGGGCGACTGACGGGCGGGCGGCTGACGGGCGGGCGGCTGACGGGCGGGCGGCTGACGGGCGGGCGGCTGACGGGCGGGCGGCGAGGCCGCCCGCCCGCCGAGGCCGATGGGCCGCGACGCCTCCGGGGGCGCGTCCGCCAGAGGCCCGGACGCGGTGGCCGGACGCGGCCCGGTTCAGCCCAGCACGCGCGCCGCCTCCCGTGCCTGCTCGCGCAGTCGCTCGTCGGCCGGAGCCACCCCCGGTTCCAGGCCGGAGGACACCACCCGCAGATCCCGCTCGGCAAGGGCACCCAGGCGGCGGCGGTGGTCCTCGGTGAGGGCCGTGGGGCCGAGGGCGACGAGCGCTTCCAGCGCGGTCACCGCGTCGGCGTCCTCCTCCGCGCAGTCCAGGAGGAGTCCGGCCAGGCGGGGGCCGTCGAGGGATTCGGGCACGATCGCATGCAGCGCGAGCACCGCGGCCGGGGTCTGCAGCCGGTCCGTCAGCAGGCCCTCCAGTACGGGGACCAGTGGGCGGGCCTCGGCTCCGATGCGGGCCGCCACCCGCGAGGCACGGGTGAACGTCCAGCGCATCCAGAGCTTTTCGGTTTCCGCGAACACACCGGCCAGCACCGGCACCGATTCCTGAGCCCCGCCGGTGATCCGCCACAGGGCCGCGGCGATCTCGACGTCGCCGTCCAGCTGCGGGATGGTACGGTCCGCCTCCGGTGCGCCGAGCGCGGACCGCAGAGCGGGCACCAAGCCGGCCGCCGCCGGGCCCAGCTCGGCGGCCAGGCCCGCGGCCTCCCGGATGCCGTGGCCGCCACGGGCGAGCTGAGCGGAGACCGCCGTCAACAGCGGGCCGGCCTCCCCGGTCAGTTCACGCACGGCCCTCGCCGCGGCAAGCCGTTCGTCCCCCGCCCCGGAGCGAGCCGCGGCGGTCAGGAGCTCCGCCGTCGCCGCGCGCTGGTCCGGTGGGCAGACCGCGGCCAGCGCCTTCGGGACGGCTTTCGGGAACCTCGGCAGGGTGGAGCGCAGTTCGGGCAGGGCGGCGGACGCCCGGCTCCCCCAGGCAGCGAGGAGGGAGACGAGCAGGAACGGCTCGTTGGCGTCGAGGTCGTCCGCCCCCAGCCTGGTGCGAATCGCGTCCAGCAGTGCGGGGTCGTACGGGAACGAGGCGTCGGCTGCGCGCCCGATGGGGAAGCCGCACGCCTCGCGGAGCGCGCGCGGGCGCTGTCCCAGGTCGCGCGCCAGGAGCGGCGCGGCCCGGTCCGGGGCCACGGCGACGAGTGCCTGCAGGGCCTGGTCCGCCTCGTCCCCCTCTCCCGCGGCGAGCCGGGTCAGCGCCGGAGCGGTCGCCGCGGCATGGGTGCCCAGCTTCTTGAGGAGCGCGTACATCGCCGGTACGGATGCCGGGTCGGCAGCCAGCGCCTCCACGGGGGCGGCCAGCCGCGCCGGGGCACATCGCGAGAGCCGGCAAGCGGTCTCGGCCGCCCACAGCGCCTCCTCGCGCACCTCGGGCAGCGCGCTGCGCAACGCGGCATCGAGCAGGGCGTACGCCGCTACGCGGTCCGCGTCGGTGTCGCGGAGCAGCAGTGCTTCGACGACGTACTGCAAGGGTTCGTTCCGCGTCAGGTCCAGACGGCCCTCGACCAGCCCGTTTGCGGGCAGGAGGGACAGCATCGCCTCATGGTGCGCGGAGCCCCAGGGCAGTGCGGCGTCCACGCACGCCAGCAGCGCCGCGATCCGCACCTCGGCGGGCCCGGCCGCGCCCATGGCTTCGGTCGCCCCGGCGGCCGTTCCCGCCGGATCCAGATGGGCCATGGCCCCCAGGATCTCGGCCCGCACGAGGGGATCCGTCTCCGCCTTCCGGCGCCGTCGGAGCACCGGCAGCACCTGCCCGGCCGCCCCGGTCATCGCCGCGGCCCACACAGCGGCCTGCCGCGTCCGGGCCTCCTCGGCATCGACCGCCAGGAGAATCAGGGGCAGTTGACCGATGACGGCCGCCCGGCACGCGGCCTCGTCCGTGTCGCCCCGGACGTCACCGCTCTCCGCTATTGCGCCGAGCAGGGCCAGGAGATCCTCCGTACGGTGCCCGGCCCCGGCGAGCCGTGCCAGATACGGCACGGCGCGGGCCGTGGCCTCGTAGACCGACCCCTGGTGCAGGATGCTGCCGTAGAGCTCGGAGACCGCCTCGGACGCGGCTTCCCCGTCGTCCCCGGCGAGCGCCCGCAGGCAGTCGGGCACGTCGGCGGCGCTGCCGTACGCATGCTGCAGCTCGGCCCACGGCTGGGCGTCGACGTCGGCGAAGAACAGTGCGAGTTCCATGAAACGGATCATGGCACCCGGCACTGACAGCGCCCCCGGCCGCTGTCGAAGGACCCACAGGACGGCGCTCGGCGGCCGGGGCCCGTCAGCTGGTGAAGAACTCCGTGATCTGCTGGGCCACCTGGTCGGGGTGGACCTCGTGCACCCGATGGCCGCCCGCGATCGTGATCAGCCGGCAGTCCGGGATCAGCGAGGCCATGTCCTGCAGACGCCCCTGGGGCATGGTGGACTCCGGGCCGCCGGCGATCATCAGCGTCGGCGCGACGATCTCGCCGAGTCCCGCCGCCCACTCCGGATCGGGGTCGGACACCTGGGCCCGGATGGGGGCGACGACGGCCCAGTCGTAGTCCACCGGCCCCTCCGGCTCGGCAGCCGGCTTCAGCTCGCTCGGGAACGGCGGCGGGGTCTCCACCAGCACCAGTCGCTCCACCCGGTCCGCGTGCTCCTGGGCGAGCAGATGGGCGACGACGCCGCCCATCGAGTGGCCGACCAGGCCCACCCGGTCGAGTTCGCACTCGTCGAGGAAGCCGAGTACGTCGTCCCGCATCAGCTCGAAGGAGTACTCGTCCGGCCAGTCGCTCTCGCCGTGGCCCCGCAGGTCGAGGGCGTACACCCGCCACTCCTCGCCGAGCAGGCTCGCGGCCGCCTCCCAGCTCGCGGCGGAGCCGCCGAGGCCGTGCAGCAGGACCACCGGCGAACCGAAGGGGTCGCCCCAGGTCCGATACGCCAGCCGTACATCGCCGACATCCACAACAGACTGATCTTCCATGGCCATGACGCTACAGCGGAATCGGTGAGGGCCGTTCCACACGGCCTGGCAGGGTGGGGGCATGAAGATCGTTCCGCGCCCGCTGCCCGTCGCCGTCACCGCTGCTGTCCTAGCCGTCTCCGTGCTCTCCGGATGCTCGGCGGGCGGGTCCGCCGACGGGGGATCCGGCGCCGGGCTCGACGATCCGGCCAAGAAGGAGATCGCCATGCAATTGGTCTCCAGCGCCGAGAACTCCTCGCTCGACTGGAAGGCCCAGTACAAGTACATCGAGGACATCGACGACGGCCGCGGCTACACCGCGGGCATCATCGGCTTCTGCTCCGGCACCGGCGACATGCTCGACCTCGTCGAGCTGTACACCCAGCGCAAGCCGGGCAACGTGCTCGCGAAGTACCTCCCCGCGCTGCGGAAGGTCAACGGCACCGACTCGCACAGCGGTCTCGACCCGAACTTCAAGAAGGACTGGGCGACCGCCGCGTCCGACTCGGCGTTCAAGCAGGCCCAGAACGACGAGCGGGACCGGGTGTACTTCAACCCGGCCGTCAAGCAGGGCAAGGCGGACGGCATCGGCACACTGGGCCAGTTCGCGTACTACGACGCCATCGTCATGCACGGTGACGGCGGCGACAGCACCAGCTTCGGCTCCATCCGCAAGCGGGCCCTGGCCAAGGCGAAGCCGCCGGCCCAGGGCGGCAACGAGGTGACGTACCTCAACGCCTTCCTGGACGCCAGGGTCTGGGCGATGCAGCAGGAGGAGGCCCACTCGGACACCAGCCGGGTGGACACCGCCCAGCGGGTCTTCCTGAAGAAGGGCAATCTCGCCCTGGACCCGCCGCTGGACTGGAAGGTGTACGGCGACAGCTACCACATCGGCTGACGCACCCCGGTCACCGCCGTGGGGGGGGGGGGGGCGCCCCGGGGGGGGGGGGGGGCCGCCCCCCCCCCCCGGCCCCCGGGGGGGGGGGGCGGGGGGGGGGGGGGCCCGCGCCCGGGGCGCCCGGCGCGCCGGGGGCGGCGGCCGGG
>NZ_JBEYTM010000032.1:55878-85808 GCF_040643055.1 Streptomyces sp. NPDC047515
GGTGCTGCCGTACGCGCCACGGCAGCACCCGTGAGGGTCGCCGTACGCGCCACCGCGCCGTACCGGACAGGGTTCTTCCCGTCAGTGTGCGGCCACCGGGGCCGGGGCCGCCGGGCTCGCCTGCTGCTCCGACGGTTCCGGCCCCCGCTTCCTGCCGAGGTGGTTGAAGGCCAGGTTGAGCACGATCGCCACGACGCAACCGGTGGAGATCCCGGAGTCCAGCACGACGAGCAGATCCTTCGGGAACGCGTGGTAGAAGTCCGGCGCGGCGATCGGGATCAGCCCGACGCCCACGGCCGCCGCCACGATCAGCGTGTTCTCGCCCTTCTCCAGCGCGGCGGTCGCCAGCGTCTGGATGCCACTCGCGGCGACCGAACCGAAGAGCACGATGCCCGCGCCCCCGAGGACGGGCAGCGGGACGAGCGCGATGACGGACGCGGCAACGGGGACCAGCCCGAGCACGATCAGGATGCCGCCGCCCGCGGCCACCACGAAGCGGCTGCGGACCTTGGTCATCGCGACCAGTCCGATGTTCTGGGCGAAGGCGCTGCACATGAAGCCGTTGAAGAGCGGGCTGAGGGCGCTGCCCAGGGTGTCGGCGCGCAGACCTCCCTCGATGGTCCGCTCGTCCGCCGGACGGCCCACGATCCGGCCGAGGGCCAGCATGTCCGCGGTGGACTCGGTCATGCAGACCAGCATCACGATGCACATGGAGACGATCGCGGCTGCCTCGAACTGTGGTGCCCCGAAGTGGAACGGTGTCGGGAAGCCGACCGGGTCGGCGTCCTTGATGGCGCCGAAGTCGGTGATGCCGACCGGTATCGCGATCAGCGTGCCGGCGACCAGTCCGAGCAGGATGGCGATCTGCTGGAGGAAGCCGCGCAGCAGTTTGCGCAGGGCGAGCACGATCACCAGCGTGACCGCCGCCATGGTGATGTTGGTCGTCGAACCGTAGTCGGCGGCCCTGGCGTTGCCGCCCTGCGACCAGTTGAAGGCGACCGGCAGCAGCGAGACGCCGATCAGGGTGATCACGGTGCCGGTGACGACGGGCGGGAAGAAGCGGACCAGCTTGCAGAAGTACGGGGCGAGCAGGAAGCCGAGCACCCCGGCGACGATGATCGCGCCGAAGATGACGGCGATCCCGTCGTGCCCGCGGTCCTTTCCGATCGCCACCATCGGGGTGACTCCGGCGAAGGAGACCCCGTTGACGAACGGCAGCCGGGCGCCGATGCGCCAGATGCCGAGCGTCTGGAGCAGGGTGGCCAGACCGGCGGTGAAGAGGCTCGCCCCCATCAGGAAGGCGGTCTCCTTGGGGGTGAGTCCCACTGCGGGGCCCACGATCATGGGCGGGGCCACCACACCCGCGTACATCGCGGCCACGTGCTGGAGGCCGCTGGTGAACATCTTCAGTGGGGGAAGCGTTTCGTCGACCGGGTGTTTCCGGTCGGCCGAGGCCGGTTCGATGAGGGGGTCGAGCGGGGGGTCGGCGTCGGATGCTGCGACTGCGTCGTTGCGAAACCTGGGCGTAGCTGCCACGGCGGTTCCTCCGGTCGGTTACACGTCTGCGGTGACGCGGGTGTCAGGGAGGTGGTGCAAGTGGTGCGTTGGTGCAGGAGGGGCAGGTCGTGCAGCTGGTGCGGCAGCTTTCTTCACCGGTACGGGGGGCGCGTGCATGCGAGCACGCGCCCCCTGCACCGGCTGCCGTGGACCCCGCTCGGGTCCACGGCGGCCGGCCGAGGGCCGTCCCCCTCGGCCGACCGGTATGAGGGGTGCCCCGGAGGATCAGGCTCCGGCGGCGATCTGCGCGAGGCGGCGGGCCTCGTCGCGGGTGGCGCGGGCGATGGCATCCTCGTCCGCGGTGATGAGGTGGTTGTCCTCGACGACCGGCTTGCCGTTGACGAGGGACAGGGTGACGGGGGCCGCGGCGCCGAAGACGAGCGCGGTCACCGGGTCGGCGATGGAGGCGTGGGCGAGGGTGTCCAGCTTCCAGAGCACCAGGTCGGCGAGCTTGCCGGGCTCCAGGGAGCCGATCTGGTCGGCGCGGCCCAGCACCTGGGCGCCACCGTACGTTCCCAGGCGTAGGGCCTGACGGGCGTTCAGTGCCTTTTCCCGGTGGGCGCCGAGGCGGTTGATGAGGAGGGCGTTGCGCAGTTCGGTGTGGAGTTCGCCGGACTCATTGGAGGCGGTGCCGTCGACGCCCAGGCCGACCGGGACACCCGCGGCGAGCATGTCGGGCACCCGGGCGATCCCCGCGGCGAGCCGGGCGTTGGACGAGGGGCAGTGCGCGACGCCGGTTCCGGTGCGGGCGAAGGCGGCGATGTCGGAGTCGTTCATATGGACGCAGTGCGCCATCCAGACGTCCTCGCCGAGCCAGCCGGTCGACTCGAAGTAGTCGGTCGGGCCCATCCCGAACAGCTCGTGGCAGAACTTCTCCTCCTCCACGGTCTCCGAACCATGGGTATGCATGCGCACTCCCTTGCCGCGGGCCAACTCGGCGCCCTGTCGCAAGAGTTCGGTGGAGATGGAGAACGGCGAGCAGGGCGCGGCGGCGACCTGGGTCATCGAGTCGAAGGAGGCGTCGTGGTGTGCGTCGATGGTCGCCTCGGTGCCGGCGAGCGCACCGTCGAGCGTCTCGACGGCGAAGTCCGGCGGCAGCCCGCCGTCCTTCACGCTGCGGTCCATGGAGCCCCGGGCGAGGGTGAACCGTACGCCCATGTCGCGGGCGGCCCCGATGATGGCGCCGGACAGGTCGCCGGAACCCTGCGGGAAGACGTAGTGGTGGTCCATGGCGGTGGTGACACCGCCGCGGGCCATCATGGCGAGGGAGCCCTGCGCGGCGGCGCGGACCATCGGCTCGTCGATGTGCGCCCACGTCGGGTACAACGCGACCAGCCAGTCGAACAGATTGTGGTCGGTGGCCAGACCGCGGGTGATCCACTGGTAGAAGTGGTGGTGGGTGTTGATCAGGCCCGGCGTGACCAGATGTCCGGTGCCGTCGATGCGGCGTACGACGTTCTCCAGGCCCTCGGGTGCCCGGCCCGCACCGATGGACTCGATGCGGTTGCCCGCGACGACGATGTGCCCCGAGGCGTACTCGGTGTCGTCGGCGTCGACGGTCGCGATCGAACAGTTCTCGATGACGATGCGTTCCACGTACTCATGAGCTGCCGATGCTGCCATGGTGCTTCCTTCTCTTTTCCGGCGATGTGGGCACGGCAGGACCCTAGGAGGATTTGAGTGCCACGGCCTGGCGGCCATGGGTGCCGAGATGGTGGAAGAACAGGTTGAGCAGGACCGCGACGAGCGCTCCGGCGCTGATTCCGGAGCCCAGCACGGTCTGTGCCCAGGACGGGAATCCCGCATAGAAGCCGGGTGCGGCGAGCGGGATGATGCCCGCGCCGAGCGCCACGGCGACCAGGATGATGTTGGAGCTGTCGTCGAGACCGGCCTCGGAGAGCGTACGGATGCCGCTCACCGCGATCGAGCCGAACAAGACGATTCCGGCGCCGCCGAGCACGGGCATCGGCACGAGGGAGACGACCGCGCCTAGCACCGGGAAGGCGCCCAGGACCAGCAGCGCTCCGCCCGCCGCCGCGACGACGTAGCGGCTGCGTACCTTCGTCAGGGACACCACGCCGACGTTCTGCGCGAAGGCGCTGGTCGGGAAGGAGCCGAAGACCGGGCCGAGCAGGGTGGCGATGCCGTCGGTGCGCAGTCCGCGGGTGATGGTCCGGCTGTCGGTGCGCCGGTCGCAGATCTCGCCGAGTGCCAGCATCCCTGCGGACGACTCGGTCATCAGGACGAGCATGACGATGCAGAGCGAGAGGATCGCGGCGGGGCGGAACTCCGGGGCACCGAACGCGAAGGGGGTGGGCAGCGCGGCGACCGGCGCGGACCTCAGCGCGGAGAAGTCGGCGAGACCGAACGGGATCGCGGCCAGGGTACCGATCAACAGACCCATCAGCAGGGCGACTTGCTTGAGGAAGCCGCGTCCGAACCGCTGGATCAGCAGAATGACGACGAGAGTGAAGGCGGCCAGCGCGAGGTACTTCATCGCACCGAAGTCGGTGGCGTTCTTGTCGCCGCCCTGGGCCCAGGAGACCGGGACGGGCATGAGGGTGACACCGATCAGGGTGATGACGACACCGGTGACCAACGGCGGGAAGAAGCGCAGCAGCCGGCCGAAGAACGGTCCGACGGCCAGGCAGAAGACTCCGGCGACGAGCACCGCCCCGTAGATCGCGGGGAGTTGGTGGCCCGGCGCACTGGTCTCGGCGATGGCGAGCATCGGGGCGATTCCGGCGGAGGACGCGGCGTTGACGAACGGCAGCCGGTTACCGGCGAAGCCGCCGATGCCGAGGGTCTGCAGGATGGTGGCGCAGCCGGCGATCAGGAGGCTCGCCGCGATCAGCCGGGTCATGCCCGCCGTGTCGAGGCCGACTGCCTGGCCGATGATGAGCGGAGGGGTGACGACACCCGCGTACATGGCGGCGATGTGCTGGAGCGCGGCGGGGACCAGCCGCGAGGGGCGGAGCTTTTCGTCCACCGGATGGACCGAGGTCTGCGGTGGGGTGGGACACGGGCCTTCTGCTTCTGCCGGCCCGAGTGCAGGCTGTGCCATGGAAGTTCCCTCCGGTCCGGCCGGTCCCCGCCCGGCTGTGTGCGGGCGGGGACCGGCTCAGCGCCGCGTCAGAGGTTGGTCATGTCGACCGGGATCTGCGGCTCGATGCCGTCTCGCAGCACGGTGGCCTCGATCAGGCCGTACGGGCGGTCCGCCGCGAAGTAGACCTCGTTGTCGTTCTTGAGCCCGAACGGCTCCAGATCCACGAGGAAGTGGTGGTTGTTCGGCAGTGAGAATCGGATCTCGTCGATCTCGCTGCGGCTGTTGATGACGCGCGAACCCATCTGGTAGAGGGTCTGCTGCAGCGAGAGGGAGTACGTCTCGGCGAAGGCCTGCAGGATGTGCTTCTTGGCCTGCTCGTACGACTTCTCCCAGTTGGGCATCCGGTCGGCGTCGCTGGTCCAGTTGTAGCGCCAGACGGTGGAGACGTCGGTGCACAGGATGCGGTCGTACGCCTCCTTGAGCGTCGTGTACTTGTCCTTGACGTAGCCCCAGAACTCCGAGTTGGTGGAGTTCATGACCGTGAGGTCCTTGAGGCCCGAGATGACCTGCCACTTCTCACCGTCGAAGGTGATCTGCGTGGTGCGCAGTTCCTGACCCTTGCGGGCGAAGGAGTGGTTGACCTCGTCCGAGCCGATGAACCTGGAGTTGTTGTCCGAGGTCGCTATGCGCTCCCAGGAGTACTCCTGGATCCGGATGCGCGCCACCTTGATCGGCTCCTGCGACGTCACAAAATGACGGGCGAGGTGGATGCCGAACTGCTCGGCGGACTCGATGCCGTGCTCCTTGGCGAACGCGAACACCGTGTTCTTGGTGGTGTCCGTCGGCAGGACGTTGGCGTTGGAGCCGGAGTAGTGCACGTCGTGCATGTCGCCGGAGAGGGCGACCGAGACGTTCAGGTCCTTGATGTGGTGGGTGTCGCCGTCCCGCGTGATCCTGACGACGCGGTTCTCTGCTTTGCCGTACTGGTTCTGGCCGAGAATCGTGGGCATGTCTGCTAGCTCCCTCGGTAAACGGAGTAGCCGAACGGGTTGAGCAGCAGCGGTACGTGATAGTGCTCGCCCGGCTCGACGGCGAAAGTGATCGCCACCTCCGGGAAGAACGCACCGCTGTCCCTTACGCGGGGGGCGTCCTGCTGCGCCTCGGCTTGCTTCTTGGAGAAGTACGTCTCGACCTCGAAGTCGAGCCGTACGTGGGTAGTGCCTTCCGGCAGGGCCGGCAGGTCCTTGCAGCGCCCGTCCGCATCGGTCGCGGAGCCACCGAGCGCCACCCACTCGGCTTCGCGGCCCGAGCGGGCCGCGAGCGTGATGGCGACGCCCTCGGCGGGGCGTCCGACGCTGGTGTCCAGAATGTGCGTGGACACCGATGCGGTGGTTTCGGTACTCATCAGTCCTTGTCCTCTTCCACAAGACGGGTCAGCCGGATTCGGTTGATCTTCCCGAGTTCGGTGCGCACGTGTCCGCGCTCCTGCTCGGGCGAGTTCCCGATCCGGGACTTCACCGCGTCGCGCATCTGCTCACCGGTGGCTCCGGTGGCACAGATCAGGAAGACGTGTCCGAACCGTTCCTGGTAGGCCAGGTTCAGTTCGAGCATCTCGGCCTTGAGTTCCTCGGTGGCGCCGGCCATCCCCCGCTGTTCACGGGAGGAGGTCGGGTCTCCGGGCTTCGGGCGGCCGATCGGCGGGTGGCCGGCCATCGCGTCGGCCAGATCCTCCGGGGTCAGTGCGGCCGTGGCGGCGTCACTGGCTGAAAGAAGGGCTTTCGCGGTGGCGTACGGGCGCCGGGAGAGGATCGCTCTCCCCCACGCCGCACTGGCACACACCTCGTGCAAGGCGGTGGTGGCCTTGTCGTCCGCCAGGGTATTGAACCGGGCGAGGCCCGGTGTGGAGCTCGAAGTCACGGGAACCTCCGTGGCTGTTTTCGCTGTGCGTACTTCGCGTCGCGTCGGTCGGGCTGCGGATAGCTAACGCCCTCCGCAACACCACGTCAACACTTTGTTGAAATTACGCGAATACAAAGAGCCGCCGCCCGGTGATCCGGACGACGGCTTCGGCGAGCTTCCACGACCTTCGCTCACCTACGGCCTCAACTACTCGCCTTTGGCGGCATTTTCCCTGTTGAGGTAGTTGTAGACGGTGAAGCGGCTGACCCCGAGCGCACCCGCCACGGTCTCCACACCGTGCCGTACGGAGAAGGCACCGCGTGCCTCCAGGGTCCGCACCACCGACTGTTTGGTCTTGCGGTCGAGCTCGGCGAGCGGCATGCCGAGGCGGCGTTCCATGGCGGCCAGGATGTGGTCGAGCGACTCCGAGAGCTGGGGCAGTCGTACGGCTATGACGTCCTCGCCCTCCCAGGCCAGCACGATGTCGTCGGCCTGCGCCTGCTCGCACCCCAGCAGCTCGGCGCCCATGGCGTCGACGAGCGGCTTGACCGCGGTGACGAGGGGGTGGTCCGCCGGTTCGGTCACTTCGAGTCCTCCCCGATGACGTTGACCTGGAGCGACACCCGGGTGGCACCCGACGCCAGGGCGCTGCGCAGCAGGGCGTCCACCGCGGTGAGTACCTGGTCCGCGCCCCCCTCCGCCGTGTTGCCGAAGGGACCGACGTCCACGGCCTCCAGGTCGGCCGACTGGATGACCTCGCGGGCCACGACCGCATGGGCGGGCGCCTCGTCGAGATCGAAGGGCTCGGTGGTGAACTCCACCCTCAAGCGCACTGTGCCTCCCTCATGCTCTCGCCGCGCCTCCGCGAGGCCACGACTCGGGCCCGACCCTAGCGGACGGGGGCCGGGGCGTCCGGTTGACGATGCGCCCCGGAGGCCACCTGGCGGCCTCTCAACCGCGGGACGGGCCGGTTCCCGGGGACGGCAGGACGCAGACGGCCACCGGGGCGGGGAAGGCGCTACCGGTGCGGGTCAGCCTCCCGTCCTTCGCGCCGACCCGGAAGACCGTCACCGTGCTCGACCTCTGGTTGGCCGCGAAGAGCAGCGCTCCATCGGGCGAGAAGGCGATCTGCCGGGGGAAGTCGCCGCCCACCGGCACGGTGCCGAGCAGTCTCAGCGCGGCCCCGTCGTCCTCGACGGCGTAGCGGGTCAGACTGTTGTGTCCTCGGTTGGCCAGGTAGGCGAACCGGCCGTCGCCGGTGACCAGGAACTGCGCCGGACAGCTGGTACCGGCGCCGGTCCCGGTGGACTGCGGGGCGCCCGGGGACAGGGTGCCGGTGGCCGGGTCGTAGCCACAGACGACGGCGGTGTTGTCGACCTCGCAGGCCAGGTAGGCGTAACGGCCACCCGGATGAAACGTGAGGTGCCGCGGCCCGGCCCCGGGACGCAGGGCCGCGTACGAGACCTCGGCGAGCGTGCCACGCTCCTCGTCCAGCCGGTACGTGTACACGGCGTCGTTGCCGAGGTCCACGGCGAGGATGTGGCCGCCGTCGGGGCTGGTGATGATCTGGTGGGCGTGCGGCCCGTCCTGGCCGGGGCCGGGCGGAGGTGCCGTGTGGGCGACCAGGTCCGTGCGCTCCCCCGGTGAGCCGTCGTCCCCGATGGGGTGCACCGCGACGCTGCCGGAGGTGTAGTTCGCGGTGAGCAGCCACCTTCCCGTGGGGTGGACGGAGAGATGGGTGGGGCCCGCCCCGCCCGTGCCGCGGGTTCCGAGCACCCGATGAGTGCCGTCCGGCGACAGGGCGACGGCCGTCACCCCGCCCCGGTCCTGCTCGTCGACCGCGTAGACGGTGGCTCCCGAGGGATGCATCGCCAGGTAGGAAGGGTTGTCGACGCCGGTGATCACGGGGCCGACGGAGATCGCCCCGGTGGTGGCGTCGTACGAGGCCGTACCGATTCCCCTGCCCCCGCCCTCGGCCGAGGTGTATGTGCCGAGCAGCAGCTTCCGGGCGGCGCGCGAGCGCGAACCGACCGCGGGCGCGGGGTCCGGCGCGGCCCTCGGGGGCCGGGAGGAGCCGGGCGGAGCGGGGGCCACGGACAGGGCGGCACCGGCGATCAGGGCTCCGAGGACGGTGCGCCGGCTGGTGGCGTGGTTCATGCGAGGTACCTCGTGTGGGGGGTCGGCTGCATCGGACGCACCAGCCACCCTGGCCCGCCCCGGACCCCGTCGGCAACCGGCGCAATTCCGGCCTCACCTCGCACAACCCGCACGAAGTCACCCGGCCCGAATTCCGGGCACCCCCTTGACAGCTCTCTCAGCGCCAGGCAATCTTCCGTTACGTAGAAACTAACTTCCGCAATACGGAAGGAGCGCCGAAACCCTCATGGGCTATCCGGACCAGCGCTTCGATGTGAACCTTTCGATCCTCTTCACGGAACTCCCGCTCCTGGAGCGTCCCGCGGCCGCCGCCGCGGCGGGCTTCACGGCGGTCGAGCTGTGGTGGCCCTGGACCGAGACCCCCACCCCGCCGCAGGCCGAGCTCGACGCCCTCAAGAAGGCGCTCGACGACGCGGGCACGCAGTTGGTGGGACTGAACTTCTACGCCGGGCAGCTGCCCGGCCCCGACCGCGGCGCGCTCTCCGTGCCCGGCACGGAGTCGGACCGCTTCCGCGCGAACATCGAGGTGGCGGCCGACTTCGCCGCCTCGGTCGGCTGCAAGGCGCTCAACGCGCTCTACGGCAACCGCGTCGACGGGGTGGACCCGGCCACGCAGGACGAACTCGCCCTGGAGAACCTGGTCGTCGCCGCCCGCGCGGCCGACCGGATCGGGGCGATCCTGCTGATCGAGACCCTCAACAAGCCGGAATCGCCGCGCTACCCCCTGGTCAGCGCGCCCGCCGGCATCGAGGTCGTCGACAAGGTCAACGCGGCGACAGGACTCGGGAACGCAAAGTTCCTGCTCGACCTGTACCACCTGTCCATGAACGGCGAGGACCTCGGCCAGGTCATCACGGCGTACGCCGACAGGACCGGCCACGTCCAGATCGCCGACAACCCGGGGCGCGGCGCGCCCGGCACCGGCTCGCTCCCGCTGGAACAGCTCCTCGATGAGCTGACGAAGGCCGGTTACGACGGCTGGGTCGGCCTGGAGTACAAGCCGGGCGACCGGCCGAGCGCCGAGGCCTTCGAGTGGCTCCCGGCGACCGCGCGGGCCGCCCGCTGAGGGCGGCGAACTCCCCCTCGTACACACGTTTATCGGAAGGCACCCTCATGAGCAACAACCTCCCCAAGGTTGCGTGGATCGGACTCGGCATCATGGGCTCCCCCATGTCCGAGAACCTGATCAAGGCCGGGTACGACGTCACCGGTCACACCCTGGAGCAGGACAAGATCGACCGGCTGGTCGCGGCCGGTGGCACGGGCGCGGGCTCGATCGCCGAGGCGGTCCGGGACGCCGATGTCGTCATCACGATGGTGCCCGCCTCCCCGCAGGTCGAGGCCATCGCCTACGGCCCCGGCGGCATCCTGGAGAACGCGAAGCGCGGGGCGCTGCTGATCGACATGTCGTCGATCACGCCGCAGACCTCCGTGGACCTGGCGAAGAACGCGAAGGACAAGGGGATCCGGGTGCTGGACGCCCCGGTCTCCGGCGGTGAGGCCGGCGCGATCGAGGCCGTGCTGTCGATCATGGTCGGCGGCGACCAGGCCGACTTCGACGCGGCGCAGCCGATCCTCCGGGCGCTCGGCAAGACCATCGTGCTGTGCGGTCCGCACGGCTCCGGTCAGACGGTGAAGGCCGCCAACCAGCTGATCGTCGCGGTCAACATCCAGGCGTGCGCCGAGGCGGTCGTCTTCCTGGAGAAGTCCGGGGTCGACCTCGCCGCCGCGCTGGACGTCCTCAACGGCGGACTGGCCGGCTCGACGGTCCTGACCCGCAAGAAGGACAACTTCCTGAAGCGGGACTTCGCCCCGGGCTTCCGGATCGACCTGCACCACAAGGACATGGGCATCGTCACGGACGCCGCCCGCAACGTCGGCGCCGCGCTGCCCGTCGGCGCCGTCGTCGCCCAGCTCGTCGCCTCGCTGCGCGCCCAGGGCGACGGCGGCCTGGACCACTCGGCGCTGCTGCGCTCGGTCGAGCGCCTGTCGGGTCAGCCGGTCCAGGCCTGACCGGCCGGGCCCGGTAACCACAGACTTCCGGATGGCGTCGGCGCTGACACCTGTCCTGTCGCGCCCAGGCGTCGGCGCCATCCGGAACACCAGACTTCTATTTTCAACAAACTGTTGACGTCGGGTTCGGGGCGTATCTACGCTCCTGGAGCCCCGGACCGTCGCAGTTCAGCAGCTCCCGTACGGAAGGTCGCCCCGACACCATGACGCAGCGTGTTCTTACGACCGAGTCAGGCGCCCCGGTCGCCGACAATCAGAACTCCGCCACCGCCGGCGTCGGTGGCCCGATCCTCCTCCAGGACCAGCACCTCCTGGAGAAGCTGGCGCGCTTCAACCGGGAGCGCATTCCGGAGCGCGTGGTCCACGCCCGCGGTTCCGGCGCGTACGGGTACTTCGAAGTGACCGACGACGTCACGGCCTTCACCCACGCCGACTTCCTCTCCGAGGTCGGCAAGCGCACCGAGACGTTCATCCGCTTCTCGACCGTCGCCGACTCGCTGGGCGGCGCGGACGCGGTGCGCGACCCGCGCGGCTTCGCCCTCAAGTTCTACACGGACGAGGGCAATTACGACCTGGTCGGCAACAACACCCCGGTGTTCTTCATCAAGGACCCCATCAAGTTCCCCGACTTCATCCACTCGCAGAAGCGCGACCCGTTCTCGGGCCGTCAGGAGCCGGACAACGTCTGGGACTTCTGGGCCCACGCCCCCGAGGCCACGCACCAGGTCACCTGGCTGATGGGTGACCGCGGCATCCCCGCCTCGTACCGTCACATGAACGGCTACGGCTCGCACACGTACCAGTGGACGAACGCCGAGGGCGAGGCCTTCTTCGTCAAGTACCACTTCAAGACGAACCAGGGAGTGCGCTCCCTCTCCAGCGAGCAGGCCGCCGAACTCGCGGGCAAGGACGGCAACTCGCACCAGACGGACCTGCTGCAGGCCATCGAGCGCGGGGTGAACCCGTCCTGGACCCTGTACGTGCAGGTCATGCCGGCCGCCGAGGCCGCGGACTACCGGTTCAACCCGTTCGACCTCACCAAGGTGTGGCCGCACGCGGACTACCCGCTGCAGCGGGTGGGCCGGCTGGTCCTAGACCGCAACCCGGACAACGTCTTCGCCGAGGTCGAGCAGGCCGCGTTCTCCCCGAACAACTTCGTGCCCGGCATCGGCCCGTCCCCGGACAAGATGCTCCAGGGCCGGCTGTTCGCCTACGCGGACGCGCACCGCTACCGGCTGGGCGTCAACCACACCCAGCTCCCGGTGAACGCGCCGCGCACCGCGGTCGTCGACAACTACGGCCGGGACGGGCTGCACGCCACGCGCAACGGCACGCGTCACGACAAGAACTACGAGCCCAACTCGTACGCGGGCCCCGCCCAGACCGACGCGGCGCTCTCCGCCCCGCTCGCGATCCACGGCTGGACCGGCACCCACGCGGCGCCCGCCCACACCAAGGACGACGACTTCTTCCAGGCCGGTGAGCTGTACCGGCTGATGTCCGAGGACGAGAAGGGCCGACTGGTCGCCAACATCGCCGGGGGACTGTCCCAGGTGACCCGCGACGACGTGATCGAGAAGAACCTCGCCCACTTCCACGCCGCCGACGCCGACTACGGCAAGCGCGTGGAGGAGGCCGTCCGCGCCCTGCGCGAGGACTGAGCCTGCCACTGAGCCCTGCCCGCGCCGCGTACCTGGATGAGGGGTCTCGTACGGCGCGGGCAGGACGAGGTCGCGGCGGCTGTGCGATGCCAGTGCGGTGGTGAGGGCAGGGGTGCCCCGTCTCCTGACCTGAAGGAGACGAGGTCCTCCGGCCCGATCGCCGCCGCCGCGACCCCTGTTCTTTCGCTTCACCACCCGTGCCAGGGCGCGGAGTACGGATACGGTCCCGTACTCCGCGCCCTTCTTCGCGTTCCGGTCCGCCGGCTCCACGCCCTTCTCCACGCCCCGGCCCCGGACTCCGCGCGCACGTTCACCTCCCGATCCCGGACTGCGCACGCTGGTTCACCTCCCCCGCTTCCCCGGCCCGCCGGTCCCCGCCCGCAGCGGGTTCCGTTCTCGCGCACCGGCCGGCGAGCCGGGTTTCACGCCTGTGGCCCCGGCCCCCGGGACTCGGGGGCGGGGGCCACAGGCGGACCGGCGTGCGGTCAGGAAGCCGCTAGCGGGCGGATCGCGGTCGGGGCGTGGGACGGCTCCGTCGCGATGTCCTCGAACTCGTTGACGGACGCGATGTCCGTGCCGCTCATCGCGATGTTCGTCACGCGCTCCAGGATCGCCTCGACCACCACCGGCACCCGGAACTCCGCGGCCAGCTTCTTCGCTTCCTCGAAGGCCGGGAGCAGCTGGTCCGGCTCGGTGACGCGGATGGCCTTGCAGCCCAGCCCCTCGACGACCTTGACGTGGTCGACGCCGTAGACACCGAGCTCCGGCGAGTTGAGGTTCTCGAACTCCAGGTTGACCTGGAAGTCGATGTCGAAGTTGCGCTGCGCCTGGCGGATCAGCCCCAGGTAGGAGTTGTTCACCAGGACGTGGACGTACGGGATGCGGTGCTGCGCGCCGACGGCCAGCTCCTCCAGCATGAACTGGAAGTCGTAGTCGCCGGAGAGCGCGACGACGGAACCGTCCGGGTCGGCGGTGGCGACGCCCAGCGCGGCCGGGATCGTCCAGCCCAGCGGTCCCGCCTGGCCGCAGTTGATCCAGTGGCGCGGCCGGTAGACGTGCAGCATCTGCGCACCGGCGATCTGGGAGAGGCCGATCGTGGTGACGTACCGGGCCTCGGGGCCGAAGGCCCGGTTCATCTCCTCGTACACCCGCTGCGGCTTCAGCGGCACGTTGTCGAAGTGCGTACGGCGCTGCAGCGTGGCCCGGCGCTCCTGGGTGGACGCGGCCCACTCCGAGCGGTCCTTGAGCTTCCCGGCCGCCTTCAGCTCGCGCGCCACCTCGACGAACAGCTCCAGCGCGGCCTTGGCGTCGGAGGCGATGCCGAGGTCGGGGGCGAAGATCTTGCCGAGCTGGGTGGGCTCGATGTCCACGTGGACGAAGGTGCGGCCCCGGGTGTAGACGTCGAGCTTGCCGGTGTGGCGGTTGGCCCAGCGGTTGCCGATGCCGAGGACGAAGTCGGACTCCAGGAAGTTCGCGTTGCCGTAGCGGTGCGAGGTCTGCAGGCCGACCATGCCCGCGTTCAGTTCGTGGTCGTCGGCGATGATGCCCCAGCCCATCAGGGTCGGGACGACCGGGACTTCGGTCAACTCTGCGAATTCCACGAGGAGTTCGGACGCGTCGGCGTTGATGATGCCGCCGCCCGCGACGAGCAGCGGACGCTCGGAGGCGTTCAGCATCTCCACGGCGCGCTCGATCTGCTTGCGGGTCGCGGCGGGCTTGTGCACCGGCAGCGGCTCGTACAGATCGGGGTCGAACTCGATCTCGGTGAGCTGGACGTCGATGGGCAGGTCGATGAGGACCGGGCCGGGACGGCCGGTGCGCATCAGGTAGAAGGCCTGCTGGAAGACGCCCGGGACCTGGGCGGCTTCGAGGACGGTCGTGGCGGCCTTGGTGACAGGCGCCGCGATCGAGGCGATGTCGACCGCCTGGAAGTCCTCCTTGTGGAGCACGGCGGTCGGGGCCTGGCCGGTGATGCAGAGGATCGGGATGGAGTCGGCGATGGCGGAGTAGAGGCCGGTGATCATGTCGGTGCCGGCCGGTCCCGACGTGCCGATGCAGACACCGATGTTGCCCGCGCGCGCCCGGGTGTAGCCCTCCGCCATGTGGGAGGCACCCTCGACGTGGCGGGCGAGCGTGTGATGAACCCCGCCGGATGCCTTGAGGGCCGCGTAGAAGGGGTTGATCGCCGCGCCCGGCACACCGAACGCGTTACTGACGCCTTCGCGCTTGAGGATCTCAACTGCCGCTCGGGCAGCGGTCATTCGAGGCATTGAGTGCTCCTGCTCGGACCTGGTGGATTCGGGCTCTGTCGCGCCACCTGAGAGCGCCAATTCCGCATTACGGAAATTTGATTCTGTTATACGGAAGTAAATCTAAAGCGCGGCCGGGCGACCGTCAAGAGAGTCCGGGCGGCGGGACCGATGCGCGCAGGTCCGCGAAGTCCGCCAAGTGACTCCCCGGGACCTCGCTCTTGGTGGACCATGGGGGACACGAGCGCAGCCAAGGCCCGTATCGGTCGCCGCCGGCGCGTTCCGGTGTGCCGAGGTGCCCCGTCGCCGGGCGCGCGGGCCGGAGGGAGATCATGGTGGAGTCGGTGCCGGTACGCTGCCCGGCCTGCCGCCGCGACCACACGTACAGCCCGCAGGTCTTCCCCTGCCCGTGCGGTGCGCCGACCTCCCCACCCGTGCTGCGCGGCGCCCCGGTCGCACCGATCACGCACCGCACCTGGATCGACGACTGGGTGACGGTGCGCTGCCGCACCTGTGGGCGCCACGACCAGTGGCCGCAGCCGGAGCTGTGCTGCCCGTGCGGGACGGTGCTGCGGATACCGGTGCGGCCGGCGGCCGAGGGCGACGGCGCCGCCCCCGCCGACCGGTCGCGGCCCGACCGTCCCGCGCACATTCCGCTGCCGCGTACGGCACCGCCGCCCCGGCCGGCGTTCCGGCCCCTGCCGATCCGCACGGCGCACGACGCGATCGAGAGCGCCGCCCGGTATCTGGAGTGGCTGGGCTACGAGGATGTGCTGCGGCCGACGGGCCGTTCCCCGGTGCGGATCGATCTGCGGGCCACCGGGCTGATCGTCCAGGTCGGCACCAGCCCCCTCCCGACCACCCTGCGCGACATCGAGTGCCTCTGGCTGCACGCGCTCACCGCGTCCGTCACCAGCGTGTTCTTCTCACTCGCGGGCTACGCGCAGGACGCCGAGGCGGGCGCGGACGGCCTCGGCATGCCGCTCTTCGTGCTGGACCCCGCGGGAACGCCGCGGCCGGTCAACAGCCCCGCGGACGAACTGAACAGCACCGGCGCCTGAGACCGGCCGGCACCCGGGACACCCGCCCCCATGCGCGGCTCGGTCCGCGCCCTTCCCGGAGCGCCATACTGGCCGTATGCGTATCCGTACCGCCCGCCGCTGCGATCTTCCCCTGCTGCAGGACATCGAGCGCGCCGCCGGTGAACCGTTCCGCGCGCTCGGCATGTCCGCCATCGCGGACGACGACCCTCCGGCGCTCGACCTGCTGGACGACTACCGCCGGGCCGGCCGCGCCTGGGTGGCCGTGGACGCCGGTGACCGCCCGGTCGGCTATCTGATCGCCGACCCGGTCGACGGCGCGGCCCACATCGAGCAGGTGTCCGTCCACCCGTCCGCGGCACGACGTGGTCTGGGCGGCACGCTCATCGACCACCTCGCCGGGTGGGCCGCCGCCCGGCGCATGGACGCGCTCACACTCACGACCTTCTCCCACGTCCCGTGGAACGCCCCGTATTACACCCGGCTCGGCTTCCGTCTGCTCAGGGAGGCCGAACTCACCGACGGGCTGCGGAAGATCAGGGCGGAGGAGGCCGAACACGGCCTGGACCGCTGGCCCAGGGTCTGCATGCGGCGCGAGATCCCGCGCGCCGCGCACGCGCCGCTCCGCAGCGGAACCGACCGGCAACAGTGAGTGCAATCGGTCACGTTCGGGCCCGGGGGCCACAAATGTTCGGTCGGTTGTCGGTGGCGGGCCTTAAGGTGGGTGACATGGCTTTAACTCCACGGCACATGCCACCCACCGACCCGTCGCGCACCACCCGACCGGTGTCCCCGTCCGCCGCCCAGGCGAACGAGGCGATACGGGCATTGGTCGACGCGCGAGCCGGCGAGGACTGGTCCTCCGTGGAGTCCGCCGCCTACGAGGTACTGTTGATCGAATGGGCGGCCGCGACCCGGGGTGTCGCCGGCGACATCATCGAGGCCGCCTGACGACACCGCGGGGGGATCTCCGCCCGCATGCCCCGGTCCTGGGGCCTGTCGTTCGCGTCAGGCCGGGCTCGGGTGCCCCTCGCTCATCCGTCCCGATCCGGACGGTGGGCCCTGGCGGCCGTGGGCCTCCCGCAGTTCGATCTTCCGGACCTTCCCGCTGACCGTCATCGGGAAGGCCTCCAGGATCTGCAGGCGGCGCGGGATCTTGTAGTGCGCCAACTGCCCGCGGCAGTAGTCCCTCACCTCCTCCAGGGTCGGCGGATCCGCCGGGTCCCTCGGGATGACGCAGGCCAGGACCTCCTCACCGTACGTGTCGTCCGGTACGCCCACCACCTGCACATCCGCGACCTTCGGGTGCCGGTGGAGGAACTCCTCGACCTCCCTCGGATACACGTTCTCGCCACCGCGGATGATCATGTCCTTGATCCGGCCGACGATCTGTACATAACCGTCCTCCCGCATCACGGCGAGATCCCCGGTGTGCATCCAGCGGCCCGCGTCGATCGCCTCCGCCGTGCGCTCGGGCTGCTCCCAGTAACCGAGCATCACGCTGTAGCCGCGGGTGCAGAGTTCGCCCGCCGCGCCGCGCTCCAGGGTCACGCCGGTCGCCGGGTCGACGACCTTGACCTCCAGGTGCGGCATGACGCGGCCGACGGTGCCGGTGCGGCGCTCCAGATCGTCGTCCCGACGGGTCTGGGTGGAGACCGGTGAGGTCTCCGTCATGCCGTAACAGATGGACACCTCGTCCATGTGCATCTCGGCGACGACCCGCTTCATCACCTCGACCGGGCACGGCGATCCGGCCATGATGCCGGTGCGCAGCGAGGTGAGGTCGTAGGAGGCGAAGCCGGGCAGGTTCAGCTCCGCGATGAACATGGTGGGGACGCCGTACAGCGAGGTGCAGCGCTCCCGCTGAACGGCTTCGAGCACGGCGGCTGCCTCGAACGCCGGGGCCGGGATCACGATGCAGGCACCGTGCGAGGTGATGCCGAGATTGCCCATGACCATGCCGAAGCAGTGGTAGAAGGGGACGGGCAGACAGACCCGGTCCTGTTCGGTGTAGGCGACCAGCTCCCCCACGAAGTAGCCGTTGTTGAGGATGTTGTGGTGGGAGAGCGTGGCGCCCTTCGGGAAGCCGGTGGTGCCGGAGGTGTACTGGATGTTGATCGGGTCGCCGCAGGACAACTCCGCTTCCCTGGCGGCGAGTTGTTCGACAGTGACCGCATCCGCCTTGGCCAGCAGCTCGCCCCAGGTCGGGTCGCCGATGTAGTGCACGGCGCGCAGGGCCGGGCAGTCGGCACGGACCTGCCCGACCAGGGCGCGGTAGTCACTGGTGCGGTGCGAGAGCGAGGCGACCAGGAGCGAGATCCCGGCCTGCTTCAGGACGTACTCCAGCTCGTGCGCCCGGTAGGCCGGGTTGATGTTGACCATCACGGCTCCGACGCGGGCGGTGGCGTACTGCACCAGCACCCACTCGGGGCAGTTGACCGCCCATATTCCGACCCGGTCGCCCTTGGCCACCCCCGACGCCATCAGCGCACGGGCCAGCTCGTCGACCGCCGCGCCGAATCCGGCGTACGTCCAACGCCGCCCGGACGCCACGTCGACGAGCGCCTCACGCTCGCCGAACGCCTCGACGGCGCGGTCGAGATTGCGTCCGATGGTGTCGTCGAGCAGCGCCGTGGTCCCGGTGCCATACGCATAGGACAGCTCGCTCATCGCAGATCCCCCTCGTCGTACTCGGTGCCGGTGCCGCGGGCCGTGCGCTCGCGCAGCTCGACGCGGCGGATCTTGCCGGATACGGTCTTGGGCAGCTCGGCGAACTCCAGCCGACGGATCCGCTTGTACGGGGCGAGGACCGCTCGGGAGTGCTCGAACAGCACCTTCGCCGTGTCGGGTCCGGGCTCCCAGCCCTCCGCGAGCACGACGTACGCCTTCGGCACCGCGAGCCGTACCGGATCGGGGGCCGGGACCACCGCGGCCTCGGCCACCGCCTCGTGCTCCAGCAGGGCGCTCTCCAGCTCGAACGGCGAGATCTTGTAGTCGGACGCCTTGAAGACGTCGTCCGCCCGGCCGACGTAGGTGATGTAGCCGTCCTCGTCGCGGGAGCCGATGTCACCGGTGCGGTAGTAGCCGCCCGCCATGACCTCGGCGGTCCGGTCCGGCTCGCCGTGGTACCCGGTCATCAGACCCACCGGACGCACGGACAGATCGAGGGAGATCTCGCCCTCGGCCGCGCCCGGCTCGCCGGTGACCGGATCGAGGAGCTCGACCCTGAAACCGGGGCTGGGCCGTCCCATCGAACCGGCCTTCAGCAGCTGACCGGGGGTGTTGGCGACCTGGACCGCGGTCTCGGTCTGGCCGAAGCCGTCCCGGATGGTGACGCCCCAGGTGCGCCGCACCGTCTCGATGACCTCCGGGTTCAGCGGCTCCCCGGCCGCGACGACCTCGCGCGGCGGGGTCTTCAGCTGGGAGAGGTCGGCCTGGATCAGCATCCGCCAGACCGTGGGCGGGGCACAGAAGCTGGTGACGCCCGAGCGGTCCATCTCGGCCATCAGCCGGCCCGCGTCGAAGCGGGTGTAGTTGAAGATGAAGACGGTCGCCTCGGCGCTCCAGGGCGCGAAGAGGTTGGACCAGGCGTGCTTGGCCCAGCCGGGCGAGGAGATGTTGAGGTGGACGTCCCCGGGCTTGAGGCCGATCCAGTACATCGTCGACAAGTGACCCACGGGGTAGGAGACATGGGTGTGCTCGACGAGCTTGGGGCTGGCGGTCGTACCGGAGGTGAAGTACAGCATCAGCGGCTCGTCGGCGTCCGTCTCGCGGTCCGCCTCGAAGGTCTCCGGCCGCTCGTCGGCACCGGTGTACGACAGCCAGCCGGGCACGGCCGCGCCGACGGCGATCCGGGTGTAGTCGCCGGGCACTTCCGTGAACTTGGCGGTGTCGGTGTCCCGTACCAGAACGTGCCGGACCCGGCCGCGCTCCACCCGGTCGCGCAGATCGACCGGGCCGAGGAGGGGGGTGGCGGGGATGACGACGGCGCGCAGCTTCATCGCGGCGAGGGCAGTCTCCCACAGCTCGACCTGATTGCCGAGCATGACGAGGATCCGGTCCCCGGCCCGTACCCCCTGGGCGCGCAGCCAGTTCGCGGCCTGGTTGGAGCGGGCGGACATCCGCGCGAAGGACACCTCGGTGCGGCCGCCGTCCTCCTCCACGATGTGCAGGGCGGTGCGGTCGTTGTTCTCGGCGATGGCGTCGAACCAGTCGAGCGCCCAGTTGAAGTGCTCCGTCCGCGGCCAGCGGAAGCCCTCGTAGGCGGCGTGGTAGTCCTCGCGGTGCCGCAGCAGAAAGTCCCGGGCGGCCCGGAACGTCTCCGTCGCGCTGGTTGCCGACATGTGCCCTCCTCATTGCGTACCGGACCGGTCGCTTAACATCATGTAAACAGTGACCGAGGTCTCACCACCCCCGAACGGGGGTGCGGCCGGACGGGTGCTGAGGATCCCGGCCCGGCCGAGGTTTTCAGGGCGTGCCCGGGAAGCTGCCGGGCCTCGGGAGCCGGGCAGAAAGGCGTCAGCGTGCCGGAATCCGTCGATGCGGTGGAGATGCAAGCGGCGTTGCTGCGGCTGCGCCGGACCAGCGGGGTGCCCGTGGCCTTCGGCGGGCTGCTCTCGGACGCCCGGCATGCCCGGATCGCCGAGCTGAACGGGGCGCAGACCGGCGCCCTGCGTGGGCTCGTCATCTCGGCGGGCAGTGGGCTGGGCGGCAAGTCGATCGCCCTGTCCCGGCCGTGTGCGGTGACCGACTACCGCTCCTCGCGCCACATCAGCCACGAGTACGACATGGCGGTCGCGGCGGAGGGCCTGCGCTCGGTGGTGGCGGTGCCCGTCGTCGTGCGGCGCAGGGTGCGCGGCGTGCTGTACGGGGCGCTGCGCGAGCCGGTCACGCTCGGGGACCGTACGTTCGACGCGGCGGTCGCCGCCGCCCGTGATGTGGAGCAGGCCCTGGTCGTACGCGACGAGGTGCAGCAGCTTCTGGCCGTGACGCGGGAGCAGGTCACGGACCCGAGGGCCGCGCCGGGTGCCTGGGAGGACGTCCGCGAGGCCCATCGCGAACTGCGCGCGCTGGTCCCGAAGGTGATGGACCCGGCATTGCGCGACGAGTTGCTCGCGGTGTGCGGGCGGCTCGCCTCGGCGGCCGGGGCCCGTGTGCCGAAACCCTGCGACGTGCACCTGGCACCGCGCGAGGTGGACGTGCTGGCGTGCGTGGCGGCGGGGACGACGAACGCGGTGGCGGCGGAGCGGCTGGGGCTGCGGCCCGAGACCGTGAAGGGGTATCTGCGTTCGGCGATGCGCAAGTTGGGGGCGCACACCCGGCTGGAAGCGGTGGTGGCGGCGCGGCGCGCGGGGCTGCTGCCGTAGGGCGCGGGTGCGCGGGGCCGGACCGCGGCCGTCGCTCCACGGGTCGCGCATCGGTCGCCGCTCACGGCCCGAAGTCGATGAACGTCGCAAACCGGATGTCGTATCCGTTCGCTGTGGTGACCGCGTCCGTCCCGGCCCTCGTCATGGTGGAGAGCATCCGTACGGCCTCCTCGGTGACGGCGTCGCGATCGGCCCGGCTCAGCCTGCCGAGCGGCTGCACGGTGAGGGCCGCCGCCCGGCCGGAACCGGAACGCACCCCGGAACCGGGCCGGGACCCGGACCCGTCGCCGAGCCGCCAGATCGCCGCGAGGAATCCGTCGACCAGCACCGTGCCGTACGCCTGGTTGCCGTTCCCGTTGCGCCCCCGATACCGCGGCGGGATCACGCGCGAACGGTCCGCGTGGCCGAGCAGTACATTGTCGAACTCGGGCAGGAAGCGCGGCGGGGCGGGGGTGTCCTCGTCGGGGCGCGGGGCGTCCGGCAGGTCGAAGAGCTCGACGCCGTTCTCGTCCCGGAAGGTGATGAGCCGTGGCCGCAGCCGTTCGAGGACCTCGCGCATCCGGGTCAGTCCGGACCACGCCTGCAGGTCCCGGACGGAGGCGGGCCCGAAGGCGCCGAGGTAGCGCAGCACGGTGGCACCGGGTGCGGGCACCGGGCCGGACGGGCTGCCGAGCCAGTGCTCGGCGGTGGTCAGCGCGATCCCTCCGCTCCTGCCCCACACCCCGCGCGGGGTGACCTGGACCAGCGGCAGCAGACAGCGGGCGGCCACGCCCAGGGACTGCGCGTCGGCGTCGGGCCACTCGGCGAGCAGTGCCTCGCGGATCTCCCGGGGGGTACGGGGCCGTTCCTCGACGAACTTCCTGACGATCGTGGTGAGCCGGTCCGGGTCCACTCCGACGAGCCCCTCGCGGAACGTCCTGAGCTCCCGGTCGCGCGCCGCCTGGACGAGCGGGCGCAGGGTGAGCGCGTCGGCGGCGGTGTGCAGGTGGATGGTGGAGCGCAGGGTGACGATGCGCACCACCTCGCGGGACTCCATCAGCCCGGCGAGCTCGGCCGGGTCGAATCCGTCGAGGCGGGCGAGGAGCTGGTAGTAGGGCGGCTTGGTGTTCTGCGCCTGGAGACCGACGAGATGCTCGACGGCGCCCTTCGCGGACATCGTGGTCCGGCGCGGCAGCAGCTGGCGTTCCAGCGTGGCGCGGCCCAGCGCGCGCGGGGAGAGCACGGCGGGCGCGGCGGGGTCCTTCTTCGCTGACATGAACGGCACGCTACGCGGACTCGCGGACACCTTCGGTCCGCATGGCCGCCCGGACCCGAGCAGTGCGCCCCGCCATGCCGCCGGACCGCAGGACCCCAAATCGCGGGCCCTCCGCCCGCATCATGGGTGGGTGATCAGTGTCCTGTTCGCTGTCCTGACTGCGTTCAGCAACGGCGCGGCCTCCGTCCTCCAGCGCCGCGCCGCCCGCACCGTCCCCGACAGCGAGGCGATGCGTCTGGCGCTGATCGGGCATCTGCTGCGGCGGCGGGTGTGGCTCGCCGGGATCGGCCTGGTGATCGTCGCGGCCGTCTGCCAGGCCGTGGCGCTGGCCACCGGTCCGATCGCCGTGGTCCAGCCGATCTTCGTGATCGAACTGCCGGCCACGCTGCTGATGGCCGGGTTCGTCATGCGGGTCCGGCTGCCCCGGTCGATCTGGTACGCGGTGGTGGCGGTGACCCTGGGGCTGGCCCTGGGCATGGCCTCAGCGGCACCGGGCGGCGGCGCCACGTCCGTGCACGGCGCGGTCTGGGTGCCCGCACTCATTCTGACCGGCATCTTCGAGGCCGTGCTGATCGGCGCGGCCCTGAGCACGCGCGGCAACCCCCGGGGCGCACTGCTCGGCCTCGCGGCGGCATGCGGGTACGCGCTCACGGCCGCGCTCATGAAGGACGCCATGGCGCGGCTCGAAGGGGGCGGCGGAGCGGCGGCGCTCTTCACGTCGTGGCAGCTGTACGCCACCGCGGCGGCCGGGGTGGGCTCGCTGTTCCTCCTCCAGAACGCGCTCCAAGCCGGCATGCTGGTCGCCGTCCAGCCGCCGCTGACCCTCGGCGACGCGCTGATCAGCGTCCTGTACGGGGTGACGCTGTTCGGCGAGGAGCTGCGCACCGGGTGGTGGGTGCTGCCCGAACTGGTCGCGGTCGCTCTGATCACGGTGGGCTGCATCGAACTGGCCCGCTCCCCGCTGGCGTCCGGGACCGCGCCGCCGCCCGAGCGCAGGCTCGGATGAGCCCGGCCGATTACCGGGATCGGGTCGCGCGGTCCGACCGCACGGGGCTATTCTCCGGTCAAGCCATGTGTGGCGAGGGGCGAGGGGCCCGGTTCTTCCTTGGGGGTTGGTGTGGTTTCCGGTCGCGTGGTGCGGTTCGACAGCGCACGGGGATATGGCTTCATCGCACCCGATCACGGCGGTGAGGATGTGTTCCTCCATGTCAACGACATGCTGATCCCCGAGTCCTATGTGCGCACGGGCACGGCGGTCGATTTCGAGATCGAGGACGGTGACCGGGGGCTGAAGGCGTCGTCCGTCCGGCTAGCCGAGGGGCCCGACGGGAGGCCGCTGACTCCCCCGCGGCCCGCCGCGGCCGGCATCGCCGGATCCGCGGACGACGACACGCTGTGCGACGTGCTCAGCGCGGCCGAGTACACGAGGGAGGTCACCGATGTCCTGCTGGAGTCGGCACCTTCACTGACGGGCGCTCAGATCCTCCAGATCCGGGGCGGGTTGCTGCAGTTCGCCAAGAACCACGGCTGGACCGAGGGCTGACGGCGCGCACCGCACGAGCGTTCAGCCGGTGGGCTCCCGCACCACCAGCGGGGTGCCCAGCCGCTGGTGTCCGCCGCTGGCGATCATGCGCACCTCACCCCGGTCGCTGATCTCCGCGCGCACGATTCCGGTCTCGTCCTCGTAGATCGGATACCCGCCCGCGCCCGACTGTTCCGTACGCCGGACGGTCACCGTGTCGTCCTCCACGGCCGACGCCTGAAATACCAACTGGTAGCTCTCCGGGTAATCCATGGCGGTTCTCCCGATACGGACGGCACGGGACGAGGTTCGCTCGCGCCTTCCCTCGTTCTCCTGCACCTTCCATCGTCCCTCGGACCGGCCCGTCGCGCCCGGTCGGCGGACCACGGCTGCGGGCTCATGCCCGGTCCACTTATCCTGAAGCCATACGGGCGGTTCGCCAGCATCGGACACATAGCCCAGATACGCCCCCTTTCCCCCGTTTCGCGTGCGCGGCGTGCGCGACCGGGAGCCCGGAGCCGGGAAGGGACACACCATGAAGGATGCCGACATGGGAGACGATGTCTACCAGCCCCAACAGCCGGAGGCCTCCGACCCCGCCGAGCAGCTCGACATCGAGGACACCCTGGACAACCGGGGCCTGACCGATCTGCTCGACGAGGGCTACTCCCCGCCCGATCGGCCGTGGGCGGTGGAGGACCAGGGCACCACGGCCGCCGAACAGCACAGTGGCGAGCCGCTGGAGAGCCGCCTGGCCCGGGAGCTGCCCGAGATCACCGAGATCACCGGCGACGGCCTGGGTGATCTGTGCGACGGTGACGGCGAACTGTGGGACGGGGAGGTGGGTACGGTACGCGCGGGCCGGCTCACCCGACAGCTGGACATCAACGAGCCGGACACCCTGGCGGCCGAGGACGTCGGGATCGACGGAGCGGCGGCATCGGCCGAGGAAGCAGCCATGCACGTGGTTCCGGACAGCCAGGGCTGAGAAGGCGCTCCCCGCGATGTGACACCTCACCTCCGAGGTCCGAACCATGCCACCTCCGAGGTCCGGACCATGACCTCGGAGGTAATCGACGCTTTCCGCGCCATCGGACATCGTGTTCCTCATCAGCACACGGGAGCCCGGCCCCAAAGGCCGGGACGCGAGGAGAGGACAGCACGATGACCGCATACGAGGACGCCGTTCAGCGCTACTTCGTCGCCTGGAACGCGGCCACCCCCGAGGACCTGGAGAAGGCCGTGGCGGCCGCCTTCACGGAGAGCGCCACCTACACCGACCCGCTGGCGGACGTGCGCGGTCACGAGGAGCTCACGGCCACGATCAACGGAGCCCACCAGCAGTTCCCCGGCTTCGAGTTCCGGCTGACCGGCACCCCGGACGGGCACCACGACATCGTGCGCTTCAGCTGGGAACTGGTCTCCTCCGCCGACGGCTCGGCGCCCGTCGCCGGGTCGGACGTGCTGGCCCTCGCCGAGGACGGACGCATCGCCTCGGTCAGCGGCTTCCTCGACCGCGTGCCCGGAGCCTGATCCACCGACAGGAGACGCCGTCCGGCGCCGAGCGCACCGGCCGTCCGACGGGCCGTCCGCTCCATGGACGGTTCCTCACCCGCCCGCGCCAGGCGAGTTCCGCGACGCGGGCGCGGCGGCTGATCGCCCCCTTCGGTCCCGTCCTCGGCGAGGACGCCTTCGGGCGGTTCCGTGTCGAGGCCGGGCCCGTCGGGGGCGCTCCTCGTGTCCGGCGGCCCCACGGCGGACGCGCCACACCGAGGCCGACGCCGGACCGCCGCGGCGTCAGGCCGGCTCGTCGAGGAACTTCCCGCCCTCCAGCAGGGTTTTGAGCGAGGAGAGGATCGCGATCCAGCCGTCGCTGACGCCCTCCAGCATCCTGCTGTCCGGGCTGTCGAACCCGTTGTGGGTGACCGTCAGCTTGATGCCCAACTCGGGCTCGTCGGCGGGCTCGATGTCGAAGGCGACCTTCGACCGCTCCCGGACGGCCTTCTCCCACTCCTCTTCCGAGGCGAAGTCGAACATCTGACGGTGCATGGGCTGCAGAGTGTGCCAGGTGTACGAGAGCCGCCTACCGGGCTCCGCCTCCAGGACACGCTGGCCGACCTCCTCGAACTCACCGTCCGGATCCATCTTCCACCGCACCGGCGCGCCGACCTCCCAGGTCGACTCGGGGCCGTAACCACCCATGTAGATCTTGATGAACTCGGGGTCGGTCAGCGCCCGATACAGCTTCTCGGCAGTGGTCTGGATGTAGAGCGCGTAGACGAACTCGGACTGGTCCATGACCGTTCCTTCCAGGGTCTGTTCACGGTGGGACAGTGCGGCCTGACGGCGTCCGTACCGGCCGATCCAGCGGTCGGTGACCTCCTGGATGGGCACCGGGTCGAGGTAGTACAGCTTCTCCCGCCCCCGGCGCACGGCGGTGACGAGCAACGCCGATTCCAGCACCGCCAGATGTTTGCTCACCGCCTGCCGGCTCATGCCCAGGCCCTCGCCCAACTCGCGCAGGGTCTGGCCGCCCCGCGCGTTGAGCCGGTCGAGGAGCTCCCGGCGGCTCGGATCGGCGAGCGCCTTGAATATCGGGTCCATCGTCGCCATCGGGACCACCCTCACCTGCTCGCCGCTCCGCCTCCCCCTCCACCATAGGCAACCTTTCGGTTGCATGTCGAGCCGGAGCCGCGGGCCCACCACGAGCCGGGCCGCCGGTGGGCGGCCTCCCTCGGCCGAGGTCGCCGGAAGACACTCACCGCGCCTGCGCGCCTCCCACCCCCGCCGCTCGCCCGCAACGCCTCCCGGCCGCCGGAGCGATTTCTGGAATTAACTTCTGATGTCTTGTCACGGCCGGTTCTACGCGCATAGCTTTTGCCGTCACCACACTACGGGAGCAGCTCACCGTGCACATATCCAGACCCCGTTCCGTCCTCCTGGCCGGCGCCGTCGCCGTCACACTCTCGGTCACCGCTCTGCCCGCCGCATTCGCGACTCCGTCCTCGACCGCCGTGATCTCCGAGGTGTACGGCGGTGGGGGCAACTCGGGTGCCACACTCAGCCGCGACTTCATCGAGCTGGCCAACGCCGGTTCCACCGGTTACGACCTGTCCGGTTTCAGCGTCCAGTACCTGCCCGCCGCCCCGGCCGCCGGATCGCTGTGGCAGGCCTCCGCACTGAGCGGTTCCATCGCCCCCGGCGGCCGCTATCTCGTCGCCCAGGCCGCGGGCACCGGCGGCACCGTCGCGCTGCCGACGCCGGACACCACCGGCACGATCGCGATGGCGGCCGGTGGCGGCACCGTCGCGCTCGTCTCCGGTACGACCCCACTGACCTGCAAGACGGCTGCCGACTGCGCGGCCGACACCCGGATAGTGGACCTCGTGGGCTACGGTTCCGCAGTCGTACGGGAGGGCAGCGGCCCGGCCGCGGGAGCGTCGAACACCTTCTCGGTGGAGCGCGGTGCGTCCCTCGCCGACACCGATGACAACGCCGCCGACTTCACCGCCGGCGACCCGACACCGGTCAACTCGGCCGGCGAGACGTCCGGCGGCTCCGGCCCCGTGGACCCCGGCGGCCCGACCGAGCCCGGCACCGTCCGGATCCACGACATCCAGGGCACCACCCGGGTGTCGCCGCTCAAGGGCCGGTCGGTGACCGGGGTGCCCGGCATCGTCACCGGCGTACGGACCACCGGTTCGCGCGGCTTCTGGATCCAGGACGCCGCGCCGGACACGGACCCCCGGACCAGCGAGGGCGTGTTCGTCTTCACCGGCTCCACCGCTCCGGAGGTCGCCGTGGGCGACTCGGTGCTGGTCAGCGGCAAGGTGGACGAGTACTACCCCTCGTCGACCACCCAGTCGATCACCGAGATCAACGCCCCGAAGACGACGGTGCTGTCCTCGGGCAACGCGCTGCCGGCCCCGGTCGTGCTCGACGCGGCCTCGGTACCGGACGCCTTCGCCCCATCGGCGGACGGCGGTTCGATCGATTCGCTGGCCCTCGCCCCCTCGGCGTACGCCCTCGACCTCTACGAGTCGCTCGAAGGCACCCGCGTCCAGGTCTCCGACACGCGGGTGACGGGTGCGACGACCGCGTACGACGAGGTGTGGGTGACCGTCAAGCCCGACGAGAACCGGACCCGGCGGGGCGGCACGCTGTACTCCTCGTACAACGACCAGAACACCGGCCGCATCAAGGTGATGTCCCTCGACCCGGCCGACCCGGTCCCCGTCGCCGACGTGGGCGATGTGCTGTCCGGCACCACCACCGGTGTCATGGACTACGCGTCGTTCGGTGGCTACAACCTCCAGGCCACCGAACTCGGCACGCTCACCGACAACCATCTCCGACGGGAAGTCACCCGGAAGCAGAAGGGCAACGAGCTCGCCGTCGCCACGTACAACGTGGAGAATCTGGACGCGCTGGACGAGCAGGCCAAGTTCGACACCCTCGCCGAGGGCGTCGCGACCAACCTCTCCTCCCCGGACATCGTGTCGCTGGAGGAGATCCAGGACGACAACGGTGCGGTGAACGACGGCACGGTCGGCTCCGAGGCGACGCTGAAGCGGTTCACCGACGCGATCGTCGCCGCGGGCGGTCCGCGGTACGCGTGGCGGTACATCTCCCCCGAGAACAACAAGGACGGCGGCGAACCGGGCGGCAACATCCGCAACGTCTTCCTCTTCAATCCCAAGAGGGTCGACTTCGTGGACCGCGCGGGCGGCGGCGCGACCACCGCCGTGACCGCCGTGCCGACGAAGAAGGGGGTGACGCTCTCGGCGTCGCCCGGCCGGATCGCCCCGACCAGCGACGCGTGGGCGGACAGCCGCAAGCCGCTCGTCGGAGAGTTCCGCTTCCACGGCAAGCCGGTCTTCGTCATCGGCAACCACTTCACGTCCAAGGGCGGCGACCAGCCCCTGCACGGCCGGTACCAGGAGCCCAAACGCAGCTCCGAGACGAAGCGTGTGAAGCAGGCGACGGAGGTGAACACCTTCGTCAAGTCGTTGCTGGCCGCCGACGATTCGGCCCGGATCATCACGCTCGGCGACCTCAACGACTTCGCCTTCTCCCCGACGATGGACGCGCTGACCAGCGGCAAGGTGCTCAAGCCGCTGATCACCACGCTGCCCGCGAGCGAGCAGTACAGCTACGTGTACGAGGGCAACTCGCAGACGCTGGACCACATCCTGACCAGCCCCGGCGTCCGCCGCTTCGACTACGACGTGGTGCACATCAACGCGGAGTTCGCCAAGCAGGCGAGCGACCACGACCCGCAGGTCGTGCGGGTGGACGTCAACGCCCCGAGCAACAACGGGCACTGACCGCCGGGCCCGCGCGGACGCCGCGGGCCACAGGGTGGGGTCGACCGGCCGCCGGTCGGCCCCACCCTCGCGTCGTTCCTGGTCGCCCCCGCCGATGCCCGGTCCGGCTCTCAGGCCCTCGGCACCGGTCGCGCGCTCGGCGCAGCGACCGCGCGGCGTGCGGCGAGTGGGTCAGGGCGTACAGGAACGAATGCCGGATGTAGCGTTGTGCCAACTCCCGCCGGTGGGCCTTGCACTCCGGGTCCAGACACATCAGCGCCGCGGCGGCCAGGGTGGCGAGCCCGTCCGAGGGCCGGCCGGCACGGCTCCCCGCCGCGGGGCCTCGCCCGTAGACTCCGCGATCATGACGACAGATATGCCGATAGCCGGGGCCGGAACAGCTGAGCCCGCGCTCTTCGCGACGATGTCCACCATGCGGGCCATGCGCCGTCTCAAGCCGGAACCGGTGCCCGACGAGACGCTGGAGCGGCTCGTACAGGCCGCCGTCTGGGGTCCCAGTGGCGGCAACATGCAGTGCTACGAGTACGTGGTCGTGACCGACCGCAAGGTGATGGCGCGCCTCGCGCCGCTGTGGAAGCGGTGCGTGGACGCCTATTTGGCGACGACCGGGAAGTACGCGCCCAAGGGCATGGACGACGCGGCGTACGGCCGGATGGTCGCCGCGATCGAGTACCAGCGGGACCACTTCGCCGATACGCCCGCGCTGATCGTGCCCTGCTACCGGTTCCCGGAACCGCGTCTGGACTAGTGTCCTGCGCCAGGAATTCGATCAAGATATGCGGCGAGGCGTTCGAGGATCTCGTCGGCGCTCTTCGTCCAGGCGAAGGGGCGGGGGTTC